>NZ_CP144906.1:2185000-2533333 GCF_036699995.1 Clostridium beijerinckii | reverse complement strand
TCCAGCAAATGAAATTTCAAGTTTTAACTTGGTTTGCTCTATTCCAAAGATTTTATACAAAAAGCAATGCTCTTCACAATCATAGATCTCTCTGATTAATGAAGATAAATTTTTTTTCCTCAAATTGTGATTCCATACATATTCTTTTACTTTTGAACCTCCTGACTTATTCTTTTCCATCCTCTTTCTTACCTTATAAACATTAGTCTTAAGAAATGGAACCTTATTTGCATTTCTGTATCCCAAATCCGCTCTAGCTTCATCTTGTAATTGTTCTAATGTACAAATACCTTTCAATATAATCTTCCCCCAACTCTTCCAATAATAAAACATGTTATAACTGTACAATTACTCTAATTTTTTCTTCAATATTTATTTTTTTATTGTATAACTTAATATTTTCAATTGCAACTTTGCAGTTAGCATATTGCTTTACTTACATATATAAAAATTATACATTGATTTAACTTTATTATAATAAAAAAAGAATGATCTATTATTGTGAATAGACCATTCTGAATACTGGTTAATATTTATTTAATAGTGGATAAATAATGTTTAACTACTTTGTTTTTATATATTACAAGAGATTTGTGACAGTACTATGGCAAAATTGAACTTTCTTGACCTGGCATTATACTTATAATCTTTCCAGCAGATCATAACTCAATGTCCTAAACACCTGACAATAATTTTGAAATCCATCTTGTCCAATAATATAAATATTAGGCATATAATCCATTCTTGCTTTTGAATATATAATACGCTCCAAGCCATTATCTATAGCTGTATGATTACTTAGAGCCACATCTACTTTTTTACTAATTGCTTCACTAATAAAATAATCTAAGGACTTAAGATATTGTTTTACTTCATTTTTTGTCCATGGTGGAGTTGTAGCCCCCCATAATGCTGCCATGTGGATTTTACCATCATCTTTTACAGGGAATATATAGCTTAATCCTCCTGGAGTATGACCAGGAGTACCATAAACATATATTGTTTTATCACCCAATATTATGGTATCACCATCTTGAACATAAACATCAATTTTATAATCTTTCCACGTTTCTGGTCTATCAGGCTTAGTCGGATGTTCCTCCCAAAAAATATCATCTATTTTAGAAAGATATGTGTAAGCATGGTATTTCTCAACAAACCATTTTCCACAGCCTGTATGATCAACATGTCCATGAGTTAAAACCAGCTTTTTTATAGTATCAGGATCCCAACCTACATCTTTAATAGCAGATACTATTGCATCAAAAGCTTCCTTTGCTGGCCAAATAGCATCTATTACTATTAGCCCATCACTTGTCTTTAATACAAAGCAATTCGTTTCTTTTTGTGCAACAATTAGTAAATCGTCAAAAATCATAGCATGGGTAAAAAATGACATGTCCTCCATTGCTTTGATTGTTTCTTTCGTAATAATTGGCTTATTTAATCTATTCATTTAATATGCACTCCTCTGTACAAAATTAATTTTTTGGTTGTACAGAGGATAAACGATTCTTTGGGTGCATACGTAAAAATATTTTCATGATTCACCTTCCTTATAAATCAAAATTTATCTTTTTTAAATTATAACTATTATGTAAATATCAGATTTTCTTTAAGATAATGTACTATATTAAATATATTATTCATTATTGTTTTTATTAAACCAATAGTTTTTCATCTCTATTAGGAATTCTTTTGTTATTTGATATCCTGAACTTTCGCTAATTATAGAATCTGTGCCACAATACGGACAAATACCTGTACCACCAATATCCTCAACCCAATCTACAATTTCTTTTGGACTAAAAATTTTTAAACAATAAAAACAACCACATTTTTTATCTCTTAACAATTGATTTCTGTGATTAGATGAATATTTATGTGCTTTTATATACTCCATCATATTTCACCTCTTATTTTCACTACCAGCGACTTGAAAATTATAATATTATTACACTAGTTTCTAAAAGCTATTCCTTGAACACTTGCACGATCCTCAGTTAATAAATTTCTAATAATTCATTTTCAGTTACAAAGAAATTTAATTGTGAATAAATATTTGCATTATTGGCTGAAAATTCAAATTCAATCATGGTTTCATCTGACCAAATTCGCTTAATATTAATACATCCCATTTAAAATACTCCCTTTATCTACTATAAACAAAAATCTGTCTTGTTTTATCAAAAACTACTATCAGAACATATTATAACACATTTTGTAAATAACATATTATTTAGTTTTCAAAGAACAATTTCTTATTTTAATTTACTCTGTCTAATCTATTCTACTCTCATTATAACTACTATTAAAAAAACTTTTATTCCACATGGCGCCGTCAATGTAATTGCTTTTCTGCCTGTCCTTATTAGTAATGAGTGTTATTGAAGCGCAAGAAACCGAATCACTAAAAATAATTTCCTTATAAATATCTATTCTATTATTTTTAGTGATTGGATTTCTTAAGCGGAAAGAGCGCCATTACTAAAAAGGACTAGCAGGTAAGCAAGTACATTGTGGACCTGCCAACTTCCAATAAACTTTATCTCTATCCTGTGATTGCAAGTCCAAGGCGCCCTTTTCTTTATGCGCATGCATCACTTCTCCATAAATCATGTAATACACCAAATAGGATCTATCCTTAATCTCTAGAATACTCTATATTTCATATGCTTTCTACTGTTCATGAGATTTGAGGCGCAGCCTTTAATCCAATCACTACATCTAAATTAACCACTGAAGAAAGTGTCAATGTAATTCCACTTGAGCAAAGCTCCTTGGGATTACATATTGACTCTTTCTGGTTTAGAATCTTAGAAGTGAATTTAAATAATCGTCATAGGAAAATAAAAACATTAACTTTCTTTTCCAATTCTCACATTTCACAAAAACATTAATCTGCATGTGCAGCATTATCTCCATTAACACAATAAACCAAAAACCATGGTAACACCTTCTACTTCATCTGCAGCAATAAACCATAATACAGAAAAGAAGGCATGTACATTTAGCTAAATAACGTTTCCCGAAGTGTGCAAGCCCCTTATGGGCTTGTATCATTTACGGGACAACGACTTATTTAGCGAAGTGTACTTGCCTTCTTTTCTCCTAATGTCATCAGCTTAAGAAATTCATATAAAAATTAAATATTACATTCCCTTAAACTTGAGATTACTATATCATTATATTTCCCCTCTAATATAATACACAAAAGACTTCGCGTAATCTACACAAAGTCTTTTGTATCTATACTTATGAACATATATAATGGTCTATGTCTTTAATGTTGACAATTAAATTTAAACTCATCACTAAAACTACCTACTCATCTTACTAATTTATTCTATTAATTCTACATTAGCTTGTGTATTATTACATTTACATATATATTAAAAATATATTCATTTTAATGATACATAATGTTTTAACGTTAAGCCTTTGTTTCATTCAAATTAGGTTTTTGAGTATTCTGAGTACTTTTATCATTTTGTGTATTTTGTGCACTTTGCTCATTTTGTACCTTCTCAACTCTCGCAGCTATACTTAATCTCTGTAGTTGAATTAATGCCAGAATATCACCTATACTAGTGAAAAAGAGTGCCAATACGCCTAACTGGTCACCTTCAGTATATTGTTTTGCAATTCCTATAGATAGAACCGCTGTTAAGGCAGTGAGTTCTTCTGGCGATAAATCGAAAATATCCATAAATATTGCCTAAATAATTGCTTATAATTTATTTATATACAATACTTATTATAAAAGTGCCAGGCGAACTTAACTATTTTAATTCTTTTAAACTTTAAATATTAATAACCCACCATATTTTTATGAAATTCTGCCATATTTTCTCTGCCTACAGATTTCATCATATTAGCCATAGATCCATATCTATTATTTTGCATTATATCAATTATCTTGCTATAATCATCATCACTTAGTTAGCCATTAAATTTTTCATGGTATTAAAATCTCTATTTTTCATAGCATTTGCTTCATCAGTAAAACCATTCTCTTTCATTAATTCAATCATTTTATTCATATCATCATCTGATTGAACTCCATCCCCCATCAGGCTCATCATATTTCCTCTATAATCTGATAATGATTTAACCCCACTATCTTGTCCATTAAATTTATTAGAATCTATATTATTGCCACCTTCTGCATATGCAAGTGACATGCCACTTACAGTTACTATGATTGCTAATACTAGAATCATAACTTTCTTTTTCATTGTATATCACTCCCTCAATTGTCTTCTCTTTATGTGTTTATTCTACATCTTAATTGTGGATCAATTATGAAGATGATATAGTTATAATAAAATTTTTTAATTATATTTAATTCCTCCAATTTAAAAAATCATTTCCCATAAACCCTAGTATCAATATAAACCAACACAAAACTTAAACCATTAATAGATCTTGTTTTAAATTTTCTTATTTGTATTAGCAACACCTTAAATCCAGTAATTGGTGTAATTGTATTATTCATTAGTAGTACTGCAATCTATGTTTGCTTAGGTAACTCAGCTAATGCACATGCTTCAATTCTCTTATTATTGCAATTTTTAACATTAGGACATTTTCTAGATTGCTCTGCTGTTTTGCTTAATGTTTGCATTGCATTACCTCATCTCTTTGTCTAGATTATTACGAAACAGTATCTTAAATAAAAAAATATCGCAAATCTATTCTCAGTTTTACGAATAGTGCGATATTCTAATTTATTATTTATTTTGCTAATTAATAATTAAACGACATCACTCTGTAAGTTCCAATGGATTAACAAAAACTGCACCTTTACCAAGTAATATAATTGTGTCATTAGGACCTATAGGTATTGTGTTATGCTTTTCTGAATTAGGTTTTAGTCGTATAGATTGAAGTATATTTTGTTCTTCATCCGTAATAATAATGGACATATTATCCTTTGATGAAACGTTTTGAACTGAATAAACACTGTTTTTCGAAGGGTTAAAATCAGATATTTTATAAATACCTTGGTTAAATGTATTACTGATTGTAACTGGAAATGCAGGTTTTATTCCGAATACAGTAAGCGTTAAACATAAAAAGACCAATAATAAAACAGTAAATCTTTTCATCGCATATCCACCTTTCGGTACTATTATGTCCAATAAATTTAATAATATTTATGCTTATAACCTATACAAGTATATACTTGTTATACCGAACTTTGTAAACATCGCACATTCAATTTTCAAAGAACTTTCGCATAAAGTTAACATATATTTTAAGAGAATAGTATAAGATATCAAAATCGTTTCTATGAACTTTTTAATTACATACATTTTTATTACCTCTCATAATTTTATAATTACATTAAATAATGCTTTTTAATAAACTAATAATATATTATTAATATACAACTATTTATTTAACACCCATACTCATATTATTTAATCAAATGTCATAATTATTAATTATATGTTATAGTAAGTGGGTGTAAATAATGACAGGTTTTGAAAACTTAACTCCTGAAGATTCTCTAATTTTAACAAATGCAATTGTTATTTCTCTTGCAAAAGGTAAAAATGCTGAAGAGCTAAACGTCCTTGGAAACTTCATTGTGGGCATAGGCTGTTTATTAGTAATAACAATAATGGTAACCAAAATAACAGCAATAATAACAACATGAATAATAATGCTGTTGATGATGATATAATAATTGGATAAAGATTTAATCTACCAAAGTAATCCCAAGTTTTTCATAAAACTCTTTATTAATATCATGACATTCTTTAAGGTTATTTTCTTTCCTAAACTTTATTACATACAGTTTCATTCCTTCGCCATATATTCCATCTAAATTTTTAGGATAATAGCCTTTTTCTTTCATTTTTCTTTGCACTTCTAAAACATCCGCCCCTCTATCGCCAGGCTTTAAATTTACAAATCCTTTTTCAAAAGGGCCATATGGGCCTGCGTATATGCATACTATCATTCCACGCTTTACATACTCATATAATTCCTCTATATCCTTATTTCGCATTCTAATACATCCATGGGAGGCTTCGCTCCCAATAGAGTATGGTTTATTTGTGCCATGAATTCCATAAATTCCCCAAGGTACATTTAATCCAATCCACCTTGTGCCAAAACCTCCACTCCATTTAGCCATACGTACCACTTTCCATGTACCTACCGGAGAAGGTGTTTCTTGTTTACCACTAGCTATTGTATATTTTTTTAATATTATATTTTTCTCAGTATCTATTAAATAAAGCCTTTCTTCACTAATATCAACTAATATAGATATATTACTATTAGAATGAATTTTTGATTCCGCATTAACTGCATACCTCAATGAATTTAATATAAAAACAAATATAATTAATAAAATAGTGTTCCTAATAAATCTTCTTCTTTTCATTTGTTACACTCCGTTTCATCTACCCTATTTGTAATATCTTCACGTTACGATATCTTTTTAGACTTTTTGTATACGATTTATTTCTTTATTGGAAAATATAGCTCTTTTGTTTCTTCAGTTATTGTTCTAAATTCATAACCTCTTGATTTATAGTATTTTATTATTTGAGGAAGAGCTTTACACGTATTTTGGTGATTGTTTGTGCAATGCAAAAGCAATATAATCTTATTCTTATTTTCACTTCCATTTATAGCTTTTTCATATAATTCACATGATGATGTTTTAGGTTTTAATCCATCACTATTTTCCAAATTCTAATCATACACTTTAAAATTCTTATCATGTAATTTTTTAAGAAAATTATTACTTAAACGTTTATGACCGCCGCCTGGAAACCTAATTATATTAGGTGTTATTCCAGCAACCTTGTTTATTGCATTCCTGCAATCGATCATTTCTTTAATAAAGTTATCTTCATCACTGTAAATTATGTTATAGTCATGTGTATAACTATGTAGGCCTAAACTATTTCCTTCATTATAAATTCTCTTTACCACCGCTTCCCTGCCTTTAATCTGATTTCCAATCAAAAAAAATGTTGCCTTTACTTTATTCTCTTTTAATATATCTAAAACATTAGTTGTCACAGTAAAACTTGGTCCATCATCAAATGTTAAATAAATAATTTTTTTCTTATTTGTTGCAACAGTCTTATCTTCTTCGACTATTTCGCGTGATTCAGATGTAGCTTTCTCATCAGATTTCTCAGTAACATTTTGGCTGGATTTTTCAGATGATGCTTCATTATTGTTTTCTTTAGATTCTGCCTAGCTCTTTTCTTCTTTATTTCCATCAGAATTTTTACTTGGTTCATTACTAGATTTTTCACCTAATTCTTTCTCATCTGATTCATCAGGTTTTGCCTCTGATTGTTCATTATTTATTTGATTTTCAGGAGAAGGTACAGTTTTACCGAACTTACAACCAATAAGCAATACACCAAAAGCAAAGATTAAAATATATTTTAATTTACGTCTCATAATAGTTCCTCCAATCCAGCTTGCTTTTTTCATTGATGAATTAGTTTATATTTCTTATTGTTTGTTTTTTTGTCTTCTTTATTTGTGGTAATTTAAAACACTTCGTAGTACCTATTTAATTGCAAATCACGTGTATCATTAAGATAATTATTAAATTAATATTTAAACCTGAATTATTCATAGATATAGTTAATAACATAAGAAAGTTAGTTTTTCATGCTATTAGCTATTTCTTTTCTTAATTTTTAATTATTTTTCTAAATATACGTACAGCTTCGCTACGGACTTTAGGTTTTAACCATATCTTACATATTAAATTGTAATCTGAATCAATTTAATAACGGCAGTGAATTGATATTTTTTAAAATATGCCAAAACTCATTTTGATAAGCACATGAACTACAGAGTTTGAATTTTAAGTATCTACTACTCTTTACAAGTTTACCAGCTACTTTAATTATTTTCATTCGTATTGTTTCTATTCTTAGAGATTTCATTGAATTTGTAAAACATAATCTTCTCATCCAATTGTTTAAATTGTATGCTAAAACCATCTCTTGAAGCTTATTAGCATTTGCGATAAAAGATGAACTACTCATTTTATCGAAAGCGAAGCCGTTTTTGCCTTCTTTAATAAAATTCTCCATTGTTCCTCTATTACAATAAAATTTTATTACAGCTTCTAGATGGCTGGTCATGTTAGTCACAACAAAAGTATAATCTATACACATTTGACCTTCTTTCTTTTCTAATTTCACAACAACTCTACGTTCTTTAGTCCATTTCTTTGCTTTATATACAAATTCACCATATATAGTATAATGGTCATAGATATTTCTTTTGCATAATATCTCCATTCTTGTAGTAAATTCTTCAGAATACTTATACAATGTTGCATTTGCTTTTAATCTTATTGCATATTTAGCATCATGTTCTTCTGCAATTTCATAAAGTCCAGGTATAGCAAAACCGCTATCGCCACGAATGTATAGGTCTGTACAAATATATTTATTTGAATACCTTTTTAATAATGGACCAATAAAAGCCACTGTTTTTCTTGATGTATAAACATTTCCAGAACGCAACTCTGCCTTTAATAAATCACCTGTTAGTCCATCAAAAACTAATAGTGGATGATATCCATTTGCTGAATAATGTGAATTGTATGCTGAACCATATTGATTACCATAAGTTTCAAAATTAGTAGAATCAATATCCAAAATTATTTGATTTGGCATATCAATTGAGTATACTTTATCCAAAACCAACTCATTTATTTTATTAAATTGTCTTAAGTTTTCTTTATCGAGATTGTTATTAAAACGTGAAATTGTAGGCTGTGAAGCTAGTGCATTTTTATCTAAAATTGTAGTAAGCGCTGGATCATATCTTAATTCATCTGAATTATCGTCGGTTGTATAGCCAGCTATTCTTTGATAAACTTTTTGTAGTAATATCTCTTCGTTTGTATGTTCTCTATGATTAATTCCATCATTAACATAAAAAACATCTTTTACAGTTCTTGAAAAACCTATTCTTTCATCAAATTCACTATATAAAATAAGACCAGAATCTGATGTTAAATTTCCACCATCAAAATTAATTTTTACATTTCTCTTGAAATTCAAAGATTTTTCTAATAAACTACCCATATAGACTCTCCTTTGTTAATTGTTTTTTTTCGCAAATTAACCATAACAAATTTGAGTCTATTTTTCTATATTTTTTCACTTAATAAGTGAAGTTTTGAATTTGTTAAGAACAGCTTAACGAGCCATGCAAAGCATGTTTCATATAATTTTATGAATAATTCAGGTTAAATATTCTTTTAAATAATATCAAGTTGTCAATTATATCCTATAATCATAATTAATGTTTTGACAAAATTTCACCTCACAATGTGGTATTTCTTATATAATATTGAATATTATATAATTATATTGTATTATTATTCCGTTTTATTGTATAATATATCCGTAGCATTATATTATGTAAATATGAGAGGAGTTTTTATTATGGTAGAAAAAATGTTTTGTTATCAATGTGAACAAACTGCTGGGGGTAAGGGATGTACTAAAATAGGTGTGTGTGGTAAAACACCTGAAATTGCAGCAATGCAAGATTTATTGATTTATCAATTAAAAGGAATCAGTGTTTACGCAAAAGAACTTTTAAACAAAAATGAAAAGGTTGACACATCAGTAGCCTCTTTTGTTGAAGATTCTTTATTTATGACATTAACTAATGTTAATTTTGACCCTAAGGCTCACCTTATTCAACTTAAAAAGTCTCAAGAAATTAAAGAGTCTTTAAGAGCAAAGGTTAAATCTGAAAATATCACCTCTCCTGAAGCGTTGTACAACCTAAGTGATTCTAAAGAATCTATACTTGAAGATGCTGAAAAAGCTGGAATAATGTACGATGAGAACTTAGATCCAGATATTCGTTCTCTTAGAGAAACTATAAAATATGGTTTAAAAGGAATCGCTGCTTATTCTCATCAAGCTAGATTTATAAAATATACTAGCGATGAAGTAAATGACTTCTATTTTAAGGCTTTAGCAGCTTTAGTTGATGATAGTTTAACTCTTGAAGATTTGATTAAACTTGCAATGGAAACAGGTACTATGAGTGTTAAGATTATGGAAGTTTTAGATACTGCTAATAATACTACTTATAGCTCTCCATCACCTACAAAAGTTAATGTAAATATTAAAAAAGGTCCATTCATAGTAGTTTCTGGACATGATTTAAGAGATCTAGAAATGTTACTTGAGCAAACTGAGGGTAAAGGAATAAATATTTATACTCATGGCGAAATGTTACCTTCACATGGATATCCTGAATTAAACAAATATCCTCATTTAGTGGGTAATTTCGGAAGTGCATGGCAAAATCAACAAAAAGAATTTGATAATATACCTGGTTGTATTTTAATGACAACAAACTGCTTAATGAGACCAAAAGATTCTTATATAGATAGAATATTCTCAACAAGTGTTGTTGGATTTGATGGTATTAAACATATTGAAAAAGATGAAAATGGATATAAGGATTTCTCTGAAATAATAAATAAAGCACTTGAACTTGGTGGTTTCACAGAAGACGAAGAAGTCAAAGAAATCTTAGTAGGCTTTGGTCATAAGGCAACCTTAAGTCATGCTGAAACAATTATTAATGCAGTTAAAGACGGAAACGTTAAGCACTTCTTCTTAATTGGTGGATGTGATGGTGCAAAGCCTGGAAGAAATTATTATACAGAGTTTGCTGAAAAAATTCCAAAGGACTGTATTATTCTTACTTTAGCGTGTGGAAAATATCGTTTCAACAAATTACAATTTGGTGAAGTTGCAGGACTTCCAAGATTGCTTGATGTTGGACAATGTAATGATGCATACTCAGCAGTTAGAATAGCTTTAGCTTTAGCTGATGCATTTAACTGTACAGTTAATGATTTACCTTTATCAATAGTATTGTCTTGGTATGAACAAAAAGCTGTATGTGATTTACTAGCATTACTTTCATTAGGCGTAAAAGGAATGTATATCGGGCCAAGCTTACCTGCTTTCTTAACTCCTAATGTATTAAATTTCTTAGTTGATAATTTCGATCTTAAACCAATCAGTACTCCTGATGAGGATTTAAAACAAATATTAGGCTAAACTTTTAAAGTTGGACAAGTATTTGAACTATTGCAAAATGCATAAAGCCACTGTATAAAATTGAAAACCATGCAATAAGGGAGATAAATCTCCTTATTGCATGGTTTTTGTTATTCCTATTTTGCTATTAATTTTCCAAAATCTCTGCATTTGTCTTCATCTTCACCTTCAGGAGATTCCTGCACGGTTAAACCTTCGTTTATTAATATAGCACCATATGACTCCATTCTCTTTTCCCATTCTGTCATCCATTCACCATTGCCCCATCCCCATGAACCAAAAAGAGCAACTTTCTTTCCTTGCAAACTTCCTTCTAATGATTTAACAAAAGGTTCCATTTCACTTTCATCTAATTCTTCTGATCCATAAGCTGAGCATCCTAAAATAAGTATTTCTTCATTATTAACATCATCAAGTGTTGCATTTGATACTTCAACTAATTCGGCTTTCTTCCCCTCTGATTCTATTCCTTCTAGAATTAAGTTTGCCATTTTTTCTGTATTTCCTGTTTGACTAAAATATATTATTTTCATATTAATACCTCCCAAATTATGCTATCTACTTCTTAAATTGTTTTTTTATTTAACTTCTGACATTATTATAACTTTATTTGTTTTTAAAAAATGTGATTGAAATCAAATCTCAATAGAATATTTCATTTTTCTGCCACTCTTAATTATGTATTGATAGATTTATTATAGTAGCCTTAGGTCTAGACATAGATTCAATTGAATATTTTATCCCCTGAGTTCCTATACCAGAAGCTTTCACACCAAGGAATGGGAAATTATCAGGACCTCTTTCTGTTTTATTATTTACTTGAACTGTTCCTACTTCTAACTTATCAGCCACATAAAAAGCATTATCTATGTTCTTTGTAAATACAGCACTTTGAAGCCCATATTCTGATTCATTAGCTATTTCTATAGCTTCATCTTTATCTTTAACCCTAATAATTGGAAGTACAGGGCCAAATGGTTCTTCCCATGCAATTCTCATGTCTAAAGTAACATTATCAAAAAGTGTTGGATAAATTAAATTTCCATCTCTGTTTCCTCCTACAATTAAGTCAGCTCCTTTACCCTTTGCATCTTCTATTAATTCAATAACAAAATCTGCAGCTTTAGAACTAATAAGAGGTACAACATCTACATCTTTCTCTAAAGGATTCCCTACAGTAAGCTTTTCCATCTTTTCTTTGATTTTTTCTAATAATTCATCTGCTACTTCATCTACTACTAAAATTCTCTTTACCGCTGTGCATCTTTGACCTGAATATGAATATCCACCTGCAACTATATTACTTGCAGTTAGTTCAAGATCAGCATCTTCTAAAACTATAGCTGCATCCTTGCCACCTAATTCCATTAAAAGAGGTACCATACTAGTCATCTTAGAAATTCTAGTTCCTACTTCTGTACTACCTGTAAAGTTGATGAAATTTATCCCTTTATGAGTAGTAATATAATCTCCAATTTCACTTCCTTTACCTGTAACTGTATTTAGTACTCCGGCTGGAACCCCTGCTTTTTCGAATATTCTTGCTAGATATAATCCACATAAGCTCCCTTGAGTTGCTGGTTTTAATACAATGGAATTTCCCGCCATTAAACCAGGTGCTATTTTAGAAGCTGATAAATTTATTGGATAATTAAAAGGAGATATTGCAAGTACAACTCCTAATGGTTCCCTTTTTACAACTGACATCTTATTATTCTTAAAACCTGGGAAGCTATCTCCTGGAATACTTTCACCAGATAAATTCTTAGCTGTATCTGCTGTAAACCTTATAAAATCTGCTGTTCTGGATACTTCTGATCTGCAGCTTTTTCTATCTTTTGCAATTTCCATCATCATAAGTTCTGATAATTCATCTATATTTTCCAGTAAAATGTCTGATGCTTTATATAATATTTCTGCTCTTGCATTTATAGTTGTGTTATTCCACTTTCTTTGAGCTTCTTTAGCTGTTACTACTGCAGTATCTACCTCTTCCTTTGTCATAGCCGGTACTCTACCTAACAATGAATTATCAAGTGGTGATTTTATCTCTACAAAGTTTTCACTTCTGCTGCTAACCCATTCCCCATTTATTAAATTTTTAAAAGTATTGTTTTTATTTTTTATATGATTAAACATAATCAATTTCCTCCTCATTTGTTTATACTTTGTTACTCTTTTGTTATATCTACTCCTGCTTCAAACATTTCAAAGTTTATATTTTCCTTTTCAATGGCCATTGATATTAAATTATGATAAACAGTTTTCATAAATGGCACTGGTCCACAAAAATAGAAGTCTCCATCCTTTGGCAAGTTATCTATCATCCATTTCTCTGATATCCTGCCTTGTACATCAAAATCTTTTCCTAATTTTTCATTTTCTTTAGGACGTGTATAAAATACATTACTTTTGAAATTATTATTATGTAATTTTACTGTTTCTTCTTTAAAACTATGATGAGTTGAATTAGGTATGCTATAAATGAAGTGAATTTTTCTATCACTGTTTACTGCATCATAAGCCATTGTAAGCATCGGTGTTATTCCAATTCCCCCTCCTATTAAAACTAGTGGCTTTTCACTATCCTTTAATATGAAATTTCCAAGAGGTGCAGTTATTTGAAGATTATCTCCTGCCTTTATTTCATCACATAGTTTTTTGCTTAAGTAACCATTCTCTTCTCTCTTTACACTTATTCTATAAAATTCTTCATTAGAATTCATGGACAATGTATATTGTCTAGGTTTAGTAAAAGTATTATCTTCATTTTTTATTCTGACAGTTATAAATTGCCCTGCTATAAATTCAGGAAGCTTACTTCCATCTAATGATTTTAAATAGAATGATGTAACTACCTCATCTTCTTTAACTGTTTTATATACAAGGAAGTCTTTAAATCCCTTCCATTTGTTATTTGAATTTATCTTATTAGAATCTATCATTGAAATCCTCCTCATTTTTCTTCAGTTCTTTATTTTAATGCTTGTTTTTCTTAAGCTTGTTTCATTTAGCTCATGAGCCTATTATATCTTTGCAAAAATAAAAACAATATGATTTCAATCAAGTTTTAAAAAAATTCAAATTCTAAAATTAAAATGAAATAAACACTGACTCAATTTATACTGCATTACTAAATTTATAATTATATATAACAAAAAAACTATCTCTAAAATTGAGATAGTTTCTATTTAAATTATTATTATTTACATTTATACACTTTGTTTTAAGCAAGTTTTTAAATCTTCGTCAGGCTCACTTATTGTTTGTAAGTTAAATGTATCAACTAAATATTGCAATACATTAGGACTTATAAACGCTGGAAGTGATGGCCCAAGGAACATTCCTTTTATACCTAATGAAAGTAATGCTAAAAGATCAGCAACCGCTTTTTGTTCATACCACGAAAGAACTATTGATAATGGTAATCCATTTACACTGGTATCAAATGCATCTGCAAGTGCTGTTGCAATTCTAACTGCTGAATAAGCATCATTGCATTGGCCAACATCTAATAATCTTGGAAGTCCAGCAACTTCTCCAAAATCTAATTTATTAAATCTATATTTCCCGCATGCTAAGGTTAGGATAACACAATCTTCTGGAACCTTCTTTGCAAATTCAGTATAGTAATTTCTTCCTGGCCTAGCGCCATCACACCCTCCAATTAAGAAGAAATGTCTAATGCTTCCGTCCTTAACTGCATTAACAATTGTTTCTGCATGACTTAATGTAGCGTGGTGACCAAACCCAACAAGAATTTCTTTTGGTTCTTCTGTTTTTGTAAACCCACCAAGTTCTAATGCTTTTTCTATTATTGGTGTAAAGTCTTTATGACCATCTTTGTCGGCAGGAATATATTTAACTCCATCCCATCCAACTACACTTGTTGTAAAAATTCTATCTTTATATGTTTCCCTAGGTCTCATCAAGCAATTTGTAGTCATTAAAATACAGCCTGGTATACCATCAAATTCTTTTTGTTGATCTTGCCAAGCACCCCCATAATTTCCTACAAGGTGTTCATATTTTTTAAGTTCAGGATAACCATGACTAGGTATCATTTCACCATGAGTATATATGTTAATTCCTTTGCCTTCAGTTTGTTCTAATAACATATCTAAGTCTCTTAAATCATGCCCTGAAACAATGATAAATGGTCCCTTTTTAATATTTACATTAACTTTATGAGGACTTGGATTCTTATAAGTCCCTGTATTAGCTTCATCTAATTTACTCATAACAGCAACACTCATATCACCGGTTCTCATAGTCATTCTAATTAACTCTTCAACGCTTAAATTATCATTTGTTGTACATTCTAATCCTCTAAAATAGAAATTATCAACTTGATCATCATAATAACCTAAACACCTTGCTTGATGCCCATATGCACTTATTCCCTTTAAGCCATAAACTATTGTTTGTCTAAGTGATCTTACATCAGCATCTAAATCTTGGTCAAACATAATTCCAGCTCTTTTTGCATCTTTAAGCATTTCTTCCTTAGTTTCACTTAAGTTATAAGTTGCTTGTTCTGGATATTCTTTATCAGAACTCACTTTATCTCTTAAACTCTCTTTTATTTTTTGAGATTCCTTAAGCATTTCTACATGAACTTCTGCATCAAAATTAACATTTGTAAGTGTAGTGAATAACGAATTTTCTACAAAACTAACTATACTTTTATCTATTTCCTCGCCTTTTTCTATAAGATCCATGACATAACAACTTATACCTTTGCATTGGTATAAAAGTAAATCTTGAAGATTAGCTATTTCAGGTGTTTTTCCGCACACACCCATTTTGGTGCATCCTTTTCCCCCTGCTGTTTGCTCACACTGATAGCAAAACATAGGATTTTCATCCATAGAAATCACTCCTTAAAATTAATCTATATTATTATTTGTATAAATTAAATTATTATTCCTTATTGGTCAAACGTTGAAAATCATTATTAAACTCATTATAATTTTTAATGATGATTTAGTTAGTCGCATAATTTAATTATACATTCAATGTGAGCTCTTCGAAATTCACATTATTTTATTGTTGAAATAAAGAGCCGCTATAAAACAAACTCTGTTAGTTTTATAGCGATCCCTTGCAAGCTCATTGCTTCTCTACTATTTTAGTTCAAAACTAATTTATGCCCTATAATCATATTATTCTACTTTTTCAAAATCCGATTTTGGTACTCCACATAAAGGGCATACCCAATCATCAGGAATATCTTCAAATTTTGTTCCAGGATTAACACCATTATCAGAATCCCCTACCGCTGGATCATAAATATAACCACATACTGTACAAACATAACTATCCATAATAAACCTCCTATCTTTTTATGACTTTGTGTGCGTATATATCATTTGCACTTTAGTTTACTTTAATTCACCGTATGCAAACTTTGTATGATAATCTGATAAAATATAACTTTTTAAGTAAAACAAAAAAATAACAAAGGATATAGTTATTTTTTCCTTATGGGATTTAGCTAATCTTATAAGGTACTTTTTTAGTAAAATACGCCTTACTGTTACGCAAAAAGATGCCTTAGATTAATATCTGAAACATCTTCTTTAAAATATTTATTTCTTTGTAATTGCAACTCGCCATACCTCAGGACCTTCTTCGAGGTATTCCCATTCAAATTGTTCTGGAAGTTCCATTATAAATTGATAATGTAGTGGACGTGGATCATGATCATTTATAAGCTCCATTTTTTCACCAGATCCTAAACTTTCAAAAGTTTTAAAAATAACAGGATGCTTATCTCTTGGTTCATATTTTCTAGCATCCACAGTTGCAGCAAAATTTGACATATTTAATTCCTCCTAAATTCTGTTATTTATTTATAAAATTTATTTTACTTAATTTCTGACTTCATTATAACCTCATTTCTTTTAATAAAATATGATTGAAATCAAATATCAATAAAAATTTATTTTTATATATAATCCTTTAATTTCTTTTCATCTAAAATTATAATGTTCTTAGTTCCTACTATCTTTATTATTTTTTCATCTTCAAATTTTTTAAGTTTTCTACTTATAGTTTCCGGAGTTACTCCAATATAATTCGCCATATCTCCTCTTGAGATTGGTAATTTAATAGATATACTATCTTCAATGTTTTCTCCATAACTGGTCATTAAATCTGTTATTAAATAAGCCATTCTAGAATCCACATCCTTGGTTGCTAGATTCTGTACAAGATCTTCAACCTTTGACAATCTTTCTCTCACAGTTTCTAATAATTTTATTCCAATCTCAGGCTTTCTCATCATTGCATCCTTCAGCTCATCCTTAGTAAGTGTGCATACCTTAGCATCTACTATTGCTTTAGCGTTAAATCTATACGTAGAAGGCTTTATTAGATCTAATTCTCCAAAAAAGTCTCCTTCTGAAAGTATATGTAATATCTGTTCTTTACCATCTTTAGTATACCTATATAATTTTATTTTTCCTTCATTCACGAAATAAAGTGTATTTGCTATATTACCTTCACTAAAAATTATATCGCCTTTAATATATTCTTTATGATTTATCATATTTACAATATCTAATAATTCTTCATCATTTAAGTTTTCAAACATTGGAACCTTGCTTGCACAAAGATTTCCTCTACAATTATTACAACAGTTACCGCAATTATTATTCATTCCATCATCCTCCTTGTTTTAATTTACTAAGCGTTGATACTAAAGCCTAAAAATAAATCCTAGCTACAATTTCGCAGCTAGGATTCTATATTGTAGATTATAAATAGGGTGCATTTTTATTGTGCTCATTCGCTGATCATTTTTAATGAGAACTACTTATTTTAAGCTTCCATAAACATCTTCATATCGTCTTCTACATTAGTGATTCCACCAATACCAAAGTTATCTACTAATACTTTAGCAACATTTGGTGAAAGGAATGCTGGAAGTGTTGGTCCTAAGTGAATGTTTTTAACTCCTAAGTGTAATAATGATAATAATACTATTACAGCTTTTTGTTCATACCAAGCTATGTTGTATGATATAGGTAATTCATTTACACTCTTTAATCCAAATACTTCTTGAAGTTTAAGTGCTATAACAACTAATGAATATGAATCATTACATTGTCCTGCATCTAATACTCTTGGAATTCCTCCAATATCACCTAAGTTTAATTTGTTATATTTATATTTAGCGCAACCTGCTGTTAATATAACTGTATCCATTGGTAACTTTTGTGCGAATTCTGCATAGTAATCTCTTGATTTAGCTCTACCATCGCATCCTGCCATTACAAAGAATCTCTTTATAGCACCAGATTTAACTGCATCTACAACCTTATCTGCTAAAGCTAAAACTTGGTTATGAGCAAAACCTCCAACTATTTGTCCTTTTTCTATTTCAGTAGGTGCTTTACATTTTTTAGCCATTGCTATAACTTTTGAGAAGTCCTTTGTTCCATCAGCTTTAGGTTCAATATGAGGACATCCTGGCATTCCTGTAGCACCTGTTGTAAATAATCTTTTCTTATAAGAATCCTTTGGTATAACTATACAGTTTGTAGTCATAAGGATTGGTCCATTGAATTTTTCAAATTCTTCTTTTTGTTTCCACCATGCATTACCATAGTTTCCTGCAAAATGACTATATTTTTTAAATTTTGGATAGTATTGCCCAGCAAGCATTTCTCCGTGAGTATAAACATCTACTCCAGTACCTTCTGTTTGCTCAAGTAACATTTCTAAGTCTCTTAAGTCATGTCCTGAAATTAATATTCCTGGATTAGTTCTAACTCCAATATCTACTGTTGTTATTTCTGGATGTCCGTAGCTTTCAGTATTAGCTTTATCAAGTAATGCCATACCATCTACACCAAATTTACCTGCTTCTAATGCAAGTCCAACATAATCATCAACTGTTAATGTATCATCTATTGTAGCAGCTAATGCTTTTGCCATAAATGCATGAACTTCTTCATTATTATATTTTAAGTTCATAGCATGCTTCATGTAAGCAGATAATCCTTTTAATCCATAAGTGATAAGTTCTCTTAAACTTCTTATATCTTCATTTTCAGTTGCAAGAACTCCAACCTTTTCTGCTTTTTCATCAAATTCTATTGTATTGTCAGCTGTCCAAGTAGCTGCTTCTGGCATAATCATTTCTGTAGTTTGCATTCCGAATATTTTCTTGAAGAAACCACCAGTTACTTTTACTTCTCCAACTTTACCACCAGAGCTAATTACTTTAGCTTTTAATTCTTCTCTTAATTTTAAAGTTTCTTTAACTCTATCTAAAATAGAATCTCTATCAAAATTAGCGTTTGTAATTGTTGTAAATAAGTTTTCTGTTATATATTTATCAACTTTACTATCCTTAACTCCAACTTTTCTTCCTTCATTACTTACTATAGCTAGTCCTTTAGTTACATATATTAATAAGTCTTGAGCCTTTGCTACATACTCATCCTTACCGCATACCCCTACTTTAGTACAGCCCTTACATCCAGCTGTTTCTTGACATTGATAACAAAACATTGACATATTATGTCCTCCTATTTTACCTTTTATTTTTGTATAAAATTAAATAATTCCTTTTTATTATTTCTTAACTTCGGCAATTTAAAGTTTACTATATTCTTTTCATCATTTCTGTAACACACGTTACTATTCTAAAATTAATAAATTTCTTTTTATTTCTATACGTGAAAAAATAAAAAAGATACTTGATTTCTAGTATTCTGAATCAAATATCTTTTTCATCAAAGTTAAAGCTTAGTTTCGCAATAACACATAAATTTCAATCGTTCTATTTCAAAATTTGATTTAGCTAATATTTCTGGCCAAACCTTAACGATTATATAT
Organism: Clostridium beijerinckii; assembly: GCF_036699995.1. NCBI lineage: Bacteria > Bacillati > Bacillota > Clostridia > Eubacteriales > Clostridiaceae > Clostridium > Clostridium beijerinckii. Next base: position 2,513,381 of record NZ_CP144906.1, on the reverse strand, counting down.
ATCTTATTTTTTTGTCATTAGCGTAAAAATTGTTCTTCATCTACATGCAATTTTAATTGTTTCTTAGATGGAAGATATGATTGCTCCCACTTTTTTCGCATTAGTCAGCATACTCATTTCGAGTATTGCTTCCATAGATCTTGATTCATATTTATATCTCTTGATTTTAAGTTTGGATTCTATAATCTCGTTTAATGTCACTTCCGGATTTCTCCCCCTTGCTTCTATAACTGAGCCATTAGCTTCTCCTATCATCTTTAGCGTAACTACTAATTAAGATTCTAGGAAGTTATTATTTTAACTTCTGTTTTAAATTTGTCATCTGACCTATACATTCTTCTACAATTAAACATTATGAGAATAACTTATTATACTATATAATCCATACTTTTCATCTAGGAATAATTATCTACATCTAGAGAAAAATAAATATAGCAACATTTGTTTATGTTGCTACACTATAAATCACCTAAATATTTTCTTTATTGACCATATTATTAATTTTTATTTTCTCTAATTATTGATTAAGAACTATAAATTTTTTAGCATATTTTATTATCCCTATTATGTAACCAACTACTGCTACTGAAATAAATAAACATCCCCATAATAGAAATAGAACCATATTATATAAATAATTTATTATATCAACCATAAAGATCCTCCTAAATTCTTTCTATCTTAATAATTGCCTAATTTATACAAGCTTAATCAACTGAAATCATTTATTTAGGATTATTTATCTTACTTACATTCTTATAATAAAAAGCTGTTTGTTTTCCATCCCATTTCACATTCACGGTTTCTCCATTATTATATACCCTAACAACCTTCCCAACGGTCTTTATGCCTTGATATTCAATATTAACCTCATCGTCAATCTTAAATTCTATATCATTCGTTTCAAGATCTATTTTATTCTTTTTATCATCCACCTCATTAATTTCAAGATTAAATTCCGTATTAATTAGTTCATTTGAATGATAACTTGGCTTTTGATTATATTCTAATATCCATCCTTTTGGATTTATCACTATAGTTTTTTCTCCAGGTATTATTAAATTAGCATCACCTTTTCTTTTGATATATTGTTTAGGCTTAAGAGCCTCTAACTTTTGTTTTTGTGTTTCATTTATTTTCTTATCACTATTCGCAATAAGTATTTCTTCTCCAGGCATGATTCCCACATCTTTAGGTAGACTAAACTCATTTATGCCACTTGCATTAAAATACAAAGTTTTATCGTCTAATTCAACTAACACTGCGCCACTCAGTGTCTTAACTATTCTGCTACAACTTTGTGAATATAATCTAGTGATTGCATAAAACTTATCCACTTCTTTAGTTTCTTCTTTAATAATAATTTTCTTGGGTTTTATAACTTCTATAGCAGGTAAATCAAATATACTAATTTGTCCTTCGATGAAACATTCACTTTTCATATTCATCCTTTCAATATCTTTAATCTGTTTTAGTTCTTTTGTTCATAAAAAACAAATAAATTTTATCTATTTATGTAATGTTAAGCATTTATCCATATATCATTTATGAAAACAAAATGAAGGAGGTTAAAACTATGGCTGTAACTAAAACTATCGACTCAGTTTCTCTTAGTATCGAGGTTCAAAAAGCTTTAGATAAAGCTGGGGACCCAATTTATACCAAGAAAACTTTCTCAGGTATAAAAACAGATGCTACACCTGAGAATGTCTATGCTGTCGCAGATGCAATTAAAGGTGTTATGGAAGCTAATACTAGAGATTATTTTATTAATGAATCTTCTAGCTTAGCAAATGCTTAGGATCTTATTCTAAAAAAAATATTGTAGGAAACTCGACTCACATTCGTTCGCTGAGTAAGTGATTCACACCGAATCATAGATTCGAGTTCTCTACTTAAGATTGGGGGGAAATTAAATGGAATATTCTTTATCTATGACTTTTTTAACTGTAGCTGGTGAAAAAAGTACTTTAAGTGTTTCTGGTGTTAAACCTACTCTTACAAAAGATGAGGTTAACGCACTTATGGATACTGTAATTGCTAAGAATGTTTTCAAAACTAATTCTGGTGATTTAGTTAAGAAATCTGGTGCTCAAGTTACTCAACGACAAGTTACTAAATTTGATGTAGCTTAGTTTTGAGTAACATTATAGAAGCTTGTCTTTATATGATAAGCTTCTATTTTTTGTACTTTCTTCATTAAGTAACTTGACTCATGGCTCATTAATCTTTTTCCTTATAAATTCTATTCCTTTTTGAAATACCATTGTTTTTATATTGATTTTAGTCTCTCCATTTGGTACTGTATATTTTTGCTCTAATACTCGAAAATACCTCATGTCTACAAACTGCTGATAAGGAATATTATTTTTATCCAAGACTTTCTTTTCTCTTAATAATGAAAATAGTCTATTTCTTCCCATTCTTTTAATGCCAAGAACCTTTGCAACATGGCCCATTTCAATAGAATCTTTAGAGCCTGCAACATCATCATAAAATTCCCCTTTAGGTTCTAGTAATTTTACTTTATTTTCGGCTTCCAACCTTGCTTTTCTCTCTTCTTTTAACTTAGTAGCTGCAGCAATAAGTAAATCTGGATTATCTAATAATTCATCTGTAGCATACATCCCTGTTTTCCTTATGCAAGGTAACACCTCATCAAAAATCCAGGCTTCAAATTTCTCTGCACCTGGTAATTCAGATTTAGCGACTAAGCGATATATATCTCCTTCAGGAATTACACTCATTTCTACATTTTGGATAGCATCAGTTCCATCTTTTCTTTTCCCCGTTACTACCCCTACTCCGTGTTTCACGGACCCTCTACAGTGTCTTGAAATTGCATCATTAGGCTTTTTATATCCTAAAGCTTTTGCTATATCAATCCCAACAGCATAATCTTTATTATTAATTTTTACCCATCTTATTTCTCCAAATCTTTCATTCTTGAAAATTAGTAAACCTCCCATTTTGATTATCCCCTTTTTTAAAATTTTATCCTTTTAATCCTTAATCAATAATTCAAAATATTCATTTCTTCATGTGACTCATTTAATAACCTTTAGATTTGGTTTATTAGTTTCTTTTTTATAATTCTCACTAAACTCATTAATAAAATAATCAAAGTTACATTTAACATACAACAAACCTTTTCTTTCATTCCAGCTTAAAGCATATATCTTATTTATTCTGATTTTTGTATCTTGATTATATATTGTCCATCCATCTCTCCACATACCAACTGGTGGAATATCACTATATAGATTAAAAGGTATACTTTGATCTATATTTCTTATACATCCTTTTTCATCCATGCTAAAATAAAGACAGCCATCTTCATTTCTATTTGTGCTTTTTCCCTGACATTCTCCACCATGTTTATAATTCCTCTTGCAGTATGCGCATTCCAGGCGGTTAGGTAAATCTTTCGGCCTGTTCATTCTAATTCTGTCCTAAAATCTTTCTGCAGCCACTACAAACAAGCACATTATTAAATTCACTTATATCTTTATCACTTCCACAAAAGATGCATCCTTTACTGTATTTCCTCAAAACTATATCATTATTAACCTTAGTTATTTCGATTGAATCCCCTTCATTAATTCCTAATACCTTTCTTATTTCCTTTGGTATTACAACTCTCCCTAAATTATCAAGATTTCTTACTATCCCTGATGCTTTCATTTAAATAACTTCCCTTCATAACTTAATTTTGATTAATTCTCAAAAAAATTCATTTTAATGCGAATTTTCACTCTGTAATTGTTTATTGTGAATTGTGCTGTGTGCATTGTAAATTTACTTAAGCCTATAATTATTCCTAATATCCTTCTCAATTTCTACTACATAATCTTTTGACATTTCATATATTCTTGAAGCTACCCCTTCATCAAATGCTAATAATCTATCAATAGAAAATTCGCTGCTGACTATTATAGGCAGAAAATTAAGGTACCTATAATTAATGATTTCAAACATAATATTCACGTCGGTTTCATTGACCTTTCCTTTAAAGAGGTCATCAATCAAAAGGACCTCGCATAATTGATACTTTGAAATTGTCCTAGTATAATATTCTTCATCAATCATGTTTTGTTTTATCTTTGTGATCACATCACGATAAGGCATGTACACTACTTTAATTCTTTGTTTTAAAAAGTTTAATGCAACAGCAATGCTGCAGTGCGTTTTACCGCTGCCAACCTGTCCGCATAATAAAATGCTATTGCGCCTATTGTTTCTAATTTCATCAAACTCAGTACAATAAGCTGCAGCAGTATCCTTAATTTTGCTTGACGCTTCATTCCAAATTTCAAAACTAGAGAAAGTAAGTTTACTTTGCTCAACATTGATTCCTGAATACTTCCATTCACTTTTTAGCTTTTCTATTTTCCTGCATTCACAAGCTACAGCAAGAGGTTGCATATGCTCCTGCTTAATAAGTATCCATCCGGTGTCGCAGCATTTGTCACACCTATATGAGGTTTGCTTCAATCCTCTTTCTTTCAGCTTCTGTAAGCTTTCGTGGTTCCTTTGGCTTGAATCCTGCAAATTCATTTTTATCTGCTGTGTTACTCTTTCCATTGCTTCTAACCCCATTTTTCTTTACCTCCATATGATCTTCTGGATACCCATCTCTCCTCCAGTTTTTTAATACCCCAATTGCATACTTTATGTCAGGACAATTCTTTTCAAACCCAACATCCATGGCCATCTTAACCATTTTTTCTCCATGGATATCAATAGCTGATCTAAGAGCAACATAGTCGCATCCTCCTGGCTTCCCTGTTATTTTTTCATGATAATGCATAAGCTCTAAAACTTTAAGATTTATGTCCTCCTCTTCCCCTGATTCACTTTTAGTATTATTGTGTTTCTTAAATAGATTCGGCTGACTAACGTCCTCATCACAAGCTGAGCCTTTATTCTTTATATCAAAACCAGTATTCTTTTTACCCTCTATGTTTTTATCTTTATCTATCTCTTTTTTCTCTTTCTTATTCTTCTTCTTATTCTCCATCTCTTTCTTATTCTGCTGCGTTACTGTAACGTTACATTTATTTTGAGTAACGTTACTATTATTTTTAGTAACAATACAATTATTATCATCAGTTTCTAAAATGTTATTACTGATATCTTCATTATTATCAATAATTTCTACAGTACTATTATTACCTGCTTCGCTAGTAGTAATATTAGTTTTATCATTAATATACGTATTTCCACAAGCCTCTTCATTAGTTTCCAAATTTTCTAATATATCATTTTTACCTAGAGCTTTGTTTTCTTCTATAGTAGAATTCTTAGAGTAATCTTTCTTTCGTTCTAATTCATTAGTTTTTTCTAATTCTACACTTTCATCCATATCTTGATTTTCTTCTAAATCTATAAATTCTTCTAAGACTTTATCTTCCTGAGTTTCTTCCTTATTATTTTTAGCTGCATTCTTCTCTTCTTTCTTCTTTTCTCTATGATTTTCAACTCTTTTTCTGTTTTGTTCACGAACCCTTTCCATTCCCTCTATGTTCTGATGCTTATCCCAGTTCACAATTCTAATTACTTTATCAGAAGCTATTTCAATCATGCCAAAGTTAGATAATACTTTTAATGCAATCTTAATATCCTCTAAAGGCCTAGAAAATAATACAGCCAACATTTTGGCAGTGAGAGGTTTCCCTTCTGATAAGAAAACCTTTCCATTAGCATTAAGTTTTCCACCAAGTAAAAGTATTCTTATCCAAACATAATGAATTGTATCCCTGTTAGGCATTGCATCTATTAACTTCATCTTTTCATCATCATGCATATTAGTAGCTAATTTAATCCATTTGATATCTGCCATTATTTTCACGCTCCCATAAATAAAATTGCCTAAACCTTTCAAGACCATTCCATGATGGGTTTAACTCAATTAACTTACAAACATCTATATAACATTTAAAAATCCTAAAATTCATTTGTAAGTCCTCACTTTCTTTTTATACATTTTTATTAAAAGTTGAATCCCCATACATTCTAAATCAAGGTGTATGAAAATAATTTTACATTTATGTTTTTAATTTAAGATTACTATTTTCTTAATTCTTGGTGAACCATAGAAATATTTTCAAGCCATTGATGAAATAGTTTTTTATCTACCATCACCTTCTTTCCTATTTTAAAGAATGGAAAATCTGAATTCTGCTTTGAAATCTCTTCTTGTAACGTATTGAGACCAATACCTGATATATAAGAACACTCTTTAAGGGTATAAGTAAGTTTATCTCCAGCATTCTCTTTTTCACTATTTTTTCTTAATTCAACTAAAATTTCTTTTAATAATTCCTCCATAGCTTGTCCTCCCGTAACAATAACTATTAGCGTAACATAATACTTTTAAATTGGAATAATTAATTTTAGATTTCTAAACAATATATATAAAGTTATTACAATTTACTTTTTAAGTAATTTATTCATAAAAAAATATCTCTATTGGATTCTTTATATCTAATAGTTTTATCATCTTATCGATTTCATTAGAACCAAATATGCCTTTATTAAGTTTATTACCTAAAGTTTTTGGAGACATTCCTAATTCCCTTGCCAGCTTTTCCTGAGTATATCCCTTTGCTCTCATCTTTCCTTTTAACTCATTAATTAATATCATAAATGCTCCCCTTTCGTTACTTGTTAAGTAATATTTTATATATTATGGCTATTATTGTCAATACCTCTCACGTAATTTTTTCTATATAATGGAAAATAATTGTTGCATATCCAGAAACAGATGTTATAATAAATTAAAAATGATAATTTAATTTATTTACTATACTGAACAAATTAAATGGTAAATGAATATTATTATATATTTTATTTATTAACAATAGCAGATAAAATATATACATAATCAATATAATCTATTAAAATCTAAGATTAGTTAATTACAATTAATGTCAAAGTACACTATCATTTATTTAGTTTACTGTTTTTAATCTGTAAATTATATAGGCAGATATTATACTTTATCAGAATAATTTTAATTAATTTACTGCAATTCAATAAATTAAATTAATAAATATTGGATAATTTACTTACTTTTAATATGCTATAAGGAGGAAACATAAAATGGGTTTGAAAGAAAATATCAAAAATAGACGATTAGAATTGAATCTCACATTAGAAGATGTTTCTAAAAGATTATCTATTAGTAAGCCAACACTTCAAAGATATGAAAGTGGCGTAATCTCTAATATACCTTCTGACAAAATCGAAAAACTTGCAGCAATATTAGAAACAACTCCATCTATTTTAATGGGATGGGATGAAAACAAAATAAAAACACATTTACAACTATCAGAAGAATTAGAATGTTTATTAAAAAAATATAATTCTTTAGATCATCTAGGTAAACATACGGTAAACACAGTATTAGAAATGGAATTTAATCGTTGTTCACAACTTAATAATCAGGATAAAAGCTTTTAATTTCTTGTCTATAATGGGAAGTTATTTAATAAAAACAAATTAAAATTAAATACCGAAATTAAATTACAGCACTTCTAATTAATTGTACAAATAGCTCTATCACTGGTATATAAGCTTTTAATTATTAATTTTCATGTATAATTAATAATGCTGTATAATTCACTCTAGAATAATACAGCACTTTCATTTCTTGCTTCAATCTATATTTTAATTTCAAGTTATTTTTAATTACATACTCCTGCTAATACCAATATATTAGACTTTTTCTATTTCCATACTTTTATTTTCATTACTTCAACTTACTGATCATTTTTATATTTTGTAAATTCTAGCATAGCTTCTCTTATATATCTTATTACCGTTGTTTTCCCAACTTCATCAAAATATTTGAACTTATTATCTTTATGGGATTCTACAATTTGAAATTTAACGAATTTATCTGGGTATGATTTTTAGACTTCCTGCTATTTTACTTGAATAAACTTTCTTTTATTTGTTCTACGCTACTCATAGATTATAGGTAAAATTCAAATTTGTTTTATAATTTATTCTTTCTAATTATTTATAATTTATTTACAACTTATCTTCTCTAATATCCAATATAATTAGAACTATAGCTAATCCTATTTCTTGTCTATCCTATTCATTTTATACAGGATTCCTAGTTATATTTTATCTTACTGCATATTAATTAGGCTTGTATAACTTTAAACCTGATTAGTTCTTTATAATTTATTTTATTAACTATCAAATTAGGTATCAGCATTACTCCTTGGAGCATTGGCCATATTCTTCTATTGCATCCTCTATAGGCAATGTATTATCTATGTCATACTTTTCTATGAAAACTTAGTATCTTTATCTTAATATTTATATAAACGTATATCTATTATGAGTATATTAATTTATTATGAAAGCGGCATATTTAATTAATCTTATAATCAATAACGAGTATTTTGCCAAGTAGCATTATACTTGCTTATTCACTTAGAGAAATAAATTAATAGTGTATCTTTTTTAATTGATAAATAAATTACAAGAATATCAATTAAGTTTAGAATTATTATAGATACAAATCAATCTAATGAGGCCTATCATAAAGAAAGACAATAAACATTTGATTTTTAAGTGTTTATCGTCTTTCTTTACTCATACTATTTTTATTAATTTATTTTATCTTTCTTCTAATAAAATCTTTAGCAAAAAACAAATCTATTGCAATATATTTTATCTATATCATATTGCTAAGTAAGTGAAGAGTCCATTTCTAATACGAAATTCCTCTTCAATACTAATTTTGTTTTTTCCATTAAGATTTTATTCTTAAATGAAATATAAAACGAATATCTATATCTTTATTTGCTTTTTTACCTCCACCAATATTTTTTGTAATGAAACTCATAATTATCTGAATGATTTTTTTCATTGCTAATCCTCCTTTTTTCTTAATATTTATGCTATTCCTTTATAGAAAATAACCTCATCATTAATAATATCTAAGCATAACCATTAGTTTTAAGGTAACAATGCTGCTTCTGGTTCATCTAAAGTAAATCAGATCAGAATACGTTTTTCCACTTGTTGTACTTTTCACCATTTGTCCGAGCCTTACCCAGTTAAAATAAAAAGATATTAATTACTTTAAGCTGAATACAATATATGAGACCCTAAAAACCTTAGTTAAGAAGTTCTATATCTCGTACATTATCTATTGCTTAAAGTATATTAATATCTTCCTTTTTATAATTCTATTTATTTTGTTTTATTAGTTTCAATAGCTATTCTTATTATTTTAATTTCTCTTATAGATAGCCCAATCAATTCACTAATCAATTCGTCACTCATACCTTGATTTATGGCTATCTTAGAAACCTCTATTGATTTTTTTTTAATTCACCTTGCTCAAATCCTTGTTTATAACCATCTTCAATTAACATAGTACTTAATTCAGTCATATACTTTCCTCAATAATACTAATTAGTTTCAATTGTTTTTCTTATTATCTGTATTTGCTCAATAGATAGTTCTGTTAATTCACTGATTAATTCGTCACTCATTCCCTTTTTAATAGCTCTTTTAGCAATTTCTATTGAATTTTCTTGCTTTCCTTCTAATTTTCCTTCTAATTTTCCTTCTTTTATCAAGCTTCTACCTAATTCAGTCATTTTTATCTCCTCCCTTACTTTTTCTAAATCTTTACCTTCTAAAAATTTACTTGCAAAAGCATATAGGATTGACTCCACGTCATATCTGTAATCTTTATCTATGTCTTTAACCACTCTAATTGCATTTATTATCTTATCACTTTTACTAAGCTTACCACCCATTATTGGTGTAAATGTTAATGATATAATATCCTGCTTGCTTAGTTCTTCTTTATCATTTATTTTATTTATTATATCATTAAAAATTGCATCTCCGTCCTTATTAGCCATCGATATTGCATTGACTTTATAAGAATTTATTCCACTATAGTATTCACTTATAGGATCTTTTATATCTCCTGAATAAACAACGTATGTTACAACATCTTTACCAGTTTGAAAATTAAGGAGAGATTCATAGGTTCTAAACCTTCTTAAGTCTTCAATTCCCTTGTTAGTAGTTTGAAATTCAAAATGAATGTAACTATCATCTTCCATTAGGAAAGTATAATCCATTAGCATATTCTTTATCTCAAGAACAACAATTTCAGTAGATCCAGTATCTTTTACTTTTTTATCTATACCAAAAAATTTCAAACCTTCTTCTGCAAATATATCCATTGCTCTTTTCATTATCATATCTTCATAATTTATTTGCTTCACTAATGCACCCCCTCATGTAAAAATATTTTTTATAGTAATCTATTCCTCTAATAAAATTTTACTTATATAATTTAAATTTATTAAGTTAATTTTAACATATATAAGCAAATTTCTAAATATCATAACAGCACTATGCTATATTTTTATTCAATCTTCTATCGATATTATAATCGACATATGCCTTATACAAAAGTCTATCCTTTATTATATAAACGTCAAAGCACTCATATCTCTAACATTAAACAATTCTAAATATATTTTTATATTTTGTTTCTTTATACTGCCTAATTGATAATACTTATTTAGCTATATCTATTATATAGATTTAATTATTGCCACTTTAATAAATTGTTATCATTATTTATTTCAATAATTCCTAACTCTATATATTGGCATGTTAAAAATCAAATGAGGAGCTCAATACACTATATTAACTCCTCATTATAATCCATTGATAAGTATATAAATATAATTATCTACTTTTACTTTTTATTTCATAATTTATTTATTAATTTAAGAGATGAGGATTTCCTCCTTTCTAGAGATATCAAAATAAATTACTCATGATTATTTAGCAAAAAACATATAATTGCTAATGTTAATATGTTAAAAATCATATTTGTTCATATTCCTTTCATCTCTATTCTATTTTAAAATAGAATAGAGTTTTCAAGTTATTATGTAGGATGCCTTCAATAATCAACGATTTACGCCATAAAACTTTCCCGATTATTCCCGACTTTTTCCCGACTGAGTTCTAAATCAATATGATATGTTATAATTATCCATATTGCTACAACCTAGTATTTAAGCTATTCTACAGATATTTATAATTAAATATAATGATATGTAATTGGTAATTTCTAGACTCAGGAGTTCGATTCTCCTATGGGTCACCAAGTTAGAAAACATCAAGGTTTTAAGTATTTAAAATCTTGATGTTTTTATTGTTTTACACCATTTTTACACCATAGTTTTTTATTAATAAATTCATATTTTTAATTTTTATTTTTAAGTCCTGTTGCGCAATTTTATTCTAGCTAAAATTAAAAAACACCTATATTTCTATAGATGTTTTACTTCTAATTATATGAATAATTGGAAGTTGTATTTTATTTATTATCTGGTTCATTGTAACAGATATAACGAATACTTTTTTACCTAGGATTTTTTATACTTTCCTCCAAAATAACCAGTCAATGTTCCATACTGCAAAATATGTCCTTCCATTGCCATCTGTAACTCTGCTTTGCCGGAACTTTCGTTTAAGTTGAGAGTAATGTCTAAAACATATACTTTAAATATATATTGGTGTGTACCAAAAGGAGGGTTTGGTCCCCTATAATAATGTTTACCGCCATAGTCACTCTTACCTTGAACTGCATTTCCTAATGATTTTACAATCTCTTCTTTTGATATATCCTCTGGAATATCACTAAAACTAGCAGGTATATTCCAGATTGCCCAATGATTATACATGCCTAATGAATGGTCTAGATCATCCATTATAATAGCAATTGTTTTTGCCTTTTCATCAATTGCTTTCAGTTTCATAGGTGGAGAAATATCTTCACCCTTACCAGTATATTTTGGGGGAATCATACCTCCATCTTCAAATGCTCTACTAGTTACATCCAAATTAGATTGAGCCTTAACATAATCATAAGCATTCATTCTCTTATAGAAAACAAAAGCAACTATGAGTACTGCAACAGAGCAAAAACCTTTAATAAATAATTTCATCTTATCTTCTCCCACAATTAAATTAATCCTCTTTGGTGAAGACAATTATATGACGCACATTCTTTTCCTTCTTTATTTTTCGAAATAAAATTTTTAAAAATAGGTTTTAAGTATAATGCAATCACTAATCTCATAATTATATTTTGGAAACGATATCTATTATTTTGTTTTATATCTTTTGCTATTTTTCTTCCAAGTTCATTAGCCTTCCTTAAATCATCAGTGCTTTCACTAACTTTCTTTTCAACTCCATTAACCATAGTATGAACTCCTAAAATTCCTGAAACATAACTTCTCTCAAATATTCCAAATTTAAATATGCTGGTAAGTTTCTTTGCTACTTTTTTTGCTCCATTTCTGTTGTAGGATGTGGATATTCCAACACCATACTTTCCCCCAAGCATAGAGGCATATAGAGTATAAGTTCCCAAACGTTCAAAAAAGCATTTCATTAATGCATTATACTCTAAAGCATAGGTTGGAGAGCCCAATACAATTCCGTCTGCCTCATAAATAAGTTTTCTAATTTCTTCAAAGCCATCAGGAATAGGACATTCACCTTTGGCATTACATATTAAGCATCCTTTGCAAAACTCAAGCTTATAATTTTCAAGAAATACTTCCGTTACAGATGCTCCCTCCTCTTTGGCACCATTAAGTGCTTCTCTCACAAGTGAGGCAGTATTACCATTAATATTTGGACTACTTATCACTGCAACAATTTTAATATCTTTTTTCATATATTCTTCATCTCCCATTAAAATATCAATTTCATTTACAGATTTTAAATAATGTACTATACTTTAAATATACACTTTGTATATTCAAGTTACATATTGTAACCCCAATATACACTTTGTGTATTGCAATTGTCAATAGGAGGAAAAAAATTTATGAGCACAATTTCTAGAAAAGAAAAAGAAAAACTAGCAAGAGAAAAAGATATCATAAATGCTGCTGAAAAAGTCTTTACTGTAATGGGATATAATGATGCCTCAATGGAAGCGATAGCTAAGGAAGCTCAATTTACCAGAAAGACTCTTTATCAATATTTTACAGATAAAGAAGATTTATTGTTTACAGTTATAATTAGAGGATTTGAGAGACTTTTATGTACCCTTAAAAACGCAGTTGTAAATGGGAATAATGGATATGATAAGCTTAAGCACTTAATAAATGCTTATTGTCAATTTTATAAGGAAGCTCCTAATACATTGAATTTAATGAATTATATTGGATACATTAAGCCTACAGCGGAAAATACTGCTAAACGTATTGAGTTTAATAAAGTTAGCGAGCAATTGGCTCATGAAATTGCAAAAATAATTGATGAAGGAAAAGCAGATGGAAGTATACGGTCAGATTTTGACACAATGAGATTAACTCATTCTGCCGAATTTTTAATAACAGGATTCTTTCATATGTTTTCTATATCAGGCAAAACATTTACAGAGCATTTTTTACTTAATGAAGATGATTTTATAAACTTTAGCATGAATTTATTATGCGATATATTTCATGAAAAAAAATAGTAATTGTAATTTATCCCCCCCACTTTTTACAGTGAGAGTTTTACTTGTTTTTAGAGCTTCTTATTAATAAACTATTCTACGTTACTTATGATACGGTTCACCATCTATTAACCTAAGCTTTATTTAATTCTTAAATGTTTTTCACCAAATCGCATCAACTTCCCATTATAGACATTATGTGAACCTCAAATCCATAATTTATTTTTCACTAAAAAAAATAATAAGTATAGATTACCTAATTTAGAAAAAGATAATCTATCCTTATTATACTACAAAAATTTATAATTTTACCTATATTTATCCAATACGTTTCTATTAATATCTATAAATTAACAAATTACATATGATAGCAAGTAATTCATTTCATTAAGCCTTAGCTTTCTAAGTAAGAGAATGACATATCGTCGTTACATCCTAATCAATAAAAGACAATCCTTTTTCTACTAGCAGCCTTCCTATTTCAAAAATAGCAGCAAACTCGACATTAGTAACTTTAGCTATAACTTTATTGCCTTCAGTCCTAATAAAATTTTCTCCATCACAGTATACATATTTATATACCTCACTGATATCATAATAATATTTTGGTTCCAATTCGCCACCTTGTACTATCCCCATAGTAATAGAGTGATTTCCTCCATTAACCCAAGCTATTCCCATTGGAAGCCATACTTCAACAAAGTGATTACTGAAATCTTGTTTCCATTTATTTTTCTTTCTACCTTCGCCTATATCAATAAGATTTCTTATCAATCTTCTCTTATGCCATGGCCATGGTAGTATTAAATCAGTGCTTAGATTTATTTTCTTTTTGCATTTTACCTCTTTTTTTAAATCATACATCTTAAGATATTTGCCCTGGTTATTATATATACATGCCCTTTCCTCAAAACCTACACTACTCCAGCTTAAATTAGGGACACTATTATCCTCATCTCCATCTATATATAATAAATATTTCATATAGTCCGTTTGTAATCCTCTACCCAAAATCCTTATTACATCAAATACTGGATGTTGTTTTGCATCTTTACTGACGTTAGACTCTAATATTTCTTTTGCAAAATTAATGATATTATCAAAGTTATCTTTTGCAGATAATTTTGGTACGTCTTTAGATCCTCTTTCTATCTCTTTAACTGTCTTACTTTTAAAAATGAAATTTTTAAATCTCATTATTAGCTCCTTTTTAATAAATCCATTACTATAATACTTTGATACTACATATAATTATTACAATAAACTAACCTTTTTTTATCTCTTAATAAGCTAACATTCTACCAAAACTAAATTAAAAAGAGCTGACAAACATAAAAATCACTATGTCTATCAGCCTCTAAATCTAAATAACTAATTTATACACACTCCATTTTCATCAACTTTATATCCATCAGTAGTAACGCAATTACAATACATCCTTCCCTCTTGATCAAAAGCATAACATTTCCCATTAATCCACTTCCACAAAGGCTTTTCTTTACTTCCCATAACCATCTTGCAATTTTCATCTAAGTAATACCAGATATTATTGTTTTTATCATGATACCAGCAATTCTGCAAAGCATAGCCCCTATCATCAAATATATACCACTCCCCCTCAATCTCTTGCCAGCCATTTTGAGATGTATAATAGTATTTATTTTCTATATCTGTGCAATACCACCATCCCACATCATTTTTGTTCCATCCTGCCTTCCACTCACCATCACTAGGATTATTAGCGCTAACTAACCCATTAATAATAGCTCTTGCAATAACTTCAGGGTCATATTTATCTGCATCATCACTATCAGCAAATAGACATTCTATTAAAATTGCAGGCATAATAGTTTCATTAAGAACAATTAAGTTTCTTGTTTTTACTCCCCTATTAGGTAAATTCAGAGCACTTGATAATTCATTGCATACTTTAGCAGCATATTGATTAGCTGCTTCTGATTTTCCAAATACTAATACTTCAGGGCCACTACCTCCTCCTGCATTAATATGAATCTCAACATAAAGTTTTATATCTTTTGTCTTTGCTATTTCATTAGCTTGATTTGCTCTTTCATAACAATCTTCACAGTTATAGCTATTGCTCTTATCAATCCTAAGTAAGTTAACACCGTGGCCTTTCTCCTGTAAATACTGTGCAACTAAAGCTCCAATCTCTCTAGTGCACTTACTCTCATCAAGCCTATCAACAACTCCACATCCAATATTACCACTTGCAGTATGACCTACAGCTATTATAAAATTGTTCATTTTACATCTCTCCCTATAATTCTCAATTTTTTTAATTACTCATATACGTTATATGAATTTTAACCATATATACTATATGTAGAGGTAAATTTAACACTAGACACAATATATGTAAATTATTTAATTCATAACTCTTAGTTGCAGAAGGAGGCTTATATGGATTTTAATTATATTGAAGTTTTAGTTACCAAGTGCAAGAATAATGATGAAGAAGCAAAAGAAAAATTAGCTGAAGAATTTAGGACTTTAATTTATAATATTTCTAAAAGAACTTTCATTGATGGATATAACGCACATGATATTATGCAGGAATGTTACCAATCACTTTTTAAATCTGTTTACATGTACAATTTAGAAAAGCATAGATTCGTTGCCTATGCTACTAATGCCATAAAAAATAATATGAGTGATTTAATCAAAAGAATTAAAACTAGAAGATCCACAGAAGGTAGTGATGCATTAAGTTTACATGATAATTTTGAAAGTAATCTTCCTTCAGAAGAAATCTCCACTGAAGTATCATTATGTGAAATGTGTGATTATGAAGATTTAAAATTAGCCCTTAAGAATTTAAATGAAGATGAACTTGAACTTATAGATTTTGTATTCTATAAAAATTACACTGTAAAAGAATATGCTTATTTTAAAAATATGTGCTACTCTACTGCTATCCTAAAAAAGAACACTATTCTAAAGAAAATATTAAACAATATATCTCATTATTATGAAGGCATCAAAGCGTAAAACTCCAAGGCTAACCTAGGAGTTTTTATTTTATATAACTATATTAATCTATATCCACTTATTCAAAATTAAAATTATTAATAACATCTGTAGTCTTATCAATATAATTTTGAGCTACTTGATCAATGCTATCACAAATATACTTAAGAGAACATCCTTCACATTTATTAAGTATTCCTTCAGTAATTAAAGAGCATTGAAGTTCATCATTAAAAGTAGAATTTCTAATAGCAAGAGCAATCTGCTTTTTATCAAAAATCTCTGCTTCTTCTGAATTAAGTTTAATTTCATCTCTAATCATTTTTACAACACACTCCAATAATTTATTTACAGCTTTAAAATTTAGCAGCTGCTATTACGGATATATGTTTTATACTGTAACATAACATTAAAATCATGATTAAATTTGTATGTCTAATCTCCTAATCCCCATTTTATAAGCAAATTCTTAAATTCTAAAGAATATATATTCTTAAAATCTTACATTCTAAAATTCCTTAATTCTAAAAAATTTATATTCTCAAATTCTTTAGAACTTTAGAATCTCTAATAAATAACCATATATCTTTTACGAGGATACATAAAAATACTGCTAAGGAGGGTATATAATTTATGGCTAGAAGAAAAACATCAAAGATTCCTAAAAATGATTTTGAATACGATGAAGGTGAAGTATATGGATTTACTAGCGAAACTCCTATAGCTGGTGACTGCATATCTTCCTTCTCTTTTGATGATTCTGATACTAATATTATTCAAACTAGTTCTGATAGTAAATCTAATAATAATTCTATTCAAGAAGATCCTAAAAACAATACTCAAACTAATACAGCTTCAACTAGTAACAGCAATTTTAAAAATAATATAACTAACTCCATAGAAATAAAAAATACTTTAAACTCTACAAAATACTTATTTGATAATAGAAGAACTCCGCTACCTAATGGTGCCACTCCTGCCATTGATGGTGAGACTCCAAATATTAAAAGAAGCTACACCCTTAGAAGTTCTACTATAAGAAAAATAAATGAATTAAAGAGCATACATCCAGATATCAATGTATGTGTCAGTACCATAGTTGATATTGCTATAGAACATTATCATAACCATATTGTAAATGAAGGTGGCACTCAATAATTTAATCTATCTATTTTATTTTCAGATAATTATTTGTTCCTTAATATGAAATAATATATTTTATTTCATATATCCCTTATGGAGGTGATGAGTTTATGGAAGTAAATCAATTAATGGATCTTATTGTTAATAATGGCTTTCCCGTGGCAGTGTCTGCATATTTGCTAATTCGCTTAGAGAAACAAATTGTTAGTTTATCAAGTTCAATTAATAAGTTAAATACCATAATATCAGCTAAACTTGGAGTGGCTATCGATACAGAGAGTTCTACTGATGATTCTCATAAAGTGGCATGAGTAAAAAGGCGATAAACATTGATTATTAGTGTTTATCGCCTTTAAATTTATTTGTATTAGAACACCGAAACTAAGTAGTTTAATTTGAATTTAAATTATAAAATGATACACAAATTAAGAATATTATGTATTACTTGCTCATTTCTTTCTTATATATTTTTATATATTCTCCTGAATATTCAACACCATCTTCAATATATTCCCATCCAGTCTTTTCATAATAGTCACAAATATCGGTATAAAGAAATAGTTCTGTAAAACCTACTTCTCTGCAATACTCAACCAAAAAATTCTGTAATTCTTGCCCAATCCTTTTTCCTCTGAAATTTTTTTTAACAAACAATGCTGACAACCAAGGAAAAAGGTCTTGTCTACTCATTAAATCACTTCTCCACAAGCCGATAGTTCCAACTAATTCATTATCTTCAAGTGCAATAAATGTTAATGGAAGTCTATTTTTTATTAAACTGTTTTTTATTATACTTTCAAAAAAATTATAATTATTTTCGTTTCCAAATTCCTTCCAAATCCAATTTATCACAGTATCAATGTATTCTTTATGGTCTGCTAAATGTTCTATAATTAGCATATTAAATCATCCTCTCTCTTGGTATTAATTTACTATGGAGAAATATAAAAAAAACACCTTAAATTCATTTCTTGCTTTCTTCAAGTGTATCTAAAATAATATCCAATTTTTCATTCATTTGTTTATTCTTTTTTATAAAGCTTTTAAATGCGTTTACCCCTTTATATATTCCTATTATTATTAAAATTATTACCCCAAAATTGATCCAATTCATAATTAGAGTCATATAATTAATTTGCATAAGCTTTCTCCTAACTACATAAATTGTATACTTTTAATATAATCTTTTATAAGCATAGAGTTTTTAACTATTTAATATCACTTTATATATTTATTATTATATTACATCTGTATTTATTTACAAGTTTTTCATATTCTTGTATCAATATTATTATGTAACAAATTAAAATAATACAAGGAGTTAAGATGGACATAATAAAGCTATTACAGTTATTAGACAATTTTAAATTTAGCTATAGCTTCATTCAGTCCATCTTTTGTAATCCAATAACGTCGCTTCGCTCCTAAGGAAGAGAAGTTCAAGCTAGTTTATAGATTCTACTGTTTTTAGTACCTATATGTTATGGTGGTATAGTCTAAACATTTATAAAATCTGTATATCTTGAACTTCCCATTAATTTTTGTAGCCTGCGGCAGCAAGGAATAAATATATTGGAGCACTACATGCTCCTTGTGGCTGCGCCACTTTATTAGTTTAATTTCTACGTGCTTAATTTAAATTATCTTTATATACTAATAAATAGTTCGTACTTAATTATATTTTATCTATATTCTTGTGTTATAGCTATTATGGGTATACCTATATACGCATTTTTTAAAGGACAAGTTTATTTTCTTAATAGTTCCTTGGGTGCCACATCCACCACCCAAAAATGGACAGGTCATGCAGCTACAGGCTTCTAACATTGTAAAAGTCTCCTCCTCACTCTGAGCCTTTTACAAAGTAAGAATCTGTAAGCATTAGACTAGTCCTTTATTTGGGTTCCCGGTGGGGCGCTTCGGGATGGACATTTGAATGACTATATCCAAATGTATGAATATGTAATTAAATTGTTTCATTAAAAATTAGTATAAGAATACTTATCCATCCCTCTGACTGGAACTTTTGTTTGTGTTTCTTTTTTAAGTTAATTATAATTTATTTTTTCTGGTATATGATATGGTAAAAATAAGTTTTATTTGGCAGACAAGCTGACAAGAATTTTTGGGGGCTTAGACATGCCATCACAATTATATAAGAAAGTATTAGTAATGTGACGGCATGCCTATATTGTACAGGCTTATATTTATTACTATAATGTTTGATTATATGGTTTTTCCGCTCTAAAAATCCAATCACTAAAAATAATAAATTGTATTACATAGCAATTATTTTTAATGATACGATTTTCAGAGCTATTATCTACTTTTAATTATTTAGAGGTATTAAAAAAGCCAGTCCAAGACCGCCCCCATTTAAAACTCTAGACCATACCTCTTATATATTTTTTTCATATAACATGATACATTTATTTAAAATGTATCTCAAGACACGCTTCACTTTTGGTCTTGACCTGCCTTTTAAATAAATAGATAAAATAAATATGAAAAATCTATGTGATATTATACTGCTTAGGTGGACATGATGTTTTTAATTTATTGGTTGGACCCTTAAGAATATGGCTTATATTATTAGCTTTCACTTGGGTTCCTTGTGCTAAGTGCTTGTCCCTCTTATTGCTTTAATTTATTAGGGATTTCTCCCCTTATGTATTTAGTATGGCAGCTCCTCGCATGATAAACTTTCTAATATATTTTAATGTTCTGCATTTACTTGTTTATTATATTCTTCCCTGGCTTTTTCTATATCTTCATTTCTTTCAGCTTCATAGTCTACAAAACTATTATCATCGATTCTGGCCCTAAATGACTTCCAGAATTCATAATCATCACTAGTAACACTGAATATTCCTTTTCTTCCTATATTCTTGTTATAACTTAATTTCAATCCATAAAGACTTAAGGGTGCGCCTTCATACTCAATAATTTTTGAGCCATCTTTTAATTCATATGCATTTTCTGAAAACCTACATTCTTTAAGTTTGCTTAAGTCACGATATTCTGCTATTAATGTCTTTGTCTCATATTTTCTTTTATCCACTTTTAAAACCACCTTATATTATTCTCTACCACACCATACCTCCTATTTTTATTATTCCTACTTTAAAACTTTTTAGACATTATTTATGTACAAAAAAAGCACCTTTTAGGTACTTTAATTATTTATATTTTATTCTCCAACGCATAGTTTCATATATCCTCTTATCGCCTTACTAACATCTTTTCCATTCCTGTGACAATATGCTTCAAAGTCTTCATATAACTTAATTTCACATTCCACATGAAGTTGCTTTGTTGGTAGTTTTACTTTTTTTATTTTATTTCTATTTTCCATTATTATTCCACTCCTTCTCTGTAAAATAGTCTAGCCAACAATTAAATACCTTATACTTAAATGGCTAAAAATATATACAAATAAGTACAAGCGTCTGCGAATATTTGTTCGCATAATTGGCAATAATTATAATATAAGGTTAAGAGAGGATTTGAAAAAATATGAGAAATTTCACATTTACAAAATGGCTTACTACTAAAGAAGCTTTTAATTCTTACGGACACTATAAAGATTGGCTTTCTATCTTATCAAAAGAAGAATCTAAAAGAACTGATTTATATTATCACGAAAAATATCAATACTTTATAAATTACCTACAGACTGAATGGGATTAGATAAATACGCATCTCTACCCCTCATTAAAAATCTCTATATGAAAGGATTAGATCTAATGACATTTACAACATGGCTTATAAAAGAAAAAGGCTTTGTATCAAAAGCTCAATTTGATTCACTTTTAAATACACTACCATATGAGGGCAGAAGAAAATTAATCACATACTATAAAATAGAATATGAACATTACCTTGATACAAGACCAATGCAGCTAGAACTTGAAATAAAATAAACCTGAAGAGATCTTCTCCAGGTTTATTTTATTTCTATTTAATGTAGCACAAATTACAGAATGAATTACCGAAATTATTGGACAATCCTCTGTTGTTTTTGGAGCAAATACTTAAGCTCCATATAAAATAAATATTGTACAGGGTGAGTGAACTGCTCCCTGTCAAGTATACAAGGGAAATAATAAAAATTATGCTACTAAGGTATAATTTTGATATTCTAGTAGAGCCATACCTTTTAGCTTATTTTGTAGCCTTCTTGTCTTATAAAATTCTATATATTCATCAATAGCTTTTTTAAGATCATCAAATGTATTAAATTTTTTTGGATAGTATATTTCAGATTTTAGAATGCCCCAAAAGCCTTCCCTTGAACGATTATCTATATCTTATCAGGATGTTGCTCTGATAATTTTTTACCCAGCTCATTTAAAACTTCATAAGCAGGCTCTAAATATTTACAAATATCCGTCAAAGAATATTCCACATGAGGAGGAATTTTATTAAATTCCTTTCTTTTCACAAGACCATGTTCTTCCAAAGACTGCAAGGAACGGGTTAGCATAATATTAGTTATTCCAGGTAGATTTCGCTTAAGTTCATTATATCTAATGCTTTTTGTACGGTATATAACGAACAAAATAGGCAGTCTCCACTTTCCTCCAATGATTTCAAGAGCGTCAATAATGTGACATTCGTCTTTGTAATAAATTATCTTGTTTCCTTGTTGATCTGTCATTAGTAATACCTCCGATTTTAAGGCACAAAATTGTGCGTACTTGTTATTATGTTACCTATGAAACTATAATATCACTATACATCAAAAGCAAACTATATGTAAATTATATATTACTCAAAAATTAAGAAAATAGGAGGAAATTTGATGATTACTACAATTCAAAATGAGAAAGATATTTCGGCAAACACTATGAAGGCAATTCGGTTTCATGAGTTCGGTGGTCCTGATGTGCTACGTTACGAAGAGGTGCCGCGTCCTGAACTGAAGCCAGGCGAGGTGCTCGTTCGCGTTCACGCAATCGGCATCAATCCACCCGACTGGTACGTGCGTGAAGGGATGAAGATCCTTCCTCCCGAGATGAGGCCGACTATACCCTTACCTTACATTCCTGGGACAGATATATCCGGAGTTGTCGAGGCTGTAGCTGCGGATGTGAAGGACTTTTCCATAGGCGACGACGTTTTCGGCATGGTTCGTTTTCCCAAACATGGGAGTAATGCTTATGCAGAGTATGTTGCTGCTCCTGCATCGGACCTAGCATTAAAGCCTGCCGGCATCGATCACGTGCATGCAGCAGCGGCGCCGATGTCAGGGCTCACTGCGTGGCAGTACTTGATTGACCTTGGGCATAATGAACCAAACCCGCTTCAACCGACGCCGCATCGCCCAGTGCCGCTTAGCGGCAAGACTGTGCTTATAAATGGTGCTGGAGGCGGAGTGGGACATTTCGCCGTACAGCTGGCCAAATGGAAGGGGGCTCATGTCATCGCCGTGGCATCAGGTGCGCATGAGACGTTCCTTCGCGAACTTGGTGCAGACGAATTCATCGACTACACCAAGAACCTTCCTGAGGATGTCGTACATGACGCTGATCTCGTTATCGACACCATTGGTGGTCAAACAACCGGTCGTTTCTTGCGCACACTCAAGCAGGGCGGCGCTTTGTTTCCGATTTTCTTTGGTTCCGCTGACGCCGAGGAGGTTGCAAAGCTTAGTGTAACAGTTTCAATGCTCCAAGTTCGCTCGAACGGTTCACAGCTCGCGGAATTGGGACTATTACTTGATTCAGGGGCAGTGCGCGTTGCAATAGACAGCACGTTCCCGCTTGCTGATGCTCGCAAGGCGCACGAGCGAGCTGCCCGCGGGCACATCCAAGGCAAGATCGTGCTTACAGTTGTGTAAGCACTAAAGTGAGAATGTAGCTTACGTCAACAGATTGAAGTTTAGCGGGCACATTCAAGGAAAGCAACTGCTATGCAGCCCAAACAACCTAAATAAATAAGTCACAGGACGAGTCATCATTTTAATAAGTGGTGGCTCTTCTTCTGGTCACTTTGTTACATGTTTATAAGTGGTTCTATTTTAAAAAATTAGGTTTATGTTGCAACATAATAAACTTAAAGATAAAACGAAGATATGTCAAAAGATAAAGTACTAATTAACAACTCTTTCATTTTAATTATAGCTATATTATAAATATTATTAAATTTCCAAAGAGCGTTGCTATATAATAAATTCAATAGTATACTATTATAATTAAGTACCCCAAAGTACTATAACATTCAAAAAGTAACTAATAGTTTTTTAGCATTTTAATACATAGACGCTAAAGTGCAAATCACCAAATATTTACTCTTTATCTTAAAATATAAAAAGGAAAGTATGTGCAATTTATGAAAAAAGAATTACCCTCTTGTTCCGTTGAAACAACATTATTACTTATAGGCGGGAAGTGGAAAGTGTTAATATTAAGAGACCTTATTAATGGAACTAAAAGATTTGGAGAGTTGAAGAAATCAATAAATTCTATAAGTCAAAAGGTGCTTACACAGCAGCTAAGAGAAATGGAAGAAGATGGGCTTGTAGAAAGGACTGTATATGCTGAAGTACCGCCGAGAGTCGAATATTCACTTACTGAAGATGGAATGAGCCTAAAGCCTGTACTAAATTCTATGTTGGCATGGGGAAAGCAATATAAAGAGAGGATAAATGCTAATCTATAATTCAATATACAATAAAAATAGTACCATAGCTTTCAAAAGCTTAGTACTATTTTAGCTAGTAATCCTATTTTTCCATGTTAAATGTGCCTTGTATATGACTTCCAAAGACCATTACTTGGTTACTATCTGGTAAGCTAACAACTTCAGGTACATTGTGTGTGTCAAAATCAACATAAACAAGATTTTCAGTATCGGAAGCATTACTAATTACATGTGCACCTTCTTTACCTGTTGGGAAAGTTATAATATCGCCCGCCTTAACTGATTTTATCCCGTCAGGTGTTCTAACTGAGCCAACACCACTAATTATATAGAATACCTCTTCATTTTTTTCGTGATAATGGTAACCGAATGCTTGGTTTCCAGGTGGTACTTCAATAAATGATACTGTACATTGGCTAGCATCAGCCCCAGCGACTACCGGTTTAATGTAGAATTCATTATCATTTTGTTTTCTTTGAATTGCTTCAATGGCATTTAAATTTTTAATAGTAAGTTCTTTCATAGAGAAAGCCTCCTCGATGTAATTAATTGGATATTATCTATCTATGTTTTTATAATACGGTTATATAAACAATCTGTAAAGTAAGCACTTCAAAGTGGCATAGGCACCTAAAAGTAACTATTATATCTATAATCTGAAAAATACTTCCATACAAAATAAATGATTGTACCTGAAGTTTGTTCTGAATTTTTATATAACAGGCTAGTATATTAGCCTTTATTTTTATATATTTATCATATAGATAACATAACTGTAACTTTGACTTATGCGTATAACTCATCGAAATAAATAATATAATTGTGTTCTATATAATTTCAACTATTTTCAGGATGATGCTCTTCTCCACAAAATGCCATTAATTCTAAGATAGGTATCAAAGTCTTCCCCTTTTAAAATCTTTATAAAAACAAAAAGATCATAAAAATTTATGACCTTTAATATTTTAGCTTGGGCATTTACTGGACAACGACTTATCTTAGTAAAGTGTACTTGCCTTTTTTACATTTATTTCATATTCACTCACTACATTGCTATAACTTTACTATGTTCTATTTACTTTTAAGATACTCAATATACTTATCTCCCCAATTCTTCTTTGTAATTCTCCATAACGCAATGTTTCATCATTCAAATGATGCATGATTAATTTTGACCATTTCTCTGAAAACACTTTTTGAACTGTAAAATATGGACATTTCCCAAAAAAATCATTAGTATCTTCCATCATATCTCTCCATAGTATCCTAATTGATACTTACACTCTATAAAAATCGTACTTGTTATTTATACTATACATGTTATCATTATTGCATAATGAATTTTAACATACAGATATAGGAGGAGTAATCATTATGAAAAAAGCATTGGAATTTTTAAAAGAGAGTGGTACTTTTTACTTAGCTACTACTGAGGGTGATCAACCAAGAGTAAGACCATTTGGCGCTGTTTTTGAATATGAAGAAAAATTATATATTGTTACTAACAACAAAAAAGATTGTTTTAAGCAAATGTTACAAAACCCAAAGGTTGAAATCTCTACTATGAACAAAAAAGGTCAATGGATTCGTGTTGCTGGAGAAGTTGCAAATGATGATAGACGCGAAGTAAAAGAATTTGCACTAGAAGCATATCCATCTTTAAAACGCATGTATAGTCTTGATGACGGGATTTTTGCTGTTTTATACTTCACTAAAGGAACAGCTTCTATTTATTCTTTCAACGGTGAAACTGAAACATTTTCACTATAATGTATAATTAGAAGATTCAACTATCAGATACATAAAAAAGGGAGTGTCGCAAAATGATTGAATTTTAATCATTTTGCGACACTCCCTTAATACTAAATTATATTAATAATGAGAAATTATATTTTATTTACGATATATTTCTTCGTGTCAATAGCAAATGATAATACATTTTTTGATTCATATATCGCTTTCTTTCATTTAAGTGACTTAAATGACATACTATAACCATATATTTGATTCCTTATTTGCCCACTATATGCACGGATAAACAACTATTATATTACGGTATTGATGTAGTATTAAACCGGCTAGCAGTTATTTTTTTAGGCTTATCTTGTTGTGCATCCTACTTGTTCTTTAGCTTCTACTTCTGATATATTTCTCCCAAAGAAAAAAGATAAAATTAATGCAACAAATGCAAATCCACAAACTACCAATGTTGCAGTTGAAAATCCTGTTGCTATTGCAACTTCATTAGTTGCATGGTAAACTTCTAATGCATTAATTTGAGCTGCTGACATTATTCCAATAAAAAGTGATGACCCTATAGCAGCAGAAACTTGTTGGAGCGTATTTACTATTGCTACTCCATGAGGATAATATTCTTTTGGCAATTGATTCAACCCATGAGTTTGAGAAGGAGACATAAATAGTCCAACTCCTATGCTCATGCATATATAGATTATTATTAAATGCACTAAAGATGTATCGCAATTAAATAAAGATATTAGAAATACAAATATAGTTACTATTCCTGTTCCTAATGGTATTAAAAACTTCACACCAAATTTATCGTAAATTTTCCCTCCTATAGGTGCTGCTAAGCCAGCACAAATTACAGCTGGTAATAATGCTAACCCTGCTACAGAACTTGTTTTTCCAAGCGATCCTTCCATATACATTGGTAACATTATACTCATAGTAAAAGTCGACATCATTGCTATCATTACTAAAATTGTTCCCATTACAAACTTTGGATATTTAAACGGAGATAAATTTAGCATTGGTTCTTTTAAAGTATTTTGTCGTTTTATAAATATTATCAAACAAATAATCCCAATTATAAAGTTTATTAAAGTTATCTTAATATTCCCTTCACTTATACTGCTTATAGCATATATTATTGTACCTACTCCAATTGTCGATAAAACAATGGATAAATAATCCATCTTAGGCTTAGTTAATTCTCCTACATTTACTACGAATAGTGAACCTAGAATAATAATTATAGATACAATTGGTATTAACATTATAAATAACGCATGCCAACTAAAATATTGTAATACAATTCCTGATACTGTTGGACCAAATGCAGGGCCAAGTAAAATTGCTGGCACACAAATTGCCATTGATATTCCTAGTTTTTCTTTTGGTGCTACTAATAATATGGTATTCATCATAATTGGTATTATCATTCCTGTACCTGCTGATTGTATCATTCTTGAAATTAATAACATGGCAAAAGAATTTGAAAGTGCCGCACATATTGTTCCAATAAGCAATAATCCTATTGCACTCAAAAATAATTTTCTTGTTTTAAATGATTGAATAAGAAAAGCAGTGATAGGTACCATTACTGCTGCTACTGTCATATAAGCTGTAATAAGCCATTGAACAGTTCCAGCAGATACATTCATGTCTTTCATAATTGCAGATAATGCAACATTAAGTATAGTTTCATTAAAAGTTGCCACAAAGGCACTTGCTACTAATATAGCAATAATACTTATAAAATTTGTTCCTTGATTATTTTCAACCTTATTTTTTTTATTCATAGTTTCCCTCCATAAATTAGACCGAATAAATAATGGATTACATAAAAATTCAATAATATTAATTGTAGTAAAATTCAACTCAGTCTTATTGATTTAATATTAGCTTAATTTGTTCTCCAATTTTCCTTAGTATTCCCGTATTCCCCCTTCTTCTCACTCAAACTAATCAAAATAGCGTATTCTGCCATAGATTAAATAGTCATAGCCGTTGATTTTGATTTATTTATCTCAATTTTCCAATCCATTGTAATCACTCCTTTTACATTACTTATTTTTTCAAATGCAATACTTGCTTCGTAATTGTAGCAATGTTTCATTAGCTTTCGTAAGCAAAATTTGTTCTAAATATTAAAAAACTTTTTTTATTAATATATGTTCTCGATTACATTAAAGTTTTGGCTCAATTACACTTAATGAATTATTGGTGATACAACGATTTGTTTAAAAACTGTATTTAAATGGAACCATTACATATTCGTTTCAACTTCCCATTATAGACATAATTGAAGTTTCACTTATCTTTCAAATTCCTATCAATACTTAAATCATTTAGGTTAATGAAATTCTATAACTCTTACATTTGCAATATCTGTCATAACTATTATTAATATGCTTATAACTCAACTCTATTATAGAAGCAAATAATGATAGCCTACCTAATTTAGCATAAGTTATATATTATTATGAATCTAAGTTTCCTTATAAAAATTTTTTTCTTAATATTACTTTCTTATATAAGTTATATATAACCTAGCCATATATACTATATATAGAGGTAAATTTAGCAACAAACACAATATATGTAAAATAATTACTTTAGTTCATAACTCTTATTATTGAAGATGGAGGTTTATATGGATTTTGATTATGTTGAAACTTTAGTTACGAGATGTAAGAATAATGATGAAGAAGCAAAAGAAAAATTAGCTTATGAATTTAGGCCTTTTATTTATAATATTTCTAAGAGGACTTTCATTGATAGGTATAATTTCCATGATATTATACAGGAATGTTACCATTCACTTTTCAAGTCTGTTTCCAAGTATAATTTAGAAAAGCATAGATTCGTTGCCTATGCTACTAATGCTATTAAAAATAATATGAATGATCTAATAAAACGAACTATAACCAGAAGATCTACTGAAGGTAGTTATGCATTAAGCTTGCATGATGATGTAGAAAATGATTTTCCAGAACTTGAAATCTCAACTGAAACTTCATTATGTGAGATGTGCGACTATGAGGATTTAAAATTAGCCCTTAAGAATTTAAATAAAGATGAAGTTGAACTTATAGATTTTGTATTCTATAAAAATTACACTGTAAAGGAATATGCTTATTTTAAAAATATGTGCTACTCTACTGCTATTCAAAAAAAGAAAAACATTTTAATGAAAATCCTTAATAATATTTCATTATATTATTAATCAAGATAACAGCTCTAAGGTTAATCCTTAGAGCTGTTATCTTTATGATAATACTAATATTTCATTTACCTATTCAAAACTAAAATTATTTACAACCTCTGTAGTTTTCTCCACATAATCTTCAATAACTTGATCTATTCTATCGCAAATGCATTTTAGGCTGCAGCCCTGGCATTTATCTAATATCTCATCCTCAAGCAAAGAACATTTTAAATCATCATTAAAAGTAGAATTTCTAATTGCTAAAGCTATTTGCTTTTTATCAAATCACTCTCCTTCTTCTGAGTTGAGTTTAATTTCATCTCTAATCATTTTTACAACACACTCCAATAATTCATTTACAGCTTAAGAAAACTTATCCGATAGCTAACTCTTATTTCATATAATGAGAACTAAAAACTACACTCTCTTGGATGATTAAACCTAATCAGCTGCTATTATTGATATATGTTTTATGCTGTAACATAACATTAAAATAATGATTGAATTTGTATGTCTAATCCCCTAACCCGCATTTTACAAGCAAATTCTTAAGTAGAACTTTCGCTATGAGTATTTTATATTTGGCTATAAGTGAAAAGTTCTTAATTACAGCATAGCTGCTTAATTTATAGGTGCAGAACTTTCTCTGTGAGTATCCAGAGAACACATGTGGGTCGTATTTCCTTTTATATTCTTAAGTTATAAAGAATAAATATTCTTATATTGTGAAATTCTTAAATTCCTAAGAATTTATATTCTAAAATTCTTGCAATATTTTTAGAATTATCATGAAGAATTATTTATACGATGTATATATTTTAGTTTTATGTACTATTTGTTTTCTAACGTGAAATAATACGTTTTATATCATATATCCCTTATAGGAGGTGATGGATTTATGGAAGTAAATGAGTTAATTAACATTATTGTTAATAATGGCTTTCCAGTAGCGGTATCTGCCTATTTGCTAATTCGTTTAGAGAAACAAATTGTTAGCTTATCTAGTTCAATTAATAAATTAAATACCATAATATCAGCTAAGCTTGGAGTCGCTATTGATACAGAGAGTTCTGTTAAAAATTAATTACCATTCCAATGATAATATTAATTGTACAACGCCAGAAGAGAACGTTCTGGTGTTGACCATTTTTAAATTCAATCTCTGTTTTATATCACTGAACAACGGTTTTCCTTCTCCTAAAATAACAGGGTGAATAGATAATCTAAATTCATCAACAAGCCCTAAATTTATAAAGGTTGTAATTAGACTTGCTCCTCCATATAGCCAGATGTCTTTACCAGGCTTATTCTTCAATTTATTTACTTCTTCAAGAATATTTTCATTTATAAATATTGCTTGATTATTAGTAGCTATTTGTGTTCTGGAAAACACGTATTTCTCTTTACTATGAATTAATTTCCAAACTTCTTTTTCATCATCTGAATCTTCATCTTGTGGAATATATTGTCCCCATAAATCGTAACTCTTTCTACCATATAAAATAGTGTCAATTTCATTTAAGAAATTAGTGAACCCCATATCAGCGTCCATAATGCACCAATCAACTTCTCCGTTTTTCCCTTCAATAAAGCCATCTAAAGTAGTTGCTAAATCTAAAATTATTCTTCTCTGTTTTACGTTATTTGACATAACTCTTCCTCCTTCTTATATTCTTCCTTGAAAACTTTGATTATAACACAACAATTTACTATCAAGAAACATTTTTTAAAACTCCATAAATTCATATTGAATAATATAGTATTCGAAAATAAACTATTATGATTTCATAAATTAATTATACATAATGTTTTTTTAAATCTTGGTATATAGAAAATTTCTTACGAAGTTCAATAAGATTTTTGCCAAAACTTTCTTCTAATAATTCTCTATGCTTCTCCATGATTTCCATAATGTACAGATCATGAATCATGACTTCTGTTATAGGCATAACCAATCCTTGATGCATTGTCCATGCCGCCCTGCTATCTTTACCGAGTGATACAATACCCGCTACAACTTCTGAATTATCAGCACTAGCTACAATCCAACGCCCTCCGTATTCATCAGTAATTTCTGTACTCATATCATGTAAGTAAACATTTGCAAATTCAGCTATTATTTCTCCATACGAAATAATAGTTACTACTACTCCTTTGTCCGCTGCCTTTTTTAATTCAGATTCTAATTCCTCGAATTCCTCTTTCCAAAGTTCAAGCAAAATTCTATGTTTTGCTGAGAGGATGCATTCTTTTACTTTATCAAGTATTTCGTCATGACCAGTTATATTCCAGATATTCTCACGATTCTTTGAAGATTGATTATATTGTTCTAACGATGTTTCTGCAAGTTTAAAATTTTCTTCAGCTTTTATACGACGATTTTTAATGAGTTCTTTTGCTGGAATTGGAACATACTGTTGTGTATTTCCATGACTAATTAAAATATCTCCACGCATAGCAAGGCTATCTAAAACCTCATATATTTT
Organism: Clostridium beijerinckii; assembly: GCF_036699995.1. Lineage (NCBI taxonomy): Bacteria > Bacillati > Bacillota > Clostridia > Eubacteriales > Clostridiaceae > Clostridium > Clostridium beijerinckii. Next base: position 2,481,637 of record NZ_CP144906.1, on the reverse strand, counting down.
TGAACGTGGCACACCTGAATTTTTCGCTACTGCATAGCCTGTTAATGGTGATTCTTCTAATAATGTAATGTATGCTTTTGCTTCATATTCTGTAAAATTTAAATTTTTTAATACTTCTAAAATGTTATCTTCCATAAATCCTCCAATAATATTAGTCGCTACTTTAGTAACTAATATTATAACTAAATCTATTGACACAATCAACTAAAACTGATATTGTAATCACAAGTAGTTACAATAGTAGTCACTAAATTAAAAGGGGGATATATATTTCTATGTTAAAGGCCAAATCATTACTAGATAATCAAAAAACAAATATACAAAATGGAACTTTATCTTACTATTACTTGGCTAGTACTGGGGCTGTTGTATTATGGAGTGCATCTTTTATTGCAACAAAATTAGCTTATGAAACTTTTGCTCCTATTCAACTCGCTGCAGTTAGAACTCTTTTTGCTGTGATTCTCTTTTGGTTCATGAGGAAAATCACATCAAATAATGAACAAATACAAAAGGAAGATCGTATGCGTATTGCATTAAGTGGATTTTTGGGGATTACACTTTATTTTGCAATAGAAAACATTGGGGTTAGTATGACATCTTCTTCAAATTCTGCTTTGATAGTAGCTTCTTTTCCTGCTGTTACAACATTACTAGAATTTTTTATTTATCATTCAAAGCCAAATATAAAAAAGGTACTTGGAATTATACTCGCTATCATTGGTGTTGCAGTTCTAACTCAAATTAATGTAGATGGCAATTCTAAATCTATGTTAGGAAATATAATCCTAATAGGAGCTGGAATTGTATGGGCATTCTACAACTTTATTACGAGAGATTTGACAAATAAATATTCTGCAATGACGTTAACATATTATCAAATGCTAGCAGGCTTCATCTTCTTTTTGCCATTTGTCATCATCGAGGGTAAAACATGGAGAATGCCTACCATGACTTCAGCAAGCGCATTGATCTATCTAAGTGTAGGCTGCTCTATTGTTGCATTTCTATTATATAATTTAGGACTCAGAAAACTCTCTGCTAGTATTTCAGTGTCTCTTATGAATCTAGTTCCTGTTTTAGGTTTGATATTTTCAATATTAATCTTACATGAACGTGTATCTACCGTACAAATATTAGGAGGAGTTATTGTCATCATAGGTGTTATATTAAGTTCTATTCAGAAAGGATAACATTAAAATGTATAATGAAGTTAATATTTATTTAGTATGTCTATTTAAATTCTTTAACAAACAAAGTCTATAAAATATACCTAAATCTAGCCATAGTCTATAAATGCACCAAAAACAGATTTGGTGCATTCACTATTATTTAAAGCTCTTGTTCGTAGCTTTCTATCATTCTTTTCACCATTTCTCCACCAATTCTACCATTGTCTCTTGAAGAAAGGTTCCCTTTATCAATGTTTTCATAATCACTTAATCCAATTTCTGAAGCTGCTTCAGTTTTTAATCTTTGTAATCCTTGTTTTGCTTCTGGTACTAAAACTGTATTTCTTCCACTACTATTTGATGCCATATTATTATTCCTCCTTTTGCCTATATTTCTTTACAACAATATATTAACCATAATTTCAAGCTATAGCCTTCAAAAATAATAACAAAAATAGAATTTATTTATTACGCTACCTATGCAAAGTTGATTTTTCTTGAAAAATTATAAACTAAAACATTCACTTTTCATATTCATCCTTTCAATACCTATAATCTGTTTTAGTTCTTTTCTTAAATAAGAAAACAAATTATTTTCATCTATTTATGTAATGACTAAAATTTATACATATATCCTTTATGAAAACAAAATGAAGGAGGTTAAAACTATGGCTGTAACTAAAACTATTGACTCTGTTTCTCTCAGCATTGAAGTTCAAAAAGCTCTAGACAAAGCAGGCGATCCAATTTATACCAAGAAAACTTTCTCAGGTATAAAAACAGATGCGACACCTGAAAATGTTTATGCTGTTGCAGATGCAATTAAAGGTGTTATGGAAGCTAATACTAGAGATTACTTTATTAATGAATCTTCTAGCTTAGCAAATGCTTAAGCAGAGAGCCAAAAGCTCGTCTTTTGTGCGAATCGCTTACTCCTACGACGATAGGAGTAGGAGTTTCCTTTCCTTAACTCTTATCTAAACAGAAAGGTGGTAAATTAAATGGAATATTCTTTATCTATGACTTTTTTAACTGTAGCCGGCGAAAAAAGTACTTTAAGTGTTTCTGGTGTTAAACCTACTCTTACAAAAGATGAGGTTAACGCACTTATGGACACTGTAATTTCTAAAAATGTTTTCAAGACTAATTCTGGTGATTTAGTTAAGAAGTCTGGTGCTCAAGTTACTCAAAGACAAGTTACGAAATTTGATGTAGCTTAGACTTAGTCTTTGAATATAAAATGGAGGTTTGTCCTAATTACAAGGATAAACCTCCATTTTTTCTTTACTTCTAATTTTTATATGAAAGATTAAGTAAATTCATAAAAACCTACTTAACTAAAATATCCTGGATATTGTCTTTCTTATACCCTTGTTGATGTTTTTTTGTATAAAATACCACTATATCCTTTTATGAATAATATAATTGTGATAATGCTAGATAAAAGGTCTGTTATAGGTTGAGCGAACCATAGTCCGTCTTGACCAATTACCTTTGGTAAGAAAAATATAGTTAGTGCTAATATCACTGATTGCCTTGATATACTTAATATTACGGCAGTTTTAGGTTTACCTGTTAGCATCATGAAGCCAGAGCCAAAGGTAGGAATGGAAATAAGAAAGATAAGCACTGTATATTTTTTTAAGCCATTTATAGAAATATTCACAAGTTCAGGGTTCTGCGTAAAAAGACTAACAGCGAATTTTGGAAATAGCTGCATAATTATAGCACTAACTGCCAAGAATCCAGTACTAAACAAAACAGCAAGGGCAAGAGTCTTCAGGGTTCTGCCATAGTTCTTTTTTGCATAATTATAACCGATAATGGGCTGGAAGCCTTGAGCTATTCCATAAACTGGCATCAAAAATAACATTGTAATTGAGTTTAGTACAGTCATTGCGCCAATTGCTAGTTCTCCACCATATAAATTTAAGGAATAATTGCTTACAATTTGTGCAACACTTACGGATAATTGATTAGAAAATGGAACTAGCCCAATTAAGAAAATAGCTTTTACAATTGAAATATGTAATTTGAAATTGATCTTTTTAAGTATCAAAGTATTTTTTAATTTCATGAAATAATAAAGTCCAAGAATTACGGTAGTAAATTGAGCAATGACAGTAGCAATAGCTGCACCTTTTATTCCCATGTGAAATACATATATAAATAAGGCATCAAGTAATATATTAAGAATGCACCCTGTAATTGTAATAGCAGCTGAAAATATAGGATTTCCATCAGAACGAACGATAAATGGCAGACAAAATCCCAGCATATTAAATACGGTACCAGCCATGATGATTGTAATAAAATCTTTAGTATAAGATAAGACTTCACCGTTTATACCGAGCCATCCTAATATTGAATTTTGAAATATCATATAGAGACTGGTGACCAAAAGCCCTAAAACAATGCTTAGAGATAGTGCATTTCCTGCAAAATTTTCGGCTTCTTCTTTATTGCCTTCTCCGAGTTTTATCGAGATATTAGAGCTGGCCCCCATTGATATGAGAGCAGATAACGCTACTACTATTGTAGTAATTGGCATTGTAAGGCCAATTCCAGTTAAGGCTAGAGTTCCAACTTCAGATATATTTCCTATAAACATCCGATCAATTACTATATAAAGTGAATTAATCAATAAACTGAGTACTGTTGGAACTGAATATTGTATAAGTAATTTTCCAATAGGTTTTTGTTCAAGTTCTTGTATTTTGTCCATTATGTAATTTCTCCTTTAGATATATTAAAGATATATAATATCTGCAATTCAAATATAAAAACCCATATATTAATGGGTAAATATTTATTCTTTGTTGGTTTTGCAGTTTGATTTATTTTGAGTCAGATCATATAGTTTTTTATCTTCTAGATAATTTTCTAGTACATTTTCAGCTTCTGACATTACTTTTTCAATCAAACATTTGCTATTTTCATTTAAATTGCAAACAAATAATGAGCCAGTTCCTTCAGTAGCCTTAATAACATCCATAAAAGAAATAGACTTCATGTCTTTACGCAAAACGTAACCTCCATTTGCACCTGGAGTTGACTCAATTAAATCAGCCTTTACCAGCTGAGTTAAAATTTTCGAAAGATATGTAGTAGATAAATTAAAGTGTTCCGCTAGAGCACTTACGCTTAGTTTCTCACTTTTCGCATTTTCCATCATATATACAATTGTATGTAGAGCATAATTTGTTGCTTTTGTATATTTCAAATTAAAACCTCCTAAAAGATATTGCAGAGTTTATTTATCTATAATAATAAATATAATATATTATTTTGTCAATAAGTATTTTATCCACATATTTAAAACCTACAAAATTTAATAAATTTAAAATATTGACAAAATTAATTTGTGTCTTTATAATAGCAGACAAATAGACTCTACAATATACTTAATCCTAAAGTAACTACAAAATGAGGGGTTCTAAGAAATAATAAAAAAACTGTAAGAAGCTTAAAGAATTACTACTTAAATTTCTGTTAATTGAATTTAAAACATTTTTAGGTATATTAAAGATATCAAATCTCTTTAATATATACTATAACAAGTTATATCTAAAAATTAGAAAAAGCTAATTAGGAAACTTACAAACTCTTATTTATGAAGGTTACTTTTTGAAAGAAGGTGATATAAATCTGCATAATTATGTATAAAGTGAAGTTAGTTTACTTTACTTAGATAAGTTTCAAACTTTACTTGAAGCATTTATGTAATAATAATTTTATGAGAATATTATAATATTTTGAATAAAAATTAGAGTTAAAAAAGGAGTTTTTAATAATGAAAGTTGTAGCTTTTAATGGTAGCCCAAATAAAAATGGAAACACTTATCATGCATTAAAATTAATTGCAGAGGAATTAGAAAAACAAGATATAGAAGTTAAAATAATACATATAGGTAGTCAAGCTATAAAGGGATGCATGTCATGTTGGGGGTGTTATAAAAATCAAAATGAAAAATGTGTTTTAAAGGGAGATTCTGTAAATGAATGGATCGGAAAAATGAAAGAGGCAGATGGGATAATACTAGGTTCTCCTGTACATTATTCAGGAATAAGCGGGGCAATGAAATCTTTCTTGGATAGAGCTTTTGTTGTAAATGAAAATAATGGCAGCATATTAAGACATAAGGTTGGTGCAGCTGTTGTAGCGGTTCGACGTTCTGGAGGTACAGCTGCACTTGATCAGTTAAACAAGTACATTAATTATTCTGAGATGTTAATGCCATCATCAAGATACTGGAACGTTATTCATGGCACAACTCCAGGAGAAGTTATACAGGATGAAGAAGGGGTTCAAATAATGAAGACCTTAGCTAAAAATATGGCTTGGCTGCTTAAACTTGTAGAGTATGGAAAAGATAATATAGAAGCACCAGAAAAAGAAGATAAAATACTTACAAATTTTATCCGTCAATAATCTATAGCACTGATAAAGGAAAATGGAGGAATATAATATGAAAATAGTAGATAATAATGAATTCGGAAATGAAATAAAAAGTGGAGTTACGGTTGTAGATTTTTTTGCAACCTGGTGCGGACCTTGTAAAATGATAGCACCGATTCTTGAAGAGTTATCAGAGGAAATGAAAGAAAAAGTCAATTTTATAAAAGTAGATGTGGATAAAAGTGGAGATTTAGCAGATGAATATCACATTTCAAGTATACCTACTGTAGCTATCTTTAAGAATAATGAAAATGTGAACCAATTTGTTGGCTTTTTACCAAAGGAAGAGATTAAAAGACTGATTGAAAATACTTTATAAAACTATAATCTTCAAACGATATATGCAAAATAAGCTTTTTAAGCTATAGATAAAAAAACTATAACATTTATAAAAGTAAAATTTTCAAGCTATTTATCTTATTTCTAATAAGTTAAGTTAGATTGCATATCAATAACGTTCTTGAGAAAGAGCGTTTTTTGATTATCATTTATAAATGACCTTCATACATAACTGAAAGTTCTCCATAAACCTTACCCAAATTTTTATAAGGTATAGTCCATCTTTTTGTGGCTTCAAATGTTGTTAAATATAAAGCTTTTAACAAAGTTGTATCGGTTGGAAAAACACTTCTTTGTCTATTTAGCCTACGATAAGTACCATTCAAACTTTCTATTGCATTTGTTGTATAAATTATTTTCTTACCTCAGCAGAAAATTTGAATATAGTACTTATTACATTGCAATTAACAGACAAGCTTTTCATTTAATTTAGATAATGCTCTTGACGCCTTTCAGTTATTTCAACCATACGCTCATGGGCAACAAATTCTGATCGTACATGATATATTGTTTTTAAGTCATTTTAAAGCATATATCTTATTTATTCTGATTTCAGTATCTTGACTATATATTGTCCATCCATCTTTCCACATATCAACTGGTTTAATCCTGCCTTAAAGCCTTTCTGCATCCATCGCAAACAACTGCTCCATTAAATTCAACAACATCTTTATCACTTCCACAAAAAATGCATCCTTTAATATATTTTTTAACAACCACCCCATTATCAACCTTAATTATTTCCATGGAATCTCCCTCGTAAATTTCTAGTACCTTTCTTATTTCTTTTGGTATTACAATCCTTCCAAGTGGGTCGAGCTTTCTTACTATTCCTGATGCTTTCATCTTTACATTCTCCTCATATAAATTATTTCTTGCATTGAATTACTCTTGTCTTTTCTTCTAATATCTCTATTTTTCTTTTCTAAAATCACATTTTCATAACTTAGCTTGGGCACAATCAAGGAAACTTCTACTCACATTCGTTCATAGGAGTAAGTGCGAGCAGCCAAATATGAAAGCTCGCAGAGAAAGTTTGAGTAACCAAATATAAAATTTGGACTCTCACTTTTTGGGCTCTTACTTAAGTCTATAGTTATTCCTAATATCCTTCTCAATTTCTACAACATAATCTTTTGACATTTCATATATTCTTGAAGCAACCCCTTCATCAAATGTCAGTAATCTATCAATAGAGAATTCACTGCTCACTATAATAGGCAGAAAATTAAGATACCTGTAATTAATAATTTCAAACATAATATTTGTATCTGTTTCATTGATTTTTCCCTTAAAGAGATCATCAACAAGTAATACCTCACATAATTGATACTTTGAAATGGTGCTAGTATAATATTCTTCATCAATCATATTTTGTTTTATCTTTGTGATTACATCACGATAAGGCATGTACACCACTTTAATTCTTTGTTTTAAAAAATTTAATGCAACAGCAATGCTGCAATGCGTTTTACCGCTGCCAACCTGTCCACATAATAAGATGCTATTTCGCCTATTATCTTTTATTTCATCAAAATCAGTACAATATGCTGCTGCAGTGTCCTTCATCCTTTGTGATGCATTATTCCAAACTTCAAAGCTAGAAAAAGTAAGTTTACTTTGTTCAACATTAATTCCTGAATACTTCCACTCATTCTTTAGTTTTTCTATTTTCCTGCATTCACAGGCTACAGCAAGAGGCTGCATATGTTCCTGGGGGATAAGTATCCATCCAGTATCACAGCATTTATCACATTTATATGAGTTTTTCTTCAATCCTCTTTCGTTCAGCTTCTGTAAGTTTTCGCGGTTCCTTTGGTTTGAATCCTGCAAATTCATTTTTATCTGCTGTGTTACTCTTTCCATTGATTCTAACCCCATTTTTCTTTACCTCCATATGATCTTCTGGATACCCATCTCTCCTCCAGTTTTTTAATACCCCAATTGCATACTTTATGTCAGGACAATTCTTTTCAAACCCAACATCCATGGCCATCTTAACCATTTTTTCTCCATGAATATCAATAGCTGATCTAAGAGCAACATAGTCACATCCTCCTGGCTTTCCTGTTATTTTTTCATGATAATGCATAAGCTCTAAAGCTTTAAGATTTATGTCCTCCTCTTCCCCAGATTCACTTTTAGTATTATTATGTTTCTTAAATAAATTCGACTGGCTAACTTCCTCATCACAAGCTGAGCATTTATTATTTATATAAAAAACATTATTCTTTTTACTCTTTATGTTTTTATCTTTATCTATCTCTTTTTTCTCTTTCTTATTCTTCTCCTTATTCTCTATCTCTTTCTCTTTCTTATTCTGCTGCGTTACTGTAACGTTACTTCTATTTCGTGTAACGTTACTATTATTTTTATTGACAATACAATTATTATCATCAGTTTCTAAAATGTTTTTACTGATATCTTCATTATTATCAATAATTTCTAAACTACTATTATTACCTGCTTCGCTAGTAGTAATATTAGTTTTATCATTAATATATGTATTTCCAGAAGCTTCTTCATTAGTTTCCAAATTTTCTAATATATCATTTTTACCTAGAGCTTTGTTTTTTTCTATATTAGAATTCTCAGCGTAATCTTTCTTTCGTTCTAATTCATTAGTTTTTTCTAATTCTGCACTTTCATCCAGATCTTGATTTTCTTCTAAATACATAGATTCTTCTAAGACTTGATCTTCCTGAGCTTCTTCCTTATTACTTTTAGCTAAATTCTTCTCTTCTTTCTTCTTTTCTCTATGATTTTCAACTCTTTTTCTGTTTTGTTCACGGACCCTTTCCATTCCCTCTATGTTCTGATGCTTATCCCAGTTCACAATTCTAATTACTTTATCAGAAGCTATTTCAATCATGTCAAAGTTAGATAATACTTTTAATGCAATCTTAATATCCTCTAAAGGCCTAGAAAATAATACAGACAACATTTTGGCAGTAAGAGGTTTTCCTTCTGATAAGAAAACCTTTCCATTGGCGTTAAGTTTTCCACCAAGTAAAAGTATTCTTATCCAAACGTAATGAATTGTATCCCTGTTAGGCATTGCATCTATTAACTTCATTTTTTCATCATCATGCATATTAGTAGCTAATTTAATCCATTTAATATCTGCCATTATTCCCACGCTCCCATAAATAAAATTGTCTAAACCTTTCGAGACCATTCCATGATGGGTTTAACTCAATTAACTTACAAACATCTATATAACATTTAAAAATCCTAAAATTCATTTGTAAGTCCTCGCTTTCTTTTTATACATTTATATCAAAAGTTGTATCCCTGATACATTCTAGCTCAAGGTGTATGAAAATAAATTTACATTTATTTTTTAATTTAAGATTACTATTTTCTTAATTCAACTAAAATTTCTTTTAATAATTCTTCCACAGCTTGTCCTTCTGCAACAATAAATATGGCGTAACATAATACTTTAAATTGCAATATATACGTTGCAATTCACAATGCACATTTCACAATTTCAGCTAAAATTTTTGCAATGATTCTAAAATTGTGATAAAGAATTATTTTTGCAATATATACAATGAATTTTAGATTTCTAATACTATATATAAAGTCAATACATTTTACTCTTTAAGTAATTTATTTATTAAAAAAAATCTCTATTGGATTATTTATATCTAATAGTTTTATCATCTTATCGATTTCATTTGAACCAAATATTCCTTTATTAAGTTTATTACCTAAGGTTTTTGGAGACATTCCTAATTCCCTTGCCAGCTTTTCCTGAGTATATCCTTTTGCTTTTATCTTTCCTTTTAACTCATTAACTAATATCATAAATGCTCCCCTTTCGTTACTCGTTAAGTAATATTTTATATATTATGCCTATTATTGTCAATACTTCTTACGTAACTTTTTCTATATAATGGAAAATAGTTGTTGCATATCCGGAAACAGATGTTATAATAAATTATATTAATAGTCTACAAATTAGAATGATTTTTTTAATTTGCCTAACTGCAGTAAACAAAATAAATAAAAAGTTATTAAGTTTTATTAGAACGCTTCGATTTTATTATAGATTATCAATAAATTATATTAATTGATAATCTATAATTTACTTACTTTTAATATAGAACTAAGAGGTGATATAAAATGGGTTTGAAAGAAAATATCAAAAATAGACGATTAGAATTGAATCTCACATTAGAAGATGTTTCTAAAAGATTATCTATTAGTAAGCCAACACTTCAAAGATATGAAAGCGGTGTAATCTCTAATATACCTTCTGACAAAATCGAAAAACTTGCAGTAATATTAGAAACAACTCCATCTATTTTAATGGGATGGGATGAAAACAAAATAAAAACACGTTTACAACTATCAGAAGAATTAGAATATTTATTAAAAAAATATAATTCTTTAGATAACCTAGGTAAACATACGGTAAATACAGTATTAGAAATGGAATTTAATCGTTGCTCACAACTTAATAATCAGGATAAAAGCTTTTAATTTCTTGTCTATAATGGGAAGTTATTTAATAAAAATAAATTAAAATAAGATACCGAAATTAAATTACAGCACTTCTAATTAATTGTACAAATAGCTCTATCGCTGATATATAACCTTTTAATTATTAATTTTCATATATAATTAATAATGCTGTATAATTCACTCTAGAATAATACAGCACTTTCATTTCTTGCTTTAAGCTATATTTTAATTTCAAGTTATTTTTAATTACACCCTCCTCAAATGCAAAAATATTGGACCTTTTCTATTCTCACACTTTTATTTTCATTGTTGCAACTAATTGGCCATTTTTATATTTTGTAAATTCTATCATAACTTCTCTTCTATATTTTATGACCGTTGTTATACTAACTTCATCGAAATATTTGAACTTATCATCGTCATGGGATTCTACAATTTGAAATTTAACGAATTTATCTTGGTATGATTTTTAAACTTCCTAATATCTCACTTGATTCTATTTAAGAAAAGTTGAACAAAATCGCAGGCGACTTTGAAGCTGGAGATTTTTTTACGCATCTGCCTTTTCGAACGTATGTGAGAAAAATCTGCACATCAGAAATGGCAGCTATGCACCTATAAAAAGAGTAGCTATGCTAAAATAATGAACTATTCTGCATATAAGAATATTTTATGCAGGCGAATATATTTTCTTTTTTATTCTCTTTACAAATCCTAACTTTCTGAATTAGTCTTTTCCATAATTTATCCACAAATTTAACTTGAATATAAATTCCTAGAGAATTAAGAAAGCATCTGATTTACAGATGCTTTAAGATATTTGATTTAATTAAGATTATAAATTTGAAGACTGAAGCCTACGTACTCTATCTTCTATCGTTGGATGAGTGCTAAATAGGTTCATTAATCTTTGCGCACTTAGAGGATTGACTATAAACATATGGCTTACTGCAGGATTTACGTCCATAGGAACCACTCTTGAGGCCTGATCTAACTTAAGTAATGCATTAGAGAGTCCTCTGCTGTGTCCTGCAATCCTCGCTCCTGTATTGTCAGCAAGATATTCTCTAGATCTTGATACTGCCATCTGTACTAACATAGCTGCAATAGGTCCTAAAATAATTAATGGTAAAGCTGCTAAGAATCCTGAGCCTTCTTCTTCATCACTGTTACCCATGCCGAACATTAACGCCCACTGCGCCCAATTAGCCATTGTTGTGATTACTCCTGCCATTACAGCTGCAATAGTACTTATAAGCACGTCCCTATTCTTAATATGTGCCAATTCATGAGCAATAACACCTTCTAATTCTTCATAATTTAGTATATTCACTAATCCTTGTGTAACAGCAACAGCTGAATGCTTAGGATTTCTTCCTGTTGCAAACGCATTAGGCTGTGTAGAAGGTGTAATATAAAGCCTTGGCATTGGTATTCCTGCATTTGCTGTCAATCTTTCCACCATATTATAAATTTCAATATTATCATTTCGTGTTAATAGCTTAGCTCCAGTCATAGATAGTGCAATTTTATCACTAAACCAATAACTTCCTCCATTCATAACTAATGCAAGCACCAAAGCCATCAGCATTCCTGATTGACCTCCAATACCTCTTCCTATTAATACTACTAATATCGTCAGGACACTCATCAAAAGTAAAGTTTTAATTTGATTTCCTAAACCGCTCATTTTCTTTTCCTCCTTTTACTTAATTAATAAAATGTTTTGATAATTTTTTCTGAATTTAGAAATTTATGTAACAAAAAAGACTCTATAGTTAGAACACTTTCTAACTATAGAGTCTCACTAAGCATTGTTTTGCTTTCAAAGCCGGGATCTCTCCGTAATGACGACTTTGAATCCTGTTATAATTAACAGGCAGTTACTCCCCCTATAAATGAGATTATCACTGTCTTTTTATTATTGTTATTAACAATAATACTATTAAATAAAAAACTTGTCAATATTATAAAAATCTTAACATGATAAACTTTTATTGATTTATTCTTACATAATTGTTATATTATTTTAAACAAGTTTTTTAATTGCTTTTTAAAGTTATTATAATTCATGCAAAAAACAAAACTTATATTAATATTGTTTTTACATAAAATTTCGAATATATTAAAAAAATATATTCGATTTAAATACAAATTTATCTGAAAGGAGCTACAAAAATGTCTACTAGAAAACATTTATTTAAGTTTTTATTAATTACATTTATAGCCGCTATATTTAATTTAGCTATATGGTATTACATGGGTTCTGAAAGAGCTTTAGAATTTCTCGGAGGATATATTATTGAATTGAGTCTTAGTGTCGATAATCTTTTTCTCTTTTTATTAATTTTCTCAAGCTTTGGAATTACTGCTAAACATCAAAAAAGAATTTTAACTTATGGAATTTTTGGTGCGATTATTCTAAGATTTATATTTGTTTTATTAGGAATTGCAATTATTAATGCATTTAAATGGATTATATATATATTTGGTATACTTCTTATTATAAGTGGTATAAAAATGATGATTAACAAAGAAGATGATGTATCATTTGAAAACAGTAAATTAATTAAACTTCTAAAAAAAATGATACCTGTAACTAAAGAGCTTCATGACGAAAAGTTTTTTGTGAAAATAAACAATGTTCTTCATGCAACACCATTATTTGCAATATTGTTTTTAATTGAAGGATCAGATTTACTATTTGCTATTGATTCAATTCCTGCAATATTTGCAATAACAACTAATGTTTTCATTGTATACACATCAAATATTTTTGCAATATTAGGTCTTAGAAATTTATATTTTCTTTTAGAAAAACTACATAGTACCTTCGAATATGTTAAATATGGAGTAGCCTTAATACTTATATTTACTGGTATAAAACTCGGAATATCATTTAAGTATCATATATCTATAGGGATTTCTATTTCTGTTATTATACTAATTCTTGTAATAAGTGTAATTGCCTCTATAATAATCAGCAGAAAAGGTAAAAAATGAATTATTAAATAATATCATATAAAACAAAAAATAAGACACATGAAAAAAATAACAAGACCCAAATGCCATGATTATTTTTCATTAGGCAAAGAAGTAGATTGCCTTCATAGCGGCTCTATTAGGACAAACGAATGACGTAGCATAATTGGAAATAGGCTTAGCATATGGACTTGTTTTTTTATTAGGTGGTTCTCTACTAATGAATATAGTTCAAAATTCCAATAGTAAAATAAATATGGCACTATTAAATTTACATATAATTAATAATGCTGTATAATTCACTCTAGAATAATACAGCACTTTCATTTCTTGCTTTAATTTATTTACATTTTCTAATAGTTCAAATATATTAACATAAGAAGTACCACTATAAACTCTTGCAACTCTTTTGGCCATTAGCTCTGCTTGTTCTCTAATTTGCTGCGCAATAAAATCCCTTGGTCAAAATCTTTATAAATCCTGCATTTGCTTAAATCAATCTCCTTAATAATTATATTTTATCCATGATATGATATCAGGTTAACTCCCCAAAATTATTCCTTGCAGTCATAATCATATCCTCTACTTCATCATTGCTAGATAGTGTATGCCATATTTCATAGTTTTCCAAAATAAAATCAATAAACTTATATCTATTTAACTAATCAAAAGATTCCTTATAAGTTAACTTTTCTCGTAATTTAATATACCACTTTATTTCTAGTGCTTTATTAAATTTGCACCTAATTCAAATACTTTTTGACAATCTAAAGGAAATTGAATTTTTCTATGTGCTGCTTTTTCTTCTTCGGAGAAGGATTCAACTTTATATTTTGAGTAATCATCAAATTGATAAGTATTATTTGAATACATAACTAATGGTTTTGTGAATATATGTCCAATATTAGATTCCATGCGCTCAAAAGTTTTTAAATAACCAATTTGCTTCATCACCTCTTCTTTAACATTCATTGTATAAATAAATGCTGTTGGCATCCTCTTTGGCGCTAGTGAAGTACCATTATTGTCATACACAAGATAAGGAAATAATAGTCTTTCTAAAAATGATAGGAATTTACCTGTTACATTACTAAAATATACTGGAGAACTAAAAATAAGCCCATCAGCTTGAGATACTTTTTCTAAAACTTCTTGAAGATCGTCTTTTACTGCACATTTTCCATAACTGTTACTTCCAAGTCTTTTACAAGCAAAGCAACTTATACATCCAGTATAATTTAAATCATATAAATTAATTATTTCAGTTTCAATTTCTTTATCTTTTGCAGCTTCTTTTACTCCCTCTAAAGCTTTTTGAAGCAATGTAGCTGTATTTTTATTTTTTCTTGGACTTCCGTTAATACCATAAATTTTCATAGTAACACTCCTCTTTCTGTATATTCTCCTATAATGTTTTTGTTATAATTAATATAGCATAGGAGAAAAGATATACAAGAATGCAGTTTTTTCTGTGCCAGTATAAAAAGTATACTATTGAATTTGAAGGAGTTGTGATTATGAGTGATTATATGAATTATAATAAAGAATTCCCTGCTGATAATGTATATGAAAGAAAATGTCCTGTTATATATGCACTCGATATTTTAGGCCAGAAATGGAAATTACCTATCTTATGGTGTCTATCCAACAAAGATTTTACTAGATATAGTGAATTAAAACGAAAAGTTAAAGGTATTACTAATATGATGCTTACAAAGTCTTTAAAAGAATTAGAAGAACATAAGCTAATTGTTAGAACTCAATATGAAACCATTCCTCCTAAGGTTGAATATTCTTTACAGAAAGAGGTAAAGCCTTACTTCCCACATTTAAGGAATTATACATATGGGGTGAAGAGCAACTTAAACTTGATACGTCAAAATCAAATTATGAATAATATAAAATAATGTATAATATATAAATTTACGTAAAAATAAATCTATATATTATCCTTATTATTATAAATTTATATTTCATATCTTTTAAATGCTTCTCATTTACTTTAATACATAATGCAAGAATTTTGAAAACTAGCATGAAACTATTTATGGCTAGTTATAACATCTTTAATGATTATTATTAAGTATTTAAAGCATAGAATATTAATAAAATTATTCCACAAACTATAACGCTAGTAATAATCCTAGTGAGTAGATTCCCTTTCGTTAATCAACTTAAATTACCTATTTGTGAACGATTTACCGAATGTACGAAGTTAGCCATTGAATTTTTTATATTCGTCAATTTTGCGTTTATCTTTTTATCCACGAACTTCCTCCCTAGTATTAATTAATCATTGACAATAATTTACCATTACGAATCGATTATAACATATTTTGTAAACATCCCATTGTTCAATTTTCATTTAACCAATGAACTACCGAACTATCTTACTTTTCTGCAAGAATTATCGTGGTATTTTCAATTCTTTAATTCACCTTTACAGTCTTCTAATATTATTTAAAAAAACTTTTGATAGTTTCACATACAAAATCAATTTCTGCTTCTGTTATTTGAGGATATATTGGAAGTGCAAGTATTCTCTCGCATATACTTTCAGCAACCGGAAAATCCCCTTTTTTATAACCTAAATAACTGAAACACCTTTGAAGATGTAATGGTATAGGATAATAAATACTAAATTGAATCTGATTTTTCTTTAAGTATTCTCCAAGTTCATCTCTCTTTTCTGTTAATATATTAAATACATAATACACGGGATTTTGCTCGCCTTTCAAAGTGGCAAATTTTAATTCCTGACAATCTTTTAACCTATCAAAATACCAATTGGCAACAATTTCTCTCTTTTTAATGCTTTCTTTTATGTATTTCATTTTCACTTGAAGAATAGCTGCCTGTATAGTATCTAATCTTGAATTGTATCCAATATGCTCATAGTGATATTTTTTTGATGCTCCGTGAACTCTATACATTCTAGCTAATCTAGCTAATTCATCATTATTTGTTACTATCATTCCTCCATCCCCAAAACCACCAAGAGTCTTGGTTGGAAAGAATGAGAAAATCCCAAAATCTCCAATAGTGCCTGAATGTTTATATTCAGACCCAGTTCCTTTCCATCTCATTCCAAATCCCTCAGCAGCATCTTCAAGTACTCTCAAATTATGTTTACCTGCTATGTCCATTATTTTATCCATATCAGCCATTTGTGAAAAAAGATGAATCGGAACTATACCAACAGTATTTTTAGTAACTTTTTCTTCTATTTTATTTGCATCAATATTAAAAGTCTCCTCATCAATATCTACAAAAACTGGTTTTCCACCTCTTCTTGTTATACATGAAGTAGATGCAAGAAAAGTAAATGGAGATGTGATGACTTCTTTTCCGCTTTCAAACCCTAAAATATCCGAAGTTAAAATTAGCGCATCAGTTCCAGATGCAACAGCAATTGCATGTTTAGCTCCAGTAAACTCCTCAATAGATTTTTCAAAATCAGTTACCTCTTTTCCAAGGGTTGAAATCCCTTCTTGCATAACGCTAATAACAGCATTATCAAACTCTTGTTTATGTTCTTCATATTCTCTTTTAGATGTATAAAAATCAACTTTCAATTTATGTTCCTCCTTTTGTTTTTCTATATTTTTTATAAATTGCTACTACAAATCTACATATTGAGCAAATTATATGAATGGTTATTCTTTCTTTATAAACCTATTTTAATTCCTACCCTTAGGTATGAGTCAATAATAATATATTTTGTAAGTACCTTATTGCTTAATTCCCAAAGAACACTTTCTACATAATTACTAGTAATTCTAAATTCTTAGTATCATAATAGTATTACGTAATAAAAAAAATCGTAAATTCAATCTCTTCTTGAATAATACGATTTTATAATTTCTTATTTAATTAAGAGTTATACAAAAATTGTGAACTAAATCATTAATATCCTAACCGTTTTCCTACAATAATTACTTTATCCTATCTTTAATAAACTGCCCTCTAATTGATAGATAAGATTATTTATATACGAACATAATCAATTGCTATGCAACTTCTCATATTATATAGTCCTATATCCTATATATATTGCTGAATTAAACTTACATAATCCATATTAATAGTATCTAAAAAGAGTACTTTTTTAGATATTTCACTAAATATAAAGTACTCTTTTTCAAAAGCTATGTTATATTATTACTATATAGTTTGCTTAGCAGATATAACTGTTATCTCTAATACTCTACTTAAGAAAGAAAATTTTTCTTTCATCATATCAAAATCTGAACCCTCTTCAAGGAATTTTGCAGTTCCTTCTATTAAGAATCCTGCTCCCATATACATATGTCCCATTACTTCTTTACTTCCTAAAGTAACCTTAACTTTGTTATTTTGTTCTATATTTTTTTGAGTTCTTCTCATTCCAGCCGCTGGTATTAATAATCTTCCATCTTCAGTAGCGACAACATATGAATTCCAAGTATTAACTACATGTGCCTCATTGTTACTACAAGATACTATAGCTACTACACCTTCATGTGATATAACTTCAAGCAATTTTTCATTTAACATTTAAATTCCTCCTCTGTAATTTTACAAATTTTATTATTTTAATATTTTTAAAAAGTCTTAATTTATGCACATTGACTTTTCTATAAAACAATTATACAATCGATGTGTAATCATCAAAAGTGCCAATTCTTTTTATTTTATTGGATACAGTTCATAAGGAGAGTGTTTTAAAAAAATGATTGTTCTAGATAATGATTCAAGAGTTCCACTGTATTTGCAAATTTACGAGCAGTTAAAAGAAGAGATAATTTCAGGACAAATTCTGGAAGGTAGTAAGCTATATTCAACACGAACGCTTGCAACAACATTAAATGTCAGCAGAAATACAGTAGAAAGTGCTTATATGCAACTTTCTTCTGAAGGATATGTTACAAGTAAAGCAGGCAGTGGGTTCATAGTTGAAAAACTAGATAGTATGTTAATCACTAAGTTAAAGGGAGCGAACTCTGACAATATTAAGAATCATAAAACAACGTTACCTGAGATGAATTCTGATAATAACTATAAGTATAATTTCAAATATGGAAAGCTACGTGCTTCTGATTTTCCTTTGCGCTTATGGAGGAGGATATCAAATAAATGCTTAGCATCTATAGATGGTGAGGTTATGACATCTTATACTAGCAGTAAAGGTGAAAAAGAATTACGAATAGAAATGATGGATTATTTAAATAAATCAAGAGGGGTCTCATGTACTCCAGAACAAATTATCATTACTTCAGGCTTTGAGCAGTGTTTAAGTTTACTATGCCAGATATTCAGAAACAATTTTTCTAAAGTAGCTTTAGAAGATCCTGGCTACATTGGCGCAAGAAAGATTTTTAACAATAACGGATATGATGTTGTTCCAATTAGCTTAGACAAGGATGGAATAAATATTGCTGAATTAGAAAATAATTCCGCAAAGATAGTATATGTAACTCCTTCACATCAATTTCCTACTGGATCAGTGATGCCAATTCAAAAAAGATTGCAATTATTAGATTGGGCAAGAAGAGAGAATGGATTTATAATTGAAGATGATTATGATAGTGAACTTCGTTATAATTCAAGGCCAATTCCTTCAATACAAGGTATTGATTCAAAAGGCTGTGTTATATATATTGGAACTTTTTCAAAATCTTTGTCCCCAAGCTTGAGATTGAATTATATGGTATTACCCCAATCATTACTAGAAATATATGATAAATTTTTTAGTAGCTACCAAACCTCAGTTCCAATAGTTGAGCAAAAAATCATTCAACAGTTTATGCATTTAGGACATTGGGATAGTCATCTGCGCAAGATATCTCTCCTAAACAAAAGAAGACATGATATGTTAATCCACTCTATTCATAAATTTATGGGAGATAATGTTATTATTCATGGTAAAAATGCAGGTTTGCATATCTTGCTAGAATTAGATAATGGATTATCTGAAGAAGAGATAATAGAAAAAGCTAAAGAATACGGCGTTATAGTTTCTCCTGTATCTACATATTGGTTACGCAAGGATAAATATTCTAATAATATGGTTTTACTTGGTTTTGGTGGAATGACTGACAGTGATATTGCTGAAGGTATTAATCTACTTAGTAAAGCATGGTTTAGTAAGTAAATCCTATTAGGAAATTAAAATAGGCATTATAAGGGCTGTCGCATTAGCGATAGCTCATTTTTTAGCCTACATAAATCATTAACTAAATTACATATTGAGCTAATTAATAAAAGGTCCAAGTATTATTTTTTAATCAACATTTGAACCTTTTAAATCTAATCTAATTGTCTTTATGTTATGAATCCAGCTCTTTTTTTTATTAAGAAATAACAAAGGAATCTTAATTATAAGTCCCATGTTATTCTTACCAATTAGCTTATTTACACGCTTTATATATAGGAAGTAAAATATTGTCAATAATATCCTCGGCATTCGTTTCTGTGATCCTTCCATGTAAAACAAGCTCATTTATAATTAGTATAGCTGGTAAATTTAAAGCCTTTTCAGAAATATTATCTACTGAAAGTGAAATCTCTTTGCGATGATTAGCTCGCGTTATAATAGTTTCAGTTGATTCACGAAGACCATTTCCGTTGTTTATAACATTAAATAAATCGTAAGGCGTCATATTAGAAAGCATATCTAAAATTACATCTCGTAGATCATCGGGCCTGATAATTTCAAATAGATTTAAAACATTAAATAAGGCCTTTAAATCTTCTCTTAGCGAACCATGATCACTGACTTCTAATTCTATTGATGGTGCATGTCGGCTTAATGCGGCAAAAATAAGATAACATTTTTGTGGCCATCGACGATAAATAGCATTTTTGTTGGTTTTTGCAGCACGAGCTACCTCATCCATAGTCAATTTGCTATATCCTATTTGATTAAGCAATAACCAAGCCTGATCTAAAATCGCATTTTCAAGTATAACGCCACGGCGTCTACTAACATTTTCATTCATGATACAACCTCCTATTTTTGGTCTACATAATTCCACCATAATATAGTACCATAAACACCAATAAATAAAATAGCCAAAATCGTTAATTTACTGATCCAATTAATAAGCTGAGGATTATTTAAATATATTCCTGAAATTGTCCACGGGATATAACGGCCTAAGGGCTGTGATCCAAAAATGGCAGCTATAATTATAGATACAAAGGAAGTACTAACGGGAGCCAATATTCCTCGCGTGATGCTAGCGATAAGTGGGAATAGAAAACTAAGACTACAATTATAGAGTGTTACTATACCTAACCTTTTTAGAAGAGTTCCAGTCAATAACACATCAAAATTTGTAAAATCCAAGCACAAACCCATGGCAAATGTCCCACCAATTGCTAATACCGTTATGCCTAAAAAACTTAATCCTAAAGCAAAGAACTTTGCACATACTAAACTTGTACGAGAAATTGGCAATGATAAAAGATCTTTAAAAGTTTGATCCTGATACTCTCTACCAAATACCCAGCTGCTTAAAATACCAAATCCCATTAATCCAATAACAGTAGAATACATAAAAAAAGTATTTTTCAAAAATTCTTCCCACGTTTTATCCTGCATATGGATAAGTAACAAAAAACTATAAAAAGCTAAAATATAAATTGGTATATGCCCCCGTATTATTTTGTAAAACTCAATTTTAGTCATTGACCATATCTGTTTCATAATGATTTGCCCTCCTTAATTGTTCTAAGAAAGAATTCTTCTAAGCTTTCATTTACAGGTTGAAAAATCATTGGATTCAATTTTTGATTTTCTAACTGCTGTAATAAAGCAGAATATTGGTTAATAGATATATCCGAAACAAGTATTTCCTGTTCACTTACTGATGTGCATTGCAAGTTTTTTGTAGCAAGATAATGTTCAAGATTCTCGACGGAGCCATCTGTTTTTATGTAAAGCTTTGATTCTCTGCAGGTTTCAAATTCCGAAAAATTTAATTCTCGTAGCAGACATCCATGTGCTAATATACCAATTCGGCTTACCAGCTTTTCCATCTCATCTAATAGATGGCTTGAAATAAAAATAGTTGTCCCCTCTTTAGCCATTTCTAATAGAGAATTACGAACAACTACAAGCCCCTCCGGATCCAATCCATTTGTTGGTTCGTCTAACAAAAGAATTTTTGGCCTATGAATAAGCGCCTTAGCTAATCCAATTTTTTGATTGTTTCCTAGAGAAAGATCTTTTACCTTAACCTGTAGGTAATTATCTAGCAATAGATGCTGTGAAATGTCATCTATTCGTTTCTTAATTTCTGAATCTGGTATTAGTCTTTGCTTTGCATATAATATAAGATTTTCTTCTACTGTAAGATTGGGATAAGCATGTGGTGTTTCAATTAAGTAACCCACCTGATTCCAAAATTCAGAAGGTAGCTTTGAAATTGATTTTCCAGAGTAATAAATTTCACCAGATGTAGGATTAACCATTTTAAGCAACATCCTCATTGTAGTTGTTTTTCCTGCACCGTTTAATCCTAGAAAGCCATATATTTCACCTTCATTAGCTGTCAGATTAATATCATAAACACTATTTTTTGATCCGTAACTCTTTGTTAACTTCTTCGTTTGTATTATTGACAAAACGTAAACACCTCCAAGTTATACTTCATTTAAGGTACTAACGTACCTTAAATGAAGTATAACATTGTAGATTATAAAACGCAATACTCAATATTCATATTTTTTTATTTATTCTTATCATTATTACTAAATTCCTAATCTCTATATTAATGGAGCTTATTTTAAATATCTTTTTATCATTTGCTGCAACAGTTTTTATGATTAGAATAGATGACAACCAAGAGGTTATGGAGTCGCGTCGTTAATTACATGATCATCAAAAAAAAGCCGTGCAATATTGCACTAAGCTTTAATTTGATCAACTAATGATTTTAACAAGTTACTTGTCTTCTCTTTACCTTCCTCTTTAATCATTTTTTCAGAAATAATAAAAGATCCACCAACCGCTAAAATATTATCATTACTAACATAATCTATAAAGTTATCTGCATTAATTCCTCCTGTCGGCAAGAATTTCACATCATAGAATGGTCCACTTAATGCTTTAATTGCTTTTAAACCACCATAAATATCTGCTGGGAAATACTTTACAACATGAAGTCCATAACTAACGACTTTTTGAATATCAGTTGGAGTTGCTGTTCCAGGAAAAACTGGAACTTTGTTTTCAATACAATATTCGATTATCTCTGGAATCACTGCTGGAGAAACTATAAAACTTGCTCCATTTTCAATTGCCTTCTTAGCTTCTTCTAATGTACGCACAGTTCCTGCTCCAACAATTAACTTACCCGATTGTGAAAGTTTATTAATTGCTTCTAAAGCCAGATTGCTTCTAAATGTTACTTCTATAAAAGGTACATCATTTCTTAAAAGAATCTCTTCCAAATCATCTAAATACTTTAAATCAGTCGCAGTATAAAGTGGTAATAACTTTATTTCTCCTAATTTTTTATATACATCTACACTCATTATTATTGCTCCAATCCATTTTCTTTTCGAGATTTTGTGATAGCTTCATGCAATCCTTTTAAATAAGTAAAACCTAAAGCACGATCATATAAACCATATCCTGGCATTGCTATTTCATCCCAAATTGAACGACCATGATCTGGACGGATGACACCATCAAAATTAACATCTATAAGCGCCTTCATAAGTGCATACATATCCAATGATCCATCAATACTCAAATGAGCAGATTCTCTAAATTTTTGTTTTCCCAAAAATTCAACATTTCTTAAATGTACAAATTGAATTCTATTTCCTAATTCATGTATGACTTTGACTAAATCTGTTTCTGGATTTGCACCTAAAGATCCTGTGCAAAGTGTTACACCATTATAAGGAGAATCAATAATATTTATTATTCTTTTATAATCCTCTAAATTTTTAGTTACCCTTGGAAGATTAAAGATTTCCCATGGTGGATCATCCGGATGAATCCCCATTTTCACATCAACTTCTTCACAGACAGGAATAACTTTTTTTAGAAAGTATGCAAGATTGTCAAATAAATCTTCTTCTTTAATATTTTCATACATTTTCATCAAATCATTAAACTTTTTCAGACGTTCTTCTTCCCATCCAGGTAATTTAAACCCGTTAGATTGACTATTTATAAGCTTAAACATCTCACTCGCATCCATATGTTCTACAACAGACTGATCAAACAACAATGAATAACTACCATCTGGGTTTTCATATTTCAAATTTGTCTTGGCCCATCCGAAAATTGGTTTAAAACTATAACATACTAAATGAATATCACATGCTGCTAAATTTCTAATTGTTTGAATATAATTATCAATATAATGATCACAGTCTTTTGTTCTTGCTTTAATCGCATCATGAACTGCAACACTTTCAATACCAAGTAACTCCAATCCCTCTTTTTCAATTGAAGCCTTAAATTCTTTAATTTCATCAATTTCCCAAACATCTCCAGGTAACTTATTTAATAAGGTCCCTACAACACCATCTGTTCCTGGAACTTGCCTGAAATGTTTTAAAGGAATAGAGTCTTTCGCTCCATACCATCTAAATCCCCACTTCATTTTATCCCTCCATCAAAAATCATCATCTTCATCAGCTGCATTAGCATCTACATCAATAGGACAATGCCATGAACTAATACATTCTTTTGCTTTCTCTGCAGCTGATTTTGCAACTATTTCAATTTGTGTCCCTAAAATTTGATGATTGATTATTTCTAATAACATAGGTAAGTTAACTCCACCAATAATATAAACTTTATCTTTTAATTCCCTCTCTAATTGGTTTGTAACAAGAACTGATTGGTTATATGGACTTGCGCTCACTAAATCAACTAATACCGCAACACCATCACCTTGATTTACTCCTAAAATAGCGTTATTTATCTTCTTACCAAGTTTCTCAATATCATCTCCTGCATTTAAATTTACAGTTGCGATATTTTCTGTATTCCCCATAATAACTTCAGCTGCGTCTTTTATACCGTTGCTTAAGGTACCATGTGTGGCGATTACAATTCCTAACATGATTTAATCTCCTTTTATATTTTGATTTAAGGCATAATCAAAAATAATCATGACTTTTTGGACTCTTTATTTTCTTTCATATGCCTAACAATTCTATTACTTGAGTAAAATGGCTATAATTTAAATTTTTCTTATTTAACTTTGACTTATCTAAGTAAAACTCTTTATCTTGATTCATATCTGCACAAAATAAATAATTGATTTGACCTCTAGGTGATACATATCGAATTTCTTTAGATTCAGCAAGCTCTTCTTTAAATTGTTTACCCATTACATTTAAAGTGGCATCTGCTCCAATAGAATCTAAGCAATAAACCTTTGCATTCTTTTTTACAGAACTCATTAAGACATCTAATCCTCGTCTTCCATAACAACCTTCATCGATAAATGCATAAGCCACTTTTTTCTGATTTTGATTCTCTGTTAACATCTGTAGCAAGCAAAGTACTGAAGATGTATTTCTAATTAAATTCTTTCGATTCCACTCACCTTTTGATAACTTTGATAAAATAATAAAATATCCACCGTATATTAGTGCAAGACATGCTGTTTGCACAGAAAATAAAACAAATGGTGCCAAAACCAATTTCATGTATAAAAGTGTTCCTAGAATACCTAGGAAAATCCAAATTAGAGACATACAAAGAACGGCTTTTTTAGTTTGTTTTTCTTGTTTTTTTCTATTGAACAATACATAATCTCCTAAATAGGCTGGAGGTGTATCATAATAAGTACAAACGATTTGATCTGCCTTTTCAATATCTCCAACATATACATTTCGTGCACTGGCTTTTTTTTGATTACTATATTCGATTACGGAAATATCTTTTCGCACTTGTGATATATCTGTTACAAGCGCCTTCAAAAATCTAGTTTTCTCTTTATTGCTATTCCGTGAGCGATACATAAACGAATACCTAGCTAATCTATCGTTAAAAATATCCTCCATGATAAACCTCCAATTTTTATTATAAGGAAAATAATAATCTTTCATTTAAAAACAATTATTTAAATTTACTAACAACATCTTTCAATTCTGTTTTAGGAGCAGAAGGAGTAGCTTGGAAATAGATATTCTCTACTCCATATTTATCTTTCATTTCTACTAATCTATCTACATCCTCTTTGTTTATATAAACAGATTTTGTAACTAGTAAATCTTTACTTGCATCTTTTTGTGCAATACCTCCAATATTCAATTCTTTCATTGGCACTCCATGTTTAACCAAGTCATACATAACTTTTACAGTTTTTGCTATCAAGATACAATTATAATCTTTAAACTGATATTCATCCCAATAGAATTTAGCTTTCTCTGGCGTAATTACTATTGTTTTTTGTCCAGTACGGCTACCTGCATTTTTATATAAATCTCTCATGAATGGGTCTTTTGCTACAACTTCATCTACTACAAAAATTGAATTTACCCCGCTCTTTTGTGAAAGAGTCACCATAACTTGCCCATGAATTAAACGTTCATCTACTCTTGCTAAATTTATAACACCCATTTTTCAACTCTCCTTTTTACTCTATAGAATTCTAACGCCAGCTAAAACAATTAAAATTAATGTTAACCATAATAATGCTGGTGTAACTTTTAAACCTTTTTTATTGTAGAAGAAATAAACTCCCATAACTACTGCTAATGGTAAAATCCCCGGAGCAACAGAATCTAAAATATTTTGGATAATGAATGCTTTTCCAGAAATCGTAAATTGTAAATTTGCACTAACTTTTACATAGTTACCTGCTAAGATTCCCATCATAAATAGACCTAAAACAGATAAAGTATCGATTGCAGTTTTAACACCTGTACTTCCCATCAATCCTGTTGCGTTACGTCCCATATCAAATGCTTGACGAGCAAAGAATAGACCCAATAAAACTTGGTAAAGAGCAAAGCAAACGAATGGGAACAATGCTCCTAATGCACTACCTTGTTGAGCCCAAGGAACTGCGATGGCAATAAAGATATATTGCACAGTCCCTGAGTCAATTGCATCACCAATTCCAGCAAGTGCACCCATTAAACCAGCTTTTGTGTTATACATCAAATCGTCTTGCATTGTTATTTCTGATTGTTCATATTCTTCTTTTGCACGTTGTGATTCCATGGAAGCCATTAAGCCAGTAATAACTCCACCACCCCAGCTTAACTGAGTATTGAAAAATAATAGTTGTCTTTTATAAGCAGCTTTTAACGATTCATCATCTTTGTATAATTTTCTTAAAATTGGCATCATTCCATACAACAAAGAAGATGCAAGATATCTTTCAAATGAATGTGGAATTTCATTCGCAAAATGCCATCTTAAATATGCTTTAGTAACATCCTTTTTTGTGATCTCTTCTGGAGCTTTAGCAGCTCTTTTTACATTTTCACTCATTTTATCTACTCCTTAAAACCCATCATCATAATCATCTTCATCTAATGTCTCTGTACCCTTAGCAACATTTGTACTAGGAACATTCTTTCCTTTTTGAGACATACTGAAAATTAAAGCAATCAATAGACCAAACACAGCATAAGTTACCATTGTAATATTTAATGATTTTAATGAAACACTCATGAAATACGCCAAGAAAAAGAATGCTAAGTAATCCTTACGTCCAATTACATAAACTGTTGTGGCAATACCAATAGC
This sequence comes from Clostridium beijerinckii, assembly GCF_036699995.1. Classification (NCBI taxonomy): domain Bacteria; kingdom Bacillati; phylum Bacillota; class Clostridia; order Eubacteriales; family Clostridiaceae; genus Clostridium; species Clostridium beijerinckii. The sequence goes on along the minus strand of NZ_CP144906.1, from coordinate 2,454,495 downwards.
AGCTAATCCACCACCAACAACTTCAAGTATATGAATGATATAACTTCCTTTCAAAGCATTGATTACATCTGCAATAATTGGTGCCCCAAAATATAAAGCTACAAATACCAATGGTACAAATAGAGCAAATGATGCAATTGTAGGTAAAAGAATTATCGAACGCTTAATAGCGCCATCATTTAAATCTTCTACAGCTTTATCTGTATATTTACCTAAGAATGTATTGATAAAAAAACGGAATTGATATAAATAACTTCCTAACAAACCAACTGGAACTGCGACAGCAATAGCGGCTTCAGGCTGTAAATTTCCTAGTAAAGCAACCGGTACTGCGATAGCTGCTGCAATAGATGGTTCTTGTGGCATGGATCCTCCTGGAGAGAAAACCCCCATATAAATCAACTGCAGCGCTGCTGTAACAATCATTGCTTGGCCAACATTTCCCATAACAATACCAACAATCAAACCAGTCATTAAAGGTGAAAATCGAAGCGTTAATGAAGCTCCTCCTCCAAACCATCTTGACATAACCGCGCCAACCCACAAAGCGATTAAAAAACTCTGTAATACACTTAAAGTTTCCATTACTCTTCTTCTACCTCTTTTCTACATATTTTTCTAAATCAAAGATTGTTTTTTTCAAAATATCTGGCGTAATTACAACAGGAATTAAATGAACCTTTTCTTTTGAATCAATAAAACCAACTATATCATCAAGAACTTTTTCATCTTCTGGATACAATCCCATATAATGCAGAGATACAGGCAGCTTCAAATCTGAATAGAAAGGCATTAAAGAATCAATCGTCGACCACTTGCCTTCTAGAGCCAACTGGTATAAAACCCCATAAGCTACTTTTTCGCCATGAAGATATGAATGGCTTTCCGGAATATATTTAGCTATTGCGTCATGCATTGCATGTGCTGCGGCATTACGAGCATATTTATCTCCCAATCCTCCACATAAACCTGCAACTGCTATCACAATTTCAGACAAATGTACAAATTCTTCCGAAACTACTTTATTCTCCATATCTTTCATTGCTTTAGCCGATTCTCTTACAATTGATTCATTACATAACTTTGCAGTATAACTTGCTAGCCTCAAAAAGGGCTCGTTCTGTAAATGTTTTTGAGCCAAAATAGAATCTGATTCATACCATTTTGCAATTGTATCTGCCAACCCTGCAATGAAGTAACGTACTGGAGAATCAATCACTAAATATGGATCTGTTATCAAGAAACTAGCCTGCCTCATATAATGCTCAGATTTTCCTTCTGATTCTCCACTTTCTTTATACATAACAGATAAAGGTGTCCATGGTGCACAATTACTAACCAAAGTTGGAACGACACCATATTTAACATTACAAATATGACCAGCATATCCAACGAGATCTACAAGTTTTCCGCCACCAACTCCAATAATAAAATCGATATCATTTTCTTCAACGATTTGTGCTATTAAATCTGCACCATAATAACTACATTCACCTGTATATTGATGATAAAAAACATTTTGATCTATCGTTTCTAAAAACTTCATCTTTGGCTTTGCTTTTTCCCAAGAAATTGTTCCATGTACAATCAAGATATTCTTTGATTTATGTTCTTTTAATAATTGCGGAATAAAATCAATTGCACCTTCATGATACCTATAGAACTCAGGACCAACTTTAACCTTTAAATCTGTCAACATTTTTATCCCCCCTATTTTTTAATGAATTTACTTGTTGACTGAATTGCCCTTTCTGGTAAAATACCTTGAACTATTTGTTCCACATCTGTTACGCATTTATTACCCATTTGCTCTAGACATTCTATAGTATAAGCTGATGTATGAGGAGTTATTAAAACGTTATCAAAAGCTAGATAAGGATGGCTCTTTCTTCCTGGCTCTTCTTCTAAAACATCTGTCGCAAAACCAGCAATTTTTCCAGATTTCAATCCCTCAATAACCGCATTTTCATCCAATAATGCTCCTCGCGCACTATTCGATATGTAAACACCGTCTTTCATTTTTTCTATTTCGTTTTTAGATATCATATGATAACTTTCTTTAGTTAAATTTGCACAAAAACAAATAATATCAGAAGAAGTCAGTAGTTCATCTAATTCAACTTTCCTTGCCCCATAAGTCTGTAAATACAAATCTGACTTGTATGGGTCATAGGCCAAAACATTACATCTAAAACCATTTCTAACAATCTCTACTACACAACTTCCTGTGTTTCCAACTCCAATAACACCTACTGTTTTATTAAAAAGTGCATGTCCAACAAATTCAGCTCGATCTTCCCAACGATCCGCTTTAACTCGATTACTGGACTCCATTGTTTTTCTCAATACAGCCAGCAAATTTGTAATGTTGTTTTCTGCGACTGCGTCCCGTTCTACTAAAGCCGGAACTATTGTAACAATAGTATCATGTTCTTTTGCCGCATCGATATCAATATTGTTGTATCCAATTCCATGACGTGTAATCAGCAAAAGCTCATCTTTGGAATCAAAAAACTCTTTAGTAAAAAAGGGGGTTACACTTGCAACGATAATATTGTATCCACTTAATAAGTTTGCAAGTTCTTTTCCATGCATTTCATTATCAACTTGAAAATAATCAACAGATCCTATTTCCTTCAACCGATCAATGTGCTCAGGGAATATCTTTCCAAAACTACTTGAATTAACAATAGCTATCTTATATTCTCTCATATCTACTTATCCTTCTTTACAATAGAATGTCCACCAAATCCGTTTCGTAAAGCCGAAACTACCTTTGCAGAAAAACTATCATCTTCTTGAGACAAATTACGCATAAATAAACTCAAAGCAATTGTTGGTACTGCAATCCCCATATCCAAAGCAGTCTCAATAGTCCATTTTGCTTCTCCAGATGCAGCAACAACTCCTCTGTAGTCTTCTAAATTTAGACTATTTTTAAATTGTGATTCAGCAATTTCCATAAGCCAACCTCGAATAACAGATCCGTTATTCCAAACCCTTGCAACAGCAGCTAAATCATAATCAAATTCACTTTCTTTAACAATTTGGAAACCTTCACCGATTGCTTGCATCATTCCGTATTCGATTCCATTATGGATCATTTTCAAAAAGTGACCACTTCCAGATTGGCCAGTATATAAGTAACCCTTTTCAACTGATATATCTTTGAAAATTGGCTCTATATCCTTAAATACTTCAGGATCTCCACCAATCATAGTGCATGCACCACCGAGTGCTCCAGAAGTTCCACCTGATGTTCCACAATCAAAATAAGATATTTCTTTCTCCTTAAAATTCTTTGCACGTCGTATTGAATCCTTAAAATTTGAATTTCCACCTTCAATGACAATGTCATTTGGAGAAAGTAAATTCAGCAATTGATTCAATACAGATTCCGTAATTTCTCCAGCAGGTAACATAGACCAGATAACTCTTTTTTCAGTAAATGAAGTAACGATTTTCTCTAAATTATCAAATGTTTTTATCCCTGCCTTTTCAGCATTTTCTTTTGCTTTATCAGATAAATCAAATCCCATAACATCATAATTATGATTCTTTAAATTACATGCTATGTTTAAACCCATCTTACCAAGACCTATAATTGCTATTTTCATACAATCCCTCCATTTCATGTCTTTATTGTATCAAAAAAATTTTTTTTGTAAATATTTTTATAAAAAAAATTTTTTTTGATAACATTGCACTTTTCTCATACTTCTATCTCTATCCGCCTCTTGCAATTTCAGAAATACTATGATATTTATATAAAGTAGCAGACATATTAAGTCGTTATAGTTAAAAGATTACTAATGATTTAGTTGTTAGTGCTTTAAAAATGCTTATTATAGTTAGTCTTCTCATAAAAATAAGGAACTGAGTTTGACTTGTCGTATTCAAGATATTGACACAAAATTACTATTTGATATACTTATAACAATGCTATTTTTTAATAATTCAACCACTTTTCATACATATTAAACTCAATTGTTCATTCGACCATATGAACAAAAAATCTATATCATTTTCTTTTATAAATTTGATTTTTATATATAATACTATTTGAAATATACATTACGCTCAAAATTTTTTAGTGTTTTTAAAGTTACAATATATAATTTATAAAAAGGAGGACCAACATGGAGGTATCTGTTAGACTTAAAATTAAATCGTTATACAATGGATTAAGTACTAAAGAACAAAATATTGCAGACTATATACTTGAAAATCCCATTTCTGTGGCTCACAATTCTATCAGCTATTTATCTGATGAACTCAATGTTGCAGACTCTACTTTATTTCAATTCGCAAAAAAACTAGGCTATTCTGGCTTTAAAGAGTTTAAGATGGCTATCTTAATTGAAGAAAATAATTTTTCAACTACATCAATTCATGAAAAAATTGAAATTGATGATAATGAATTAACTATGGCACAAAAAGTCTTTGATTCAAACATTAAAACACTAACTAATACTAAGAAGATATTAGGGTTAGACGATTTGAAAAAAGCGGCTGAGATTATATCAAATTCAAATCTACTATATTTTTTTGGTGTCGGTGGATCAGGAATACTTGCAGAAGATGCATATCATAAATTTTTACGTTCCCCAGCTCATGTCCGTCATAGTACTGATTATCATATACAACTTATGGAAGCATCTTTATTAACACCACAGGATTGTGCAATTTGTATCTCACATACAGGAAAATCAAAAGAAACTATCAGGATTGCTGAATTAGTAAAAGAAGCCGGTGCAAAAGTAATTGTTATCACTAGCCATGCATCTTCTCCTCTAGCTAAGATAGGTGATGTAGTTTTTATTTCTATATCTGAAGAAATCGAATTTCATTCAGAAGCCTTATCTTCTCGTATATCTCAATTAAGCATCTTAGATTCACTCTATGTAATTTTGATGTTTATGAATAAAGAGAAATCAAAAGAAGCTTTATCTAAAGTTAGGCGCACTATATGGGACGTAAAGCATTAAAACCTATGACAACAAGATTTTATTGAACCTGGATTAATTTTATCCTTTAAAGCGGATTATTTTATTAATGGAATAATCCGTTTTCTTTTTGTGTATCCAGCATGGGCAACAACTTTGGCGGTAAAAGTCCGCTGTGGGTTTGGTAGTGAGAATCACAAGTCAAAAACCAGTCCTATGGACAGTTATTACCCAATTAATTAGAAATAAGTAATTGAAAAAACACTAGAAAAAATGTAACCGCTAAGACATACTTTCCTCATATTTAATTTTCATATTTAAGATAATTATTACAATCTTAATTTGTATTAAAATTTAAAGTTTTGTTATCCGATATTCAACATGTTATAAAGTAGAAAAAGTTGAAGTCGGGATTAATTATCCCGACTTATTAAACAGCATTATTTTATTATATAACAGAATGAACTCTTTCCATTTCATTAAGGTGTAGCGCTACTAAAATTTTCAGCGGAATTTACATCTCCGCTTCCTTTGTACTCTGGATACGCAGGATATTCCAAAAGCGGACGTGTGCGGCCTTTAGTCTTTTCAGACTGATCTGTTACAATCAAATTCTCAGGAGCTTTATTATTTACTACCCATTGATCCAATGCGCCCAATGTATCGGATCCCATATTCCAGGTTTCTGAATTATAATGGCCATTTCCTGGAACCATATAGAATTTTACAAACTCGCCAAGAGAGTCCTTACCGAATTTGTTAATTAGCTGATTATAGTAGTCAATTGTGCCTTGAAAGGTAACAATTTGATCTCCTGCTCCATGAATAAGAATCAATTTTCCTCCATTATTCTTAAAAGCTGAGATATCTGGATTTGTAGCATCAAGTAATTCTGAAGCTTGTACAGCTTTGTCACGCCATTTATCTGCATCAAAATTTTCAGGATTAAAATTATCATCTCGAACTATCATATTTTTAATAACAGCATCCCCACTTTCTGCCATTAAGCCATCTCTGGCAGTTGGTGCTGTACCAAATTGGTTTAGATACATATCGGCTAAAGGTGCTCCCTTAAAAACAGGATATCCTGGCATAGTGGTTAATCCATTGGCAAGAGGATAATTAAATTTCATAGGTGAAGCAAATGTTTCTAATGTTTTTATCTGCGCATCTGATAATATGTTTTTCAAAGCCTTTAAAACTTCATCCTTCTTTTTTTCAGCACCATAAATGTTGCTTATTATTCCATCTTTAACGCCATCTAGTCCATCATCTATTCCAAGGATGGTTTGATTAACAAGCTTATACTGTTCAGGGCTAATCCAACCTGCTCCATTATTAGCTTGTACGACATCTGCATTTCTGCTATCCGTAATTGCCTTAGGTACCCAGTTTAATACAGGGAAATAGCAAATAACGCCGTTATATTCTGTTGGGAAACGTTGCACAACCTTCAACGCTTCTCGTCCACCATTAGACCCGCCAACAAAATATACCTGAGACGGCTTGGATTTATAAAAGGCCTGTACTATTTCTAGTACTGTATCCTTTGTTTTCTTTAACTGGTCAGAGGCAAAATTATTTAAGGCTTCATCATTAAGCGCCCATTTACTATCCCAATATGAAGAATTTACATGACCACTATCACTACCAAATGTCACATACCCTTGAGCCAAAGGTGTTGGATCTGAAACCATTTGCCCGTAATATCCACTATCAGCAGTAACCAGAGCGCCGTCAAATCCGCCGCCACCATATTGTAGTATTTTACTGTTCCATTTTACAGGAAGGTTAACCTGAAAGTTAATGTCTGGCGCATTTTTATCTACTGGATGGATTGCACCTAATACCTTGCAGTATTCTCCATTCAGATTACCCTTTTCATCAGATTTCACTATAGTTGCTGAACTTATCGTAGCACCTGATGTAGGCAGCCCTATTTTTGATGCAGGAATTTCTGCTGGTATCGTAAAATTGCTTGATTCATCATAAACTTTAAAATCTTTTGGATTAGTAGATGATGATGTAGCAATAACTATAGAATCTTTTGGATTAGTGGAAGCTACTGCACTACTTCCATTAAACATGAACACACAACTAGTTGCAAAAGCACTTACGGTGGTCCAACTTTTCTTTGAAATTTTCATTTTTTCGTCACTCCTTATTTTTGACTGACACTGTCAGAGCTTTATCTGATGTCTACCACTGTAACCTCCCTCCTGTATTAATATAAGATTGATAAAATCATAAATTAGCAAAATTCCACTTGCATATAATGCAAACTTTAACATATATTTCTACCTATGAATATATTATACTTACTCAGACTGATGTTCAATAAGTTTTCATAATAATTTTTTTGACTATAGTTCCCTTTTTAAATAATTCATTAATTTGCTATTCCGCAATATAATCTTGAAACAAATATCTAATCACAAATATGTCTAAGGCTACATCCTTTGCATTTATTAAGTATCTCATCATCTTAGTAAAGAACATCTAAGTTCTTCATTGAAAGTAGAATTTATAATGTCAAGAGCAATCTGCTTTTTATTAAAATATTGTAAAATTCATAAATTCTAAAATTCTTAAAAATATATATTCTTAAATTCTTTAGAATTTTAGAATTTTTAATATCCAACTCATCTCGAATTTCGCCAATTATTTCTTCTAAAATATTTTCAATAGTTACAAGTCCAAATGTTCCTTCATATTCATCGATAGCTATAGCCATATGCTTTTTAGACATCTGTAATTCTTTAGTGAAATACTTACACTATAGTATAAATTTCAATATTATCGTGTTTTAATAATGGCTAAGCTCCAGTCGTAGAAAGGGCAATTTTATTAATTTATGAAGCAAAAAACTCTATAGCTAGAATACTTTCTAACCATAGAGTCTCATTAATCATTTTTTACTTTCACATATTTAGAAGTCACCTTTTTAACTTATTACTCTTTTTATTTTACTATATTTACCGTTCCTTCTTTTCTTGTTGGAGCTTTTGGTTCTTTCCCTCCATTAAAGCCTAGGGTTGCTGTACCAAATGTCGCATAGTTTTCTGGAATTCCTAGCTCAGTAAGCACATTTCTGACATTAGGATCATCTCCAACCATAGCTAAAGTATGTACCCAACATGATCCAATGTTAAGTGAATGAGCGGCTAACATTATGTTTTGTATTGCTGCAGCACAATCAGATTGTCCTACTGGTAAGTTTTTATCACAAGATGTTATCACTATAGTAGGTGCATTATAAAATGGGTTAAAGTTTGGATTATTGGCCATCTTATTTAGCTGTTCTATAGGAGAATTTTGTAATGCTTCTTTAGCTGCTGAAATTAGCTTATTTATCTTCTCTCTATTTTGTACAGCTGTAAAATGCCAATCCTGACTATTCATTCCGCTTGGAGCGAACTTAGCAGCTTCTAATATTTTACTTAAGTCTTCATCCGAAATTTGCTCTTCTTTATACACCCTTATACTTCTTCTTGTTATGATATTTTGTATTACTTCGTTCATTATTTTTCTCCTTCCATTTAAGCCCCAATATAACTTTATTTATATTATTATATTGATTAGATTAATTATAAATTTGTCTAGAACTTTCATTCTAGTATATAGTATTATCATTTTTGCAATAAATATATAAATGCGATGCCAATAAATTTATATGCTTAATATTCCTTTTCACATAAATTTCACATAAAAGAATTATAATTCCCTTATAGCCGGTTATTTCTATATTAATCTATGTTTTAACATAAAAATAAATTTTTATATGACGTAAGGAGAGATAATTATGAAAAAGAAAAAAATACTAGGAATTGCAATAGCAGCTATGATTTCAATATCAAGCCTTGTTCCAGCATTCGCTGATGATGCTTCTACACAAAATGTAACAAATAGTGTTACTACAGGGCAAGTATCTCAAACTAATAAGGCAGATAAACTCGCAAAACTTACTCAAAAAGCTTCTAAACTTGGAATAGATATCACTGGATTAACTAATGATCAAGCAAAATCAAAAATAAGAGCTGCTGTAGCTCAAAAACTTGGGATTGATATAACAGGTCTGTCAGATAAAGATGCTTCAGCTAAAATTAAAGCAGCTTTTGAAGAAAAGACTCTTGAAAGACTTAATAAAAAAGCAACTGAATTAGGTATAGATATAACAAATCTTTCACCTGATAACGCTAAAGCTAAGATTTTATCTGCAGAGGCAGGAAAGCTTGGAATTGATATAACAGGTCTATCAAATAAAGATGCTTCAGCTAAAATTAAAACAGCTCTTGAAGCTAAAAGCCTTGCAAATTTAACTAAGAAGGCAACAAAACTTGGAGTTGATATAACAGGTTTATCTAATAAAGATGCTAGGATAAAATTAAATCAAGCAGAAGCTTCTAAGCTTGGAATAGATGTTACAGGTCTATCAAATGAAGATGTAATAGCTAAAATTCAAAGTGCAAGAGCTGAGAAATTAGGAATCGATATAACAGGATTATCATTTAAAGATGCTCAAGCTAAAATTAAAGCAGCATCTGAAGCTAAAAAAGAAGCTCATCAAAAGAAAAATACATCAACAACTACAACAACTGATACTTCCGTACAATAATTTCATTAAAGAAGAGATAGTTTCACAAATTTGAAGATATCTCTTCTTTACTATGTGATAATATGAGAATTTTAAGACCACATTTACTATACTTTAAAGAATCTTATATATAGGATTTTAAAAATCCACCTCACTGAAGACTACATCCTAAATTATAAAATAATTTAAGTATTATAATTTTATAAAAAATGAACTATATTATTTATAACTTATATACAAAGATTTATTAAACTTTGCTATTTCTGTAAGCAACATGCCTAGTGACCATCATGGTGTTTTCTTCCCCTGGAAAATATACTGGATTAATTTTAGTTTCATTATACAAATTGATTGCATCTACCACATCTATTGCTAATTCCTTAAAACTAATGAGACCATACATTCTCGGTGGAAGAATATAGATAGGTTTATCAATCTCTGAAGTTTTCACAAATTTCTTAACTTGCATTATTAGATGAGGACAGCATACAATTATATCAAATTCACTCATTCTCTTATTTACTAATAAAAATGGCGAAAATTCAATTGAATAATCATTTTGCATATTATTCTCTAATATTTCCTTTTCAACTTTACTGGCTAGGGTACTTGATGAAAAGCCCCCTCCACAGCATAAAAGTATTCTTATCATTTCTAATCCTCCACTGTATATTATTAATCTTAAGCGCTAAAGATTTATATATAAACAACTATAATCCATACTTATGAGTATAGCTCACCGAAATGAATAATATACTTTTGTTCCAGTTTCTGGTCAGAATATATTTCATAGTCTAAGTATAGTTTATCATTATATTATCTATATAAATATCAACTTATTCAAATAAGTATATTTATTTGAATATACTAAACTTTATCAGTTTTTTTTAATTTGACAATTCCATCTTTAATCGCTATTTGATTAGTTTCCTCTAAATATCTTAAAGTAGGCTCTATACGCTCTTTTACTCTTCCAAGTTTTGAGCCGAGCAGAGTCTTTTGATAAGTTTTGAAACATATTCTATCCAATTCATATAAATTCATACCATCTGGTCTTATCTTAAGATTCATTATGACTTTTTCTATAGTATTCATAATATTCCCTCCTTATATATATCTAATTATACAGAAATATGTAAATTCCTTCCATAAATTTTAATTATATAAAGATGAATCATAATTTTCATAGTCTAGCGAAATAAAAATGTTTCAACTTTCTGCTTATTACCATATAAGTCTAATGCATATTTTGTTCATATATATAAAATGAATTATATTATTTAAGACTTCTATATTAATGATGTGAACTTCTTTAAATTCCTTTATCAAGCAGCTCATTGTATTGATTTATTATGTCGTCTAACCTCTGACTAGCAGTAATAACTTCTATTCCTAATAAACTTTTTTCATTGTTTATAATTTCATATAAGGATTGTCTCATTTTACAAATCATTTTCTCTATTTCTATTATTTTTCCAAATTATACTTCCCCCTAACTTTTTTATAAGTATAACTCTAAAAAAATACATTTGCTGTATCAATTGTTACATTATGTAACAAACTTCACTTGTTATATATCGCAATAAATTATATAATCACTAAAAATAAAGTATTATATATTAATATTTATACAAAAAAATTGCATGCGACTATTGAGACACAGATTCTACTGAAATGTAAATTTCCAAAGAATTAAAACAAAGCCAAATAACCATTCTACTAGAATGAATATTTGGCCATGCATATATTCTAAAAATTTTAATTCCTTATATTTTTTCAAAGCGACTGGATAAAACAATTCTATATAAGAATGAATTATAGATAAACCAATTATAAGTTAGATTTATGTCATGAAAGATATCCAAACTAGAAATAAGAATTATGCTTTTGTGAAATGTTTCATTAGGAATTTGATGGTTTTGATTCTTAGATTAAAAGTTGTTCCAAGTATGCTAGTTCAAAGCTCGTCTTTGAGACTAGCATCTTGGGTGCAACTTGTGATCTTAGAATCATCCATCATAATTTCCTTAGAAACTGGAACAACAGCATAATTCTCATTTCGGCGAGATATATTCCTAATTTTAGGTCTTAGTTGGTTTATCTATATATTATTCAGAACTTATATATTTCTAGAATTTAAATTTATTTGCCATTTCAATCATGTTATCAGCCATTTCTGATGTGTCTTTTGCCTGATTGGTAACATTATCTACTGATGCGCTGGTTTCGCTAATACTTGCAAATATCTCTTCTACACTAGAAGCTGATTGCTGTGATTTTGATGAAATATTTACTATAGCATTATTAACTTTAGATACATTATTCGCAATTTTAATTGCTGACTCTGCAATCTCTTTTGACATTTCATTTACAACTTCAGCATCTTTTTCATATTGATTTCCTATAGACTTCAACATTTCATAATCTGGTCTAACCTGACTATCAATAAATCCCAATATATCTTTAGTGTTATTAGTAAAGTTTTCAATAACATTTCCAACTGTACTTATATTTTTCTTTATATCGATAACTGTTTCTGATGACTTCTCAGCTAATTTTCTAACTTCCTCTGCAACTACAGCAAATCCGCGACCTGCATCCCCAGCATTAGCAGCCTCTATAGATGCATTAAGTGCTAGAAGATTAGTTTGTTCAGCTATTTGTCCAATAGCTTCTGCCATTTTTTCTATTTCTTTAACAATCTTTATATCCTCAATTGCTTTTTTAATCTTAATTTCTTTTTCATTATATAGGCTTATTGCATTATTAGATGACTCTTCCACTTTTTCTTTTACATTTACTGCTCTTTTCATAATTTCATCTGAATCTAATTCTCTCTTTTCAGCATTTCTGCTAAGTTCATCTGTCAGTTTTTCTATTTCCATTGTATATGAACTAACATCTTGAGTTGCCGCACTTAAATTCATGCTTGCATCAGCAATTTCATGGGTTACAGTTTTAATATTATTCATAGTTGCAGACATTTCTTCCATTGTTGAAGTTAGATCTTCATTTGAAATTCTGACATTTTTCATACGATTAGTAAGTTCTATAATAAGATTTTTCACGTCTAATACAGCAATATTCAATGCTTTTGACATATTACCTATTTCATCATATGCATTTATATTTATTTTCTCAGTAAGATCTCCTTCCGCTAAACCATTAGCAAAATTAACTATACTGTTTATTCTCTTTCTTAACCAAATTGCTAACCCACCACTTAATATGGCTAATATCAATGCTGAAATAACAATAAATATTGCAAGAAATTTAAACGAATTTTTAAAAACTGCGTTACTTGATTCCGATGTTTCTTTGGCCGCATCAATATTTTCATTTATTACAACATTTATATCATTTGCTATCTCTTCTCTTAAAGTAAAATACTCCGAATTATATAATTCAATAGCTTCCTCATAATTATTGTCAGTAACATCCTTTATTATCTTTGTTCTTATATCCCTATACCTAGTTAATGCATCTTTAACTTTTTTATAATCAGCTTCTTCTTTTTCACTAGAATAAGGTATTTTTTCAATTTCTTCAAAAGTTTTATTATTTAAATCAGATAAATCTGCTAAATCTTTTTGTGCCTCATCTATATCATTTTTAAAATTACTATTAATAATATGTTCCATATCAGATAGTCCTAAGTTAGTATTACTTTTTACTACATATAACTTCTGAAGTCTCATTAAATTATTATTATAAATTTTATCTGTATTTATATTTAGTTTGTTCATGCTAAATAGACCAGCTATGCCGACTAAAACTAAGAATACAGTACATATCACACTACTTCCTATTAATTTTTGGGATATTTTCATTTTCTTAAACATTGTATTTATCCTTCCCTTCGTCCTTTAAGATATAAAAGTTATCATGTTTAATCCCAATACCTAATTCCATAACCATTCTATAAACTACTAAGCTTAATCACTTATTTTTACATAAGTATCAAAACTAATAAGTAATTTACTTCTACTCTAAATTATACCACAAAATCCACTTAATTCACATGAATCCGATAATTATTCTCATATTCTTTAATTTTATTTACTTTTAAAATAGGTATTATAACAGTTCCGCAAGAACAAATGGGTTTATTCTCCATTCAATGTTTGTTTTCAATCTTGTTGAATAGATTCCTGTGTAACTTTTCCACACTCTTAATCTCATTACAATTTTCCAAAAATAAAAAACAATCTCCTCATTTTTTAATAGGAGATTGTTTTTAATTTAGTATAATTCTCTAAATCAATATTTTCTTCTAATTTATTATATCAACAATATCAAACATTGCTGTCATTTCTATAAATACTTGTTTTTTGCAACAAAACTCTTTTTTTGAAATATGACAATTAGCAATTGCTTTGCTCGAGTTATCAGATTTATATTTCTCCAGCTTTTCTTGAAGTTCTTCAAGACATAGATCGTGAATTGCTTTAATGATATCTTCTTCCCATATACAAGCTGGATAACTATTTATCACTTTTATTTTCATTAATTTCACCTCGTATTAATAATGGGGTGTAAAATCCAATAAATATTAACTACTGAATAATATTTATTATATAATAATCAGATGAAATTAATATTGTGAATGAAACATCTTTGTATTGTAAATTACTACTCTTTAGCATATTATACTTTAAATAAAGTTAAAAATCCCCTGTAAATTTATCATCAATTTACAGGGGATTTACTGTTAGTAGGTATAGTAAAATATAGGAGTGTTATGTAATTGCATATTAAGGGGTATTTGGGAATCAATTTTTACACACTCAATATATTATTCGTTAATAAATATACTTTTCTGACATAAAAATATAAATTTTTCTAATAAAAAGTATATTTTCGAAAATTATTTTAAACCATAGATAAAGTATATAAGGCAAATTATTTAAAAAAGCAAAATATATTACCTATAACCTGTATATTTAAATTTTATAGGCTCATGTTTTGTAATATACATTATATAATTCAATTTTCCATTTTATTAGCTAATCATGACTCATAGAGTAAATACTAGTATTGTTATAAATCATAAATTTTGTTATTCCTTTATAACTGAAAGCAGCGCTTAGTAAATCTCAAGATATTATTATTTTGTCATTACTTTTTTTATTTTTATGTATAATATCTTTAAATTTCGCAAATAATTATTAATGAAAATATTACTTTTCAACTACACCAAAAGAGATAGCATTTATTAATCTAACTGCTATCTCTTTTTATATTAAAAATCAACCCATAGAAATCCCATCATTTTTTGATTTAATTACTTATACCTATTAGCACTTTTAGAATATTTACCCTAATATTTAATACTATTCCAATGAAAAATAATATAATATTATTTTTTTTTGCCATTTGCACCTTTTTTATATTTTTATTGTTGAATTAAAACAGTTTATGTCGTATAATGTTAATGTAAATATACAATTTACTTATATTGAAATTTTTCCTAGAGTTTTGATATAGTATTTTCTTTTTTTACCAATTAGAGTAAGAAACTAGACACGTTCTAGTTTCTTATTTTTTTAACTCACAACATCATCTGCCCATTTTATAGCATCTATATAGGCTTCTGCAAGCTTATTATCACTGACACCTATTTCCTTAGTATAAAACTCAACGTTTTCCCATTGACCTTTTTCATAGTTAATAGCTAATTTCAATATCTTATTCAAGAAATTATCTTTTTCAATTAGTCCTTCCTTTATTTCATCATTTATATATAATTCTTTTAAGATCACTTCAATTGAACAATTTAAAATTGCATCCATAACTGAAAATAATCCTACCATATAAGCTGAATAAACATTATTTCTATACTCACTCATATTACATATTAGTTCACATAACTTCGCTCTCTGCAATGAGACTTTTATAAGTTCATCTGTGTTATTTTCCTTTAGATCATTTAGCAGAACTACATATAACCATTTTATAATCTCTTTTCTTCCCAACAGTGCAATAGCATATTTTATAGATCTTACTTCATTCTTAAGGCAGTATGCAGACGAATTTATTAATTTGATTATTTTATATGACAATCCTAAGTCCTTTATTATTAGTTCTTCTAATTTATTAAAATCAAAATCTTCTTTATTAATTAACTTTAGAATTTTTATTGCTGTATCTTTGTTAGTCGGAATGTTTTTTCTGGAAAGCACTATTGGTTTACTAAAATAATATCCTTGAAAGTATGAGTACCCTAGTTTCAAAGCCTCATCATATTCTTCTTTGTTCTCTACTTTTTCGGCCAAAAACTTTATTTTATTATTTATTTTTTTTAGTTCAAATACTTTCTTTCTTCCATCCCCTGTCGTGATTTTAAAATCTATCTTTATAATATCAGCTATTTCTATTAATTTAATATATTTAATATGGAATACAAAATCGTCTAATGCTAATATAAATCCTCTTTTCTTAAGTCTTTTACACGCATCCACAATTTCATCATTTGGTTCTATATTTTCTAAAATTTCTATAACAACATATTCTTTAGGAAGTATAGTTGCTATTTCTTTCTTTATCAATTCTTCAGTAAAGTTTATAAATGCCTTCTTGTTATCAGTAATATCTTTGAAGTCAAATGTATAAAATGTATTAGCTATAACCTTTAAAGTTGCTTCATCGCCATTAGCATTGTTATAGAAATTGTTTTGTCCATTTCTAAATAGAAGTTCATATGCAACAACTTCATTTTTCCTGTTAAATATAGGCTGTCTAGCTACAAAAATATCCATAACAGTCTCATTCCCTTCATTAATACTTATATACCTCTTAATTTAACCCTTACTGTAGTATAATTTGGGTTCATAAAAATTAAAATCTTCTCTCAATGAGCTTACTTACGTAATACTTAAACTTAAGATATATAAGTTCTTATTTATATATAAATCAAGTAAATTTTTTCATATAAAAAACCAATTAAAACTAACTAATAAAATAATTAATTAATCTTAATTGGTCGGTTGCACAACTAGCTCCAAACTCTTAAAGTGCCCACTTAGAAAGAATTCTTCATAGCTTCCAATTGTAATATAATACATCAATATGTACTTATTTCATATATATGAAATATTATCATTAATTTATAATAAAATCAACAAATAATATCATTAGGAATACTAAATTAGAGATTTTTAAGGAAATTTTAAGATTATTTTCTCTTTTTATTGAGACATTATTTTTATTTAAAAAAATAATTTTTGTTAAATATCGTCTAAAATTATAAACAAAAAAAAGATTAGTTACATCTATATTTCCCTGTAACTAATCTTCTTAATATATAATATGTTAAATGCTATCTACTTAAATATTCATCTATTGCAGCAGCAGCTTTCTTTCCTGCTCCCATTGCTAAAATAACAGTTGCAGCACCAGTAACTGCATCTCCACCAGCATAAACACCTTCTTTAGTTGTTAATCCATCTTCATTGGCAACTAAACAAGCTCTACCATTGATTTCTAAACCTTTAGTAGTTGATGAAATTAATGGATTTGGTGAAGTTCCAAGTGACATTATTACTGTATCAACGTCTAATACAAACTCTGAATTTTCCTTAACTACAGGCTTTCTTCTTCCTGAAGCATCTGGTTCTCCAAGTTCCATTTTAACGCACTTCATTCCTTTAACCCATCCATTTTCATCTGTTAAGATTTCTGTTGGATTAGTTAAAACATCAAATATTACTCCTTCTTCTTTAGCGTGATGCACTTCTTCTGCTCTTGCTGGAAGCTCTGACTCACCTCTTCTATATACTATATGAGCTTCTGCACCAAGTCTTAAAGCAGTTCTTGCTGCATCCATAGCAACATTTCCTCCGCCAACTATAGCAACTTTTTTACCTGCTTTAACTGGAGTATCATATTCTTCTTTAAATGCTTTCATTAAGTTTACTCTTGTTAAAAACTCATTAGCTGAAAATACACCATTTGCATTTTCTCCTGGTATTCCCATAAACTTTGGAAGACCTGCTCCTGATCCAATGAATACAGCTTCAAATTTTTCATCTTCAATTAATTGATCTATAGTTATTGTTCTTCCTACAATTACATTAGTTTCAATTGTTACTCCAAGCTTCTTTATATTTTCAATTTCTGCTTTAACAACATCATCCTTTGGTAATCTAAATTCAGGTATTCCATAAACTAAAACTCCACCTGCTTCATGTAGTGCTTCAAATATAGTTACATCATAACCTTTTTTAGCTAGGTCTCCTGCACAAGTAAGACCAGCAGGGCCACTTCCAATTACCGCAACTTTCTTCCCTTTAGAAGGTTCTGTTTGTGATAAATCTACTTTATTTTTTCTTGACCAGTCTGCGGTAAACATTTCTAATTTACCTATAGCTACAGCTTCACCTTTAATTCCAAGTACACAGTTACCTTCACATTGATTTTCTTGTGGACATACTCTTCCACAAACCGCTGGAAGTGCACTGTATTTTGCTATTTCTTTAGCAGCATCTTCAAAGTCTCCAGTTTTAGCTTTTGATATAAATCCTGGAATGTTGATTGATACTGGACATCCCTCAACACATTTAGGATTTTTACAATTTAAACATCTATTGGCTTCTTTTATAGCATCATCTTCATTATATCCTAAACAAACTTCCTTAAAGTTTTTTGCTCTTACTTCTGGAGCCTGTTCAGTAACAGGTGTTCTTTTCATTCTATCGTTCATCTCTATTACTTATCCTCCTTGCATCCACAACCACCATGGTTATGAGTGTTTCCTTCTTCAAGTTTTAATAATTCTCTTCCTTCTTCTGTTTTATACATAGCTTGTCTTCTCATTGATTCATCGTAATCTACTAAATGGCCATCAAACTCAGGTCCATCAACACATGCAAATTTAACCTTTCCACCGACAGTAACTCTACAAGCACCGCACATTCCAGTACCATCAACCATTATAGGGTTTAAACTTACTACAGTTGGAATATTTAATTCTTTAGTTAACATTGAAGTAAATTTCATCATTATCATTGGTCCAATGATAACAGCTTGATCATATTTCTTCCCCTGATTATTAACTAATTCCTTAAGCATATCTGAACCAGTTCCTTTAAAACCGTACGAACCATCATCTGTTGTTACGTAAAGATTTCCAGCAACCGCCTTTAATTCTTCTTCATATATTAATAAATCTTTATTTCTGCTTCCTAAAATAACATCTACAGCTATCCCATGTTCGTGCATCCACTTAACTTGAGGATAAACTGGAGCTGCCCCTACTCCTCCTGCAATAAAGATAATATTTTTCTTTTTCAATTCTTCTAGATCTTCATGAATAAATTCACTTGGTACACCTAATGGTCCTACAAAATCTGAAACATAATCTCCAACATTAAATGCTGCTAACTGCTTAGTTCCTTTTCCTATAGCTGCAAAAACTATAGCTACTGTACCTTTTTCCGCATTATAATCTGCAATTGTTAAAGGTATTCTTTCTCCTTTTTCATCATTTTTTATAATTATAAATTGACCTGGTTTTGCTGATTTAGCAACTCTAGGCGCTTCTATATCCATTAAGAATATGTTATTGGTAAGTTCTCTTTTGTTAACAATTTTGTACACTCTTAGTACCCCCTACGCTTATAAATTCTATTGATAATTTCAAATTAAACTTGCTTAGATAGAGTTTGATCCCTATCTGAATCTTAGCTGAAATTTATTTATGATCATACAACTGTTACATATCACTTAAAGAAGCGATAGGATTACAGCTTCTAAACATAAGATATATCCGATAATTGGAATTTTCATCCTTGTTTCCATATCAACAACAAAGACTCCCTGAGGTGGAGAGTCATTGTTGTTTTATCAATGTTGTAACGATTCTTTTAGTAATTATTCAATTATTTACTTCAATAACTTTTTAAAAGTTACATGATTTTTAATGTGAAACAACTTACTTTATCTCTATAAGATTATGAAATAAAAAAATTGCCTTTATTTATTTTATAAATTAACTTTAGTTCCATAGTATGTGCATTCAAATAATTTTTCCATTGTAGCATCATCTATTTCTCTAGGATTTGATCCTGTACATGCATCTAATACTGCATTATGAGCTATAAATGAAAGATTAGCTTTAAAATCTTCTTCAGTAACTCCATACTCTTTCATTGAGTGAGGAATTTCTAACTTATCATTTAATCCATTAATTAATTCGATTAATGAATCAGTTAACTCGGCATCATTATTTCCCTTTAATTTTAAAGCTCTCGCAATATCTCCATATCTATTTTCGCATTTTGTTCTATTATACTCAATTACATATGGTAAAAATATAGCATTTGCACATCCATGAGGAATATGGAATACAGCACCAACCTTATGAGCCATTGAGTGAACTATTCCAAGTAATGCATTAGAAAATGCCATTCCAGCTAAACATTGAGCTTCATGCATTAGATTTCTAGCTTCTTTATCTCCTTCAAATGATTTTAATAAATTTTCTTGAACCATTTCTATAGCTTTAATTGCTAATGGATCTGAGAAATTTGATTGAAGTGATGCAGTGTATGCTTCTATAGCGTGAGTTAATGCATCCATTCCAGTATGAGCTGTTAAAGTTTTTGGCATAGTTTGAGCAAGTGCTGAATCAACTATTGCTATATCTGGAGTTATGTTAAAATCAGCTAAAGGATATTTAATTTTTTCTGAATAATTTGTGATAACTGAGAATGCTGTAACTTCTGTAGCTGTACCGCTTGTTGATGGAATAGCTACAAACTTAGCTTTTTGTCTAAGGTCTGGTAATCCAAATGGAACAACTGCTTGTTCAAACGTAAAATCTGGGTATTCGTAGAATATCCACATAGCCTTTGCAGCATCAATTGGTGATCCTCCACCGATTGCAACTATCCAATCAGGCTCAAAGTTTCTCATAGCTTCTGCGCCTTTCATTACTGTTTCCACTGATGGATCTGGTTCAACACCTTCAAATAATTCTACTTCCATTCCTGCTTCTTTTAAATAATCTTCAACTTGTTTAAGAAAACCAAATCTTTTCATTGATCCGCCACCAACTACTACGAAAGCTTTCTTACCCTTTAAAGTTTTAAGTGCCTCAAGTGCTCCTTCTCCATGATAAATGTCTCTTGGTAAAGTAAAACGTGCCATAAATATTTCCTCCTAAAATTTGCTCATTTATTATTTTGCATAGTTGTAAAATAATAAGTTAATATGTCTATTTTTGACCACATAAATTATTAAAGCAATATTCATGCCAACTTGTGATTATTTTATCAATATATTTTATATTTATGATAATAAAATGTCAAAATATAAGAGTACTTTTCTAACAAAAAACTCGTAATTCCTGAGAAATATTATATTTAAAGGGTTTAAATTAAGTTATTAAATATATAAAAAATAAATTATACATAGATTAATTGTTAAGCATATACTCATTTATATAAATAATTTTTAACAAAGATATGTCCTAAAATAATACAGTATAAATTTAATACAGCGTAATATTTTAGGACATGCTTTATAATTTATTTACGTTTTTTTAATTTTAGATATAGAGTGTTTCTACTTATACCTAAAGTTTTAGCCGCTTTTGTCATATTATGATTATTTATTCTTACAGCTTCATGGATTGCTTTCATTTCAAGTTCTTCTAAGTTTAAAGTATTCACCATATACTCAGTCTTTTCAGTATTAACATTCTTTAAAAAGCCATTTGTCTGATCGTCTTCCCATATCTCTTTACTTAAAAAATCATCTTTTAATATTTTCCTATCATATGTTTTGTCTATCTCAACACTTTGATTGTCTTCAAATTCCCATAAATTAAAAGATGATCGTCCATCTAAATTTACTATATTCTCAATATAATTTTCAAGCTCTCTTATATTTCCAGGCCAATCATAGTCTAATAACTTATTATATAAACTTTTATCAAGCTCTGGTATTGATTTATTCAACTGAAAAGATTTAATCCTTAAGAAGAAGTCAATAAGCATTTTCACATCGCCTTTTCTCTCTCTTAAAGGCGGTAAAGTGATTGGAATTACACATAATCTATAGTATAAATCTTCTCTAAAATTCCCTTTTTGAACTTCTCTTTTTAAATTTTTATTAGTTGCTGCTATAACTCTTACATCTATAGGAATCTCTTTGCTTCCACCAAGTCTTGTAACTCTTCCATTTTGAAGCACTCTTAACAGCTTAACCTGTGCATCAAGCGGCATTTCCCCAATTTCGTCCAAAAACAAAGTACCTCCGCTTGCAATCTCAAACTTACCTGGATTTCCGCCTCTTTTTCCTCCTGTAAAAGTCCCATCCTCATACCCAAACAATTCACTTTCTATTATATTAGCTGGTATAGCTCCACAATTTATTGCAACAAATTTATTTCTTCTTCGCAAACTATAATTATGCATAGCCTGTGCTAATATTTCTTTACCGGTTCCACTTTCCCCTTGAATTAGAACAGTTGAAGGACTATTTGCAATAACCTTACAGTTAGTTATCACATTAACAATGGCTGCACTATCTCCAATTATATCATTAAAAGTAAAAAATGCCCCTGTTGCATTTTTGTTGTCTTTTCCTTCTTTTTCATAACTTATTGTTACAACCATACCTATAATATTATCTTTATGTTTAAGACCTTTAAAAAGCAACCTTATTTTATGTCTGCTTGTATGTTTTAATTTTAATTCCTTTATAATATCACCATTATGGTTTTCAAGTTCCTCTATTACATTTCCCAAATCAGGCAAAATATAATGTATATCTTGACTTATTATCAAATCCTTATCTATATTAAATATCTCTACTCCAAGTTTATTTATATTTATTACTTTATACTCTTTATTTACTATCATGATGCCTTTATCAACATTATCTATGACACTCTCCATATAGTTATAGGTTTGATTCAATATGTCGCGTATCCCCTTCTTGTCCAATTCATTTTCGATTGCCTTTACACCAAAAACAACTAATCCTAAAGTATGTGGATGCTTCATATCTCTTCTACCTGTTAAGTTCAATGTTCCAATAATTTCTCCCTTTGTATTATGAATAGGTGCAGCAGAGCATGTTAAATTGTGGAACCTTTTTATGTAATGCTCAGTTGCAGTTATCTGAATACACCTGTCTTCTTTAATTGCTGTTCCCATTGCATTAGTACCTATATTTTGCTCGTCCATATAAGCCCCAACTTCAAGATTATTCCCTCCAAGCTTACTATTATTTTCTTCTGCTCCTTTAATATATAGAATGCACCCATTTTTATCTGTTAACACTATAATAAATTCATTATCCATAACTGCTGAAAATACCATATCTATGTATATTTTAGATACTTCTATTAATTCTTTATTAATAGTTAATATATTTTCTAATTCTTCACCAGTAAGAATCTTATTTGAGTGATCTGAATTTTTTTCAACTCCATAACTTTCACTTCTCTTATGTGAGTTTTCAATTAATAGTTCTTTATTCTCCATAACGTACCTCCATTCTTTAGTAAAATTCTTTATCTTCACATAAATTTACCCAATCTTTTAATATCTCACTACAATTTCTTAGATACATTTTTTCATTTTCATCACTTATTTACTAAAACTCTATAATTATTTACTGATATTTTAATAATTTATTTTTTTATTCTATATTAATACCTTTCTCTCCCTTTACCAAAATACACTTTTAAAATCTACTTATATTTTAACATAAAATAGAGTTTTCTTTACATTAACTCACAATAAACTCCAAAAA
Source organism: Clostridium beijerinckii (assembly GCF_036699995.1). Taxonomy (NCBI): domain Bacteria; kingdom Bacillati; phylum Bacillota; class Clostridia; order Eubacteriales; family Clostridiaceae; genus Clostridium; species Clostridium beijerinckii. The sequence continues at coordinate 2,431,191 of NZ_CP144906.1, read as the reverse complement.
TCTTAAATTTTTCAGATTTAACTGCTCTGTTATAGATATCCAACTCTAAAACTAAATTTATGTGGTAACGTACCGAAATCATAAATATTTTGTTCCGAAAAGCTATGAAACTATCGCTGAAGGTTCTAAGCAACAGGTTGAATGCAACTTTATAGCCTTAGAATCACCCATCAGAATTACCTAGAAACTGGAACAAAAGTATATTATTCATTTCGGCGAGTTATATGTATAAGTTCGGGTCTTAGTTAGCTTATCTATATTTCTACATAAAAATAAAAAAAGGTAAATTAAGCATTATCACTCAATCTACCTTTAAAGATAATTATACTTGTAAAAACTTTTCATAAGTCTCTATTTTATCCTCTCTGTTGTTTTTCTTTAGCCATTTATTATATTCTAAAATGACTTCTTCTACTGTTTTTAAATCTAGCTTAACATTCTTTTTTTTGTTCATTTCAGCGTACATATTAATTTTAATTATATTCCCCATGTTGTTCTCACCTCTTTTAAATATATGATAATATTAAATTCTTGTGATTTTTATACAAAAATAATTAAAACTTTATGACTTTTTGTAAACATTATCACGCAATATAAAAATTTTTTTATATTATCTATAATACATTATTGACAACATTTACACTTTCTAATATATATATTACCATTAAATTTTGTCAGTTTTTTGTCAGTTGAAAATGTTTTCTTAAAATTTTACTAAAAAATAAAAGTATATAACAAGAGAACCCTCTCCAGGGTTCTCTTACATAGATGTTTAGTTTAATATTTTGCTTAATGCATAATTAATAGAATCTTTTAAACCATCAAATGACATTTCGTCCATTGTTATCGAAGGTTCATCTTTTACCACATATTCTTCACCTTTGCAACTTATTAATATTGCTTTTTCAACACTACTGCTTAATTCACGATTTTTATGTTTTGATATTTTCAATTCATTACCATTTCCATCTATACTATATCTTATAAAAATATTTGCTTTTCTACCTGGAAATATTATAGAATTTTCATCAGGGACAAATTCAACATACTTGTCTGCATTTCTACTACTAAATAACTCATTAATTAAAGTTATTATGCTATTTATCTCTTTATCTACATTTTCTTTACTAATTTTTTTCGGGCATAAGCTATGTACATAGTTTTCAATCCATGACTTCTGATTAAATTCCATATCCTCACCTCTTTCCATAATAATAATTATACAAAAAAGGAGAAATTCCTCTAAAAATATTTAATCTTACTTAACTGTCTCTATAAATATTTTATTGAAAACTCTCATTTCCTCTAATTTTGTTATTATTTTTTCATCTATTTTTAGTAAGTTCTTATCTATAAGATCTACTTTCTCTGAGTCATTTATATTTTCTCTGCAAAAATCCAATATTTTTTTATATGATTCCATTTGCATTTTAATCAAAGCTTCATACTGTTGGTTAGTTAAATCAACAAATTCTATTTCTTTACTAGTCATATTAGCCGCCTTTCTAAAAATTTAGTCTGATTTCACATTATATTTATTAGTACTATCTTATTATCTTTAAATATAGGAACTATTTTCCTCAGTAAACCATTATCTTGTATGTACTTGATTGCCTCATCAAATTCATCAATATTCATTCCTATCTGCTCATATCCCAAAGATCTAGGAATATCAACCTCTTCGATATTTTCACATGGCATATTTTTTATTATTTCTAATATTATATCTACATTTTGATTCATCAACTCATCCCCTTAATATAGATAATTATATAAAAGTTTATATTTCCCTTCTATAATTTTATATTAATTCAAATATTAGTAATAATCATCCATTACATTTTTCTTAAAGTATTTCCATTTTTAAAGCTTTTTCAAACTCTTCACACTTCATTTTTATATACGAATTTTTATCATAACACACTCTACTATCCTCTGGGTGCATACATAATTACAATAACACCTACTAGAGCTATACATCCACCAATTAAATCAAACTTATCAGGTACTATATTATCAATTTTCCATCCCCATAAAATTGACATTACAATAAATATTCCTCCATATGCTGCATATACCTTACCAAAATTAGCATTTGAAGGCTGTAACGTAGGAATTATTCCATATAAAATTAATATGACCGCCCCTATAACTCCATATAAATAGCTTCTTCCATCGCGTAACCATATCCATATAAGATATCCACCTCCAATTTCAAATATTCCAGCCAATATAAAATATAATATTGATTTTATAATCTCCATTTTCTTTCCTCCGAGTGTAAGCATTTATATAATCATTAAAAAGACATCCTTAAATTTATATCTACTACTAGGCTAAATTATAGCATATATTGTAAATATGATCTAATTGTTGTAAAATCACTTTCTAATTGATTAGGTGACCTATAGTGCATTAACATATCTCTTAACTAAATACGCAAAAAAATACAGCCAAGTTATGGCTGTATCTTATATAAAATTTAGGGGAGATTAAGAGTGGGGTTTGGATATCTTTTGTATACATTTATATTAACACAATATTAAAAAATAATCTATATTTTTTAATATTGATTATCAGGTTTTTTTCGACAAACGCTTTTAATGTATTTATAGTGCTAAAAGAAGAATTTATCTAAGTTTTATAATTATTTTGCCTCTTACTTTATAAATAAGAAAAGAGATAACCATCTCTATAGTCATCTCTTTTCGAAATATCTTTAGTTTATTTAAATCTTTAGTTTTTTCAAATCATTTGTTATGTATATAATATACCATAGTATGACATATTAGTCTATATTTTTTCATCAAATCTTTTTACAAAAAGACAAATTTATTATTTTATTGCTCCATTCGCTTAGGTATATTATTTCTAAATTCTACCGGAGTTATTCCATATGCTTTCTTAAACAATCTAATAAAATGCTCTACATTTTCATAACCAACTTGCTCTGCAATATTTTCTACTGTCATTCCACTGCCTTTAAGTAGGCTCTTAGCTTTATCCATTCTAATTTGTTTTACTATATCCACAAAAGTACTATTTGTGCTTTCTTTAATATATTTCGATAAGTAAGGCTTAGATAAGTAAAAAGTTTCTGAAAGCTTTTCTAATGTGACCGTCTTATAGTTTGATTGAATATAATTCAATACCTCTGTCATTCTACTATCTGATCTTTTCATATTCTTAATCTCTTCTAGTTGATTAACTGCTACTGCTAAAGCGGCAATTGATGAATTAATAATATCATTTTCTATTCCTACACCCCAATAAAGCTTGTTATGGCATTTAATTCCCACATAAGTAACAGCTTTCGATGATGACCCTCTTGTTAATGAATGTTCTTCATACACATCTAATTCATAATCAATATCAAAATACTGTTTAATTGCATTGCTAACTGCATCTAATCTTCCGTTTCCATGCGCTGTTATACATTGTATTTTCCCACCATGACAAATTGTAGTATCGGCTGCCATCTCCTCTCCTTGTATAAAATGACATTCTGGAATTTGAAATACATGGGAGTTACGAATAAACTTCTCTTCTAAAATTTTATAAATTCCTTCTGGTGTTAATTCTCTATGAGCCTTATCTGATACATCCTTTACTGTATACCCAAATGCTTCCTGCATCTGTTTTGGAAGTGATATTCCGAAATTCTTTTGTAATATATAAGCCACTCCACCTTTACCTGATTGACTGTTAATGCGGATAACATCTGAATCATATTGACGCCCAACATCCATTGGATCAATAGGTAAATACGGAACTTCCCAATACGTACACTCTTTATTTTCACGCCACTTTATTCCCTTCGAAATAGCATCCTGATGAGAACCTGAAAAGGCAGTAAATACTAATTCACCAGCATATGGTTGACGCATACTTACTTGCATATTGGTTAATCTCTCATAATTTTCAACTATTTCAGGCATATTTCTAAAATTCAAATTAGGATCTACACCATGAGAATAAAGATTCATAGCAACTGTAACAATATCTAAATTCCCGGTCCTCTCACCATTACCAAATAGAGTTCCTTCTATTCTATCTGCGCCTGCAAGTATACCAAACTCTGCATCACTCACTCCACTTCCTCTATCATTATGTGGATGTAAGCATAAAGTTACAGCATCCCTATACTTTAAGTTTTTGTGAATATATTCAACTTGGCAGGCAAATACATGAGGCATTGCATTTTCAACTGTTGTAGGAATATTAATGATTGCCTTCTCTTCTTTTGTCGGCTTCCAAACATCTAATACTGCATTACATACTTCTACCGCATAATCTACTTCTGTTCCCGGAAAACTTTCTGGGCTATATTGAAATGAATAGTTACCTTTTTCTTCTTCTGCTATTTCTTTTAGAAGTTTTGCCCCATTTACAGCAAGCTGCTTAATTTCATCCTTAGATTTGCCAAAGACCTGCTCTCTTTGTGCAACTGAAGTTGAGTTATATAAATGAATTACTGCATGCGGAGCCCCTTTAACCGCCTGAAAAGTCTTTCTAATGATATGTTCTCTAGCCTGAGTTAATACCTGAATTGAGACATCATTAGGAATCATATTTTTCTCAATTAATGTTCTTATAAATTGATATTCAGTTTCAGAAGCCGCTGGAAATCCTACTTCAATTTCTTTAAAGCCTATTTTTACTAACATATTAAAAAATTCTAACTTTTCTTCTAAACTCATAGGTTCAATTAATGATTGATTTCCATCACGTAAATCAACACTGCACCATCTAGGCGCTTTATCTATATAATCTTTTTTCACCCAATCATATGTCACTTTTGGTGGCATAAAATACATTCTTTTATATTTTTGAAAATTTTCCATCCCTATCACTCCCCAATATAGCAATTTTACAAATGCGCTTACATACATCTATTAAAAGATCAATTATATCTATTTTGGCATTAATCAATACTTTTTATTATGCGCTTTATGAAAATTTTGCCTTTTGCTTTATGATATATAGAATATCACATTTTAAATAGTAATTTTAGTGATAAATTTAATCATTTTTATTGATGTATTTTAACATGATATATATTAGCTTGCATAATTATAGAGCATATAATAAATTGCGCTTCAATCTCTACAAGTTATTTATCCTTGATAATTTCCGCAAAAAGAAAGAGATATTTATTTAAATTCAAATATCTCTTTCTTATTATCACTTAATCATTAACTTATATTTTTTATTAATTAGTTGCATACTAATCCGCTGTTTCTCACACCAGGTTCTTATCTTACCTTCATTTATTTACGTATACAAAACCCATCTCAGTTAGGACTCATTATATTAATACTAATCTAGCCTTTCAAAAGTGACTCTTCCCATAAACTCTCATCTCTAAAACCAACAAGTACAAAGTCATCTCCAACTACAATAGGGCGCTTAACCAACATTCCGTTTGTTGATAAAAGCTTTACTTGTTCTTCTTCTGAAAGTTCTTTAAGCTTTTGACTTAAATTCATCTCTTTATATAAAGTTCCACTTGTGTTAAAAAACTTTTTAATTGGCAAGCCACTTTTCTTTATCCATTCTTGAAGTTCTTCTATTTTAGGATTGTTATCAACTATATGTCTATCCTCATATTCAACTTGATGTTCATCGAGCCACTTTTTTGCTCGTTTGCAAGTTGTACATTTTGGATACTCTACGAATAAATAAGACATTCTTATTCCTCCCTTTCAATTTAAAACATTAAATAAGCTTTTTCATCATTATATACCACTTTGCCGCAGCTTCCAACATAAGTATCAAAAAAATAAGTGTAAGTGTTTACCTATTTGCTTATAGTAATCACTTACACTTATACAATATTAATTATTGTTCAAGTACCGGAATTAAGAAAGACGCAACATATAAATTGCTGTCAGTTCGTAATGAGTGCAAGACTCCCGCCGGAACAACAAAAGGCTTTCCAACTCTTAATTCTATTTCACTATCGTCAAGCACTCCAAAGCCTTCACCTTTGATACAATAAAAAACTTCATCATACTCTAAATGATTATATAGTTCGACTTCTTGACCTTCTGAAATATGATATATATTTTTCACAATAGAATCCTTAATACTTTCTAAATCCATAGTAATTTCTCCTTAATATTCATATAAATTTTTATGCCAAGCTTTCTAGTCTTTTTATATGTTTTCTTTTTAAGCAGATTTTTATATCTGTAATATTATCACATGGATTACATATTCTATTTATTATTTCATAGGTATACTAGCAATTAATATGGAATAATTATCTATATTTACAGTATCTTGTGTTAACATCATTTTTTTGCATGAATTGTCTGTTTTTATATGTCTATCAATTACCTCTAGTATTTCCTCTCTTATAGTATCTAAAACATCACTAGATATATCAGTTTTATCATGTACCAATATAAGTTTTAGCCTCTCCCTCTCTAGACCATTTGATGAAGAAGTTGAAGAAAATAAATTCATCATAATTACCCCCTGTGTTATTTAATTTAAAAAATATTGTTTATAAAAAGAATTATTACAACTTTATTCTACAAAATATATTGTTGCAAATTTGTGGCAAGATATTATTATTTTTAGAAATCAAATAAAACAAAAGGTTAAAAATGTAAATTATGTATATTTTCAACCTTTCTTGGAGTATTTATTTTTATTTTATAATATAAATTATTATTTGAATTATGTATAATAGTCTAATATTCCCTAATATTTGTAAATGCTTATAGTACCAATCGTAAAAATTATTAGCTAGTGATCTGAAATGTATTTGTATAATTCTTTTACAGCTGCTGATGGCTCCATCTGCAAATCATTTTCCATCATTTCATAGTACTCATTATAATATTTTTCTGCTTTTTTTATTCCACCGATCTTATAATGAAGCATCAACGCATTTTCTCTCATTTCCTCATCGTAAGGCTCATATTTAATAATAAGCTCAACAAGTTTTAAAATCTTAATTGGCTCAGCATTAATATCCTTATAATATTTTACAAGTTTACGTGCTCCATTCAAAAAATATCTATGATAATTTTCTCTTTCAAAATAGCACCAATCACTATTGAAATCTTCAAGAAGCATATATTTATAATCAAGAATAATACCTTCATAGCCTTCTAAGTTAGAAGCATTTATTTCAGTTATATTAAATACTAAGTTTTCTAATTCAAATGCGTCTATTCTTATATCTGGTTCTGCTACTTGTAACTTATATCCATTTCCAGTAGATATGATTGAAATTTTTATAGAATTTTCTCTAAAAGTTTTATTTAATCGGCTAATTGTACTTCTAAGATTAATATCTGCTTTTTCTTTATCCTTATCTGGCCATACTTCGTTCATTAATCTCCATTTAGATATCTCCTTATTATCTTTACCTAGAAGCATGAACGCAAAGATTTCAGCACTTTTAGCTGTCATCCACCTAATAGGTTTCTTTTCTTCTCCTATATATATAGATACCCCTCCAAATAAAGAAATTTTTATCTTTTTATTTGGACAGACATTAGAATTTAAAAATCTTCTCTTTTTCACACGTTCAATTGAACTATATAGTTCTTCAACTATGATTGGCTTTAACAAATAATCTATAGCATTAACTCGAAATGCATTGAGTGCATATTGATTATAAGCTGTAATAAATACAATTTCACATTCATATCCACTTGAATTAACCATTTCTGCAAACTGTAATCCATTAATTTCCGGCATTTCTATATCTAAAAACAACACATCAGGTTTAAATCTCTTTATATTATCAAGAGCTTCATGAGGATTTGTATATCCTTCAACTTCAGCACTTGTATCTCTAATTAATTCACAAATATGATCATTAGTTAAAGTTTCATCATCTACCACCATTGCCTTAATCATAACTTCAATCCCTTGCTCTTAAATATTTAATTTCACAGGTATATTTATTGTAGAAGTAGTTCCTTGCCCTACCTTACTTTCGATAATTATACCATGTCCATACTCATTTATAAGTCTTTTGTTAACATTTTTCAATCCACTATTTATTGATATACTATAATCCAATAATCCCTTCAACTTTTCAGAATCTATCCCTACTCCATCATCCTGTATTACAATTTTAATATAATTATTACTTTTCTTAATAGATATCTTTACTATACCGCCAGAAATGCGTTTCACTAATCCATGGCGTATTGAATTCTCTACTAGAGGTTGTATAACTAATGCTGGAATAGTATTTTGCAAACACTCTTCATCAATATCAAATTCAAATTCAAGCCTTTCCCCAAACCTAGCCTTCTCTAACTTCACATAAGATCTGACAAAAGATATTTCTTCCTTTAAGCTTATAAACGAATTGTAAGGGTCTATATCAAAGGTGAAACGTAAATATTTGCTTAATTCTCCAAGAAGCTCTCCTGCCTTTTTCCCATCTCTATAGCACAGTGAAACAATAACACTTAAAGCATTATACAAAAAATGAGGTTTTATTTGAGATTGTAAAAATACAGTTTCCATTTTCAAAGCTTCTTTTACTGCAATTCTCATTTTTTGGAGAGTTGTTACTCTAGCTTTTAATTCCATAAAATTAAAAGGTTTGATTAAAAAATCGTTAGCACCTGCTTCAAAACCTAATGCTATATCATCTGGTGTACTTCTGACTGTTAAAAGTAATATTGGAAGTTCAAATAGCTTGTACTCTTCTCTTATCCTTTTACACACATCGTAGCCAGATAATCCTGGCATCATTACGTCAAGTAATACAATTGATATATCTTTATGTTTTTTAACTAATTCTAAGGCATCTGCCCCGTTATACGCAACTAAAGTTTCATAATTACTGTCATAAAATATTTCTTGTAAAACTTTGATATTGCATACATCATCATCAACAAGTAAAATCTTTAGCTTTTCTCCATTGCTTTTATTTTCGGTTGTTTCACACAATATATTAGTACTAAGTTTTTCATCGCTCCTTGAGGTAATGATGTTATTTTTAATATTCTGTTCTTCTTGTCTAATGACATCACTATTTTCGTTTGTTTTAGGCATCTTTACAACAAATATTGAGCCTTTATCTGGTTCTGACCACTTCAGATACAGTTCCCCACCAATTCTAGATGCAAGCAACTTAGAAATAGAAAGTCCAAGTCCAGATGGAAATATTCCATTAAAAACATTTTTATCTATATCAATGTTTCTTTCAAATATTTCATCATGATACTTTTCGTCAATGCCTATACCTGTATCTTCAATCGTTATATTAATATAATTCTTTTCTACTACATCAGCTTTAATTTGAATAAATCCATTTTCAGTGTATTTCAAAGAGTTAACTATAAGATTAAATAAAATTTGCTTAAACCTATTTTCATCTGTATAAACATAATATTCTCCAATTGGCACACTATTAATTAACTGTATTTCTTCATTCTTTCTCATATAAGCCAAAATATCAAATACTGCCTGTACAATACCATTAATATCAAATACTTTTTTATTAACCTTGAAATCTTCATTCTGCATACTTTGAAAGTCAATTATATCATTTACAAGGCTTGATAATCTTGTCGTTGTGGATATTATGTATGCTAAATTTTCATCTACCTTTGCTGTGTTTCTATCATTTTTATTTAAAATAGTCTGGGCAATATTTATTATTCCATGCAAAGGAGTTTTAAACTCATGAGAAGTGCTGATTAAAAATTCATTTCTTAACTTATCTAATGATATTAAATCGCTATTTATTGTCTGAATTTTATTATATGCATTTATATGTTGTTTCAAAATAATAACCAAAACCGCAAGTAAGAAAATAAAGTATGTAATAAAGGGAATTACGTTGCTCTTAATTATTGAAGAATAGTATAATACAAAAATGCAATATTGAGTTAAAGCCGCAATAACTCCACAAAGCAAAAGTATTGTTCCTTTTTTCCCTATTTCTCCATATCTTTTATGATAAATTGCTTTCATAATTGATAGAGCCACAAGAACAGAAATTAATATATTTATTATATCAACTATATTTTCAAATAATCCCACAAGTTCCATTGGTATTAGTAAAACTGCAAAAATACTAGCAAAAATTATATACTTTGCTATTTTTATATTTTTTCTAGTAATAAAATCATTGCCACATTTTCGTATAAGTAAGAGAACTAGATATATACTCAAGCTTATTAATGCTAGCTTTATTTTCAAAATTCCAAAATACGGCATAAAGGAAAAAATTTTATTAAATATCTTTTCATTTACCGTGGATGAAACAAAAGCATAAATTATACATATGCTTCCAATATATAAAAATTTCTTTTGTCTAATATTTTTTAAATAAATTCCAATGTAGTACACCCCAAAGATACCTAAAATTAATATATTTGCTATATCTAATACGATAAATATGATATAGTAATCTAATATTTCTTCATAATCTCCGAAGAAAACACTTTGGATTATACCTCCACTAAAATAATCTAAATTTGCTACCTGAATAATAACATCTAAAGTATCTCCTTCTGGCTTAAAGCATGTAACAGTCCGTTGAATATCTGAAAAATATCCTTCTTCAAAACTTGGCTCTGGGTTACCTCTTTGTCCAATTTCTTTTCCGTTCACAAATATTTTGTTTGCTGACCGTATATGAGTAGTCTTTATACCATACATTAAGACACTTTTATTTATCTTAATTTTTACTCTATAAGTTCCAATTCCTTTATCAGATATCACATCATTTGGAATTTGGTTTCTCCACGGGCCAGGAGTGTTAATGTAAAACTTATGTAATGCCACTTCATTATTAATATCTGAAGGAGATAAAAGTTCATTAGGATAGAACTCCCAATATCCATCTAATTTTACATTTCCGTCCTTATTAAAATCCCAATCCGAAAGATCTATAAACCCATTTTTAACTAGAGGAGCTTTATTATAGAAACTTTTACTCACAAAATAACCTGTGGAAAATATTAATATAATTATCAATCCAAATAGTAGACATATATATTTCTTTCTCAATTTTACTTAACCCCTCATCTATACCCTCAAAATTTTTATTTTAAAATATCTATTTTTTAATATGCATATACAAAACCTTTGCTCATCGGAAACACAATTTCTATAATTCTCTCTAAATATTAACCGTTATATTTATCTAAATAATTTATAAATATAATAATGCGCATAAATAAAAACATATGATAAAGACATAGTAAAAAATCAGATAACCACCATCTCATTATATGTTTTCTATAAATAAGCGAATTTTAATATATTAATCTAACTATTATAATTAAGATCACTTCTTTGTAATTATATTAATATAATAAAAACATAATCTCATATTCAAAGCTTTAAACAAAATAACTCAATCAAGACTAGGGATGAATTAGTTCCTGTTGATCGGTTACATAACCAACTTCAGATACTTAAAACAATTATATAAAAAGGAACTGCTTAGAGTTCCCATATCAACATTTTTTATATAATATACGTTACAAAAATAATTCTTCATCATAATTCTAAAAATATTGTAAGAATTTTAGTTGTAATTGTAAGATGTGCATTGTGAATTGCAACATATATATTTATAATTTTAATACAATTAAATATATTTTATCATTAGAATGCTAGAAAATCAATGTTTGATTCACTTGAAATATTAGTAAAGCAGCCCCAAATTAAGTTCTAACTTGGAGCTGCTTATAGCTTTATATGTTTTTAGTCCCGAATATACTGTATATGTAACAATGAATAATACGAACAGATAAAGTGACCATTTAAGACCAATTCTTACTTTTATTTCTCTTATTAAGCTTCCTATTCTCCTTGTTAAACTCCCCATATTCAAGGTTACTCTTAAACTTGTTTTTTCTATAGGAATAACTTCCATCCTCAAATTCATCATTTTCCTTAATTGTTCTTGTGTACGCTTCAATTATATCTTTGTATTTTTCTTCTAAATCCATCTCATCTCATCCCCCTGAATATCAAAAGTATTATCATGCTTTTAAGTTAAAACACACTCTCCATTATCACGATGCTTACAAGTATGTATTATTTCTTTTATATTGCTTTCATCATCTAATACATAACAACATCTTATAGGAAATATCTTTCCACAAGTTAAAATATAATTTTCTTTCACTTTTACTTTTCTATCTGTGAATTCACAATAGATTTCATAGTTCTTTAATGTTGACATAAGTTCATCATCCTTATAAACATTTTATTGATCCAATTAGAAACACGATCAAATTACAGAATAAACACTTATTAAAGACATTTTTCCTTAATTTCTTTACACTCAAATAGATCTAATTCATTCAACTTTAAATCAGTTAGCTCAACAACTTCTCGTGCAATCTTATTCATCTTAATTAAAAATTCTTCTTTTTCTTCTTCTTTAACGATAAATCCATCAAATCTTATATCAAATTCTTCTGCAAATTTTGAATTTAAATTCACAAGCCAACTACTCATAAATTCCACCTGCCCTCTGTTTAGAATAAATACACTTCCTGATTTATAGATCTTTTTAATATTTATCATTAAAATCAGTCATAAAACTTCACTACTGGTGGATTAGTTTAGAATCAAGCATCGTTTACATTTCTTTTCCCCATATATATTGAGATATGAGTTCGTATAAAAAGCATATACTTTCTTCTATATAACTGTTCAACTTTTTGACAAATAATTAATTATTATTACATAGTAAAACACTCACCACTCTTCCATCATTCTTTTATTACCATTTTTATTTTAATTAGACTAAAACATTAGTAAAAATACTATAAATAAATTTTATCACAGCTTATTCATATTTTTTGTCTTATTTTGTATTTCAAAAAAAATATTTTTTCGAAATATATATTGAAATTAAATTTTATACGTTTTAACATTAATTAATTCACTAGGATAACCTAAGGTTCCAAATATCAACTTATTTATCGAAGTACATTAATCCGTAATAATTTATCTAATCTAATGACAATAAATTAATGGGTTTCTCAAATAACTTTCTTAACTATTCTGATATAATATTAATCTTAGCTTTAAGCAAATAAGACTCAAATTTTTCATCTGAAGTTATAAAACTATTGATAATCTTTCCTATTTCATATTGTTGCTTTGTAATATTCATTTTTTTATCCGGGAAAGGAATAAAACATGTACATGCATCTACAAAAACTCCATATACCACCTTAATTATTTGCTCCCTATATTTAAGAATAAACCTTTTATTATATGCATGTTTATTAGGAAAAATACTTGTCCACTCTTCATAACATGTATCATCACTATTTTCAAGCCACTTTATATCATTTTTTATAATTATATCGATATTATTTCTATACAAATATACTCCTATATCATCCTCATAACACCAATCACTCATATCACTTGAGCATATTTGTTCAAAATATTCCTCATATTTCATTTTTCTCACTCCATTAAACATAGTTGTCTTTACTATATAGCAGTTAGAAAATAAGCCGATAGAACTCATATTAAAATTAGACGTTACCAACTCTTTTCTGTAATCTATCTTACATCAAAAAAATCTTTTCTATCTCTATACTCATCATCAACATCACTTAACTTCTTCTTTAGTTCTTAACTATTTATTATATTTAATATATCTAATAATTCTTCATCGCTCCCACCCAAATTACTTATCAAACAACGTTATTAAGTGTCTTGATACTTTAATTCCTTTTAAACTTTTTTCACACTCAGCCCTAATAAATCTCCTTAACTTATGAAACAGTAAGTTTATTACAAAATCTACAATTAATCATGAGAACTTGCTCTTATTTGGGTAATCAGTTATTTAATGAAACACTAATTCGTAATATATATAACCAAAATATTAATTATAAGCATAATTACAAACAAACATATAAATGTAGATAGTTTAAAATCTTTCATGAAATCTTTCATAATCTCTACCTTTCTCTGTTAATATAAAGATTAAACATCACCACTTCATGTGCTAAATATTTTTATCTTTACTTTATAGCTTCACTCGCATTATATTAAAAGCTTCTTAACAATTAATTGCGAATTAACTCCCGTCTTTAAATGTAATTCAGTTACCTTTGAATACGAAATGTCATTATCATACTCTATGTATGCATTATCTAAGACACAATGTCCTACAAATTTATTGTTAAGAAGCGTATAAAAATCAATAATATACGGCTTTACATTATCGTAGCTTATTTTATCTATAGAATTATAAAGAATGATTATTTCCTCATTATCCAATCTAATATTTATAAATTCTTCACTCCCATAATTCAATTGTTTTTTTATAAAACTTACTTCTTTTGATAAATCAAACTTAATTTTTCCAACTTGTATACCATGTTTTTCTCTTGTATTCTTAGATCTAATTTCTATATCATTAATTAAATGAACCATATACTTTTCACCCTCCATAACCTCTATTGTCTTATACCCAATTTTAAATCTACCACAGTAAACCACTATGAATTTTATTTTGCTGATTCCTTTAAGATTACATAAACAATCTGTTTAAACATCCATAAGAAACTTGCCTATATCTTTATCCAATTCTATTACATGTTTTCGCCACCAATGGGACATTTTTTGTTGTTCGCTTATTACAAATAACGTAGATACGCCTGTAGTTTCGAACACTTTTCTCAATTCTTTTAAATTATTTTTGAAAATTTCATGTTCCTTATGCTGAATCTCATAATTAGGATAATTATTTTTCTTTTGAATTTCCTCCTCATCGTTGAAATGTCTAATTACATACTCTTCAAGAAAATTCAAAGTTGTAATCATCTCCTCTTTTCCTTTTGCACTTTTCATAGAACATACAAGTAAATTAATTCTATTAAACAATTCTTTGTGTTGTCTATCTATCTTATCAACACCAACCGACCACATTTTATCCCATATTAAATCCATCCCTTTTCACCTCTCATACATATTTTCCTACGTTAAAATTTCGAATTACTTTTACCACTCATAATCTCCCTATTTAAATCTCAGCCTGATTAATCCCATAGTCAACCACCTTCCTAGAAATTCATTTCTTTTATGTAATTAAATTTTTCTACAAAATACACTCAAAAACCTTCTTTTTGTGTCAGAATATTTTTTCTTTTTTTCGTCATTTAATCACTTTTTTCTGTGTTTTTTCTTTTTCTATCCTTGTTTTTATAATATTATTTGTATCTATTTGTCGTTATTAAAATTAAATTGTAATACGATTTTTTCTATAATCATTTATCCTTTTACATATAAATTCATTTTTTATAAAATTGCATTAATAGATAACCCAAAATCAATATTCCAATTTTAATGTTTAATCAATATTCATCACAGTAATAATAAAAGCTAGGCATATTTCATACCTAGCTATACTTTTTATTTAATTTCCAAAAAACATAATAATTTTCATCAATCACACTATATTTTCACCGCAAGCAATATATTATTCATATATAAATACCATTTCTCATATGCTACCCTCAATATATTAATACCCATCTAATGTTGAATAGAATTATCCCCTCTAAATTTTTAATATAAAATTATCAAATCAAACTAACAAATACAATTTAACATCATGCTTATGATTATATTTACGCATATTACGCCTATTCATCATATCAAATATGATTTTCTCATCTGTAATGTTTACTTGATTAATATCTTTTACTATACTCTCATTTATTCCATCAATTTCCTCATAAATCGAAGGACAAATTCTACAATTTAAATTTTTTCTTAACTCTTTTTTGTCTTGTTTTAAAATTCCCCACATAATTTTACACCCTCTTATAAATATTCTTTTTTCAACCAAAATAAATCTAATATTTTAAAACTAACGGATTATCATTTTCATTAAATAAAGCTTCATGCATTGAAGCAAACATGACATTCTTTTGATATTGATCAGCAAAAAAATTTATAACTTCAATATCTTCATCTGATAATTTACTTCTAATGACCATCACTTCATTATAGTTAGTTTTCTCTAGTAATTGAACAATATCTCTTGCGTATGTACTTTTCATCTTTATGCCTCCCATAACCCCTCTTTTTTTCTCAATCGTAAATTTCTTAAAATTTGTATAAGCGCCTTCTTTTTTTAACCATTCCCCTTTCTTTCTTAGTACATTTTTACTTAAATCGCTATCTTACTACATGTTTTATTTTTTCATCTTTTTAGTATTACATATCCATTTCTGTGGATATATTATCTTTCCCAAAATCACCAACCCACTTTTAACATTTCCTAATTGAGAAATTAACAATTCTCCTCTAATATATAACCATATGTAATAATAAATATAAGAACATAGTATAAAAAGTTAATCTCCCTCATATATTGACATTTATCCTTATATTGGATTAGAATTATCTAAATATATAAATTAAATTTAATAAATAATTTTAATAAAAAATTCAAGGTATAAAAACATATTAAATTTATAATTTAATATTAATTAGTTCAAAGCTTAATTCTACTAAAAATCTTTTTATGTAAACTAGTATTTTTTGCTTATGTAGTACTGATTAATAAGGTGATTCAATTTAATGCTAATGCAAATTATCTCATCATTTCTACAAATATCTCCTTCACCAACTAGTTTGTTTAGATACTCTCTAACAGATTCTATTTTAACTTCCAATTCTTCCATAATACCCTCCTAATAGCATTTTATTGATTTTATACCCTAACTTAATAGTACTATTTTTATAATTCTCTGGCAACATTTTTTGCAAATAGTTCATAAATTAATTCAAATAGCTACTTTTGTTATATTGCTTAAGAATGTACAGTTATATAAAAAGAGAGATAAATTAAATAATATTGATTTCACAGATATTAAAAAATTATGAAAAACTAAAAGAAAACCTAACGGAATAACTAAAGATTATTTTTAAATAAGCTGATAAATCAGCTTATTAAGACCAACTTAAATTGGGACAACATCATTTAGATTTTCTGCTTCAATTAGAATTTCCCAAGTTAAATATTCCTTTATTCTTTTAATTTCTTTAAAAAGCATATATTTTTAGTTAATGCGCTTAATAGTATTTTTGTGAGAAACTTATATCTTTTAATTTTCATAAACGAACTCAAATAGCTTTTTTTGTTATTTGCCTTTAAAATATAAAGTTATATAAAAAAAGGAATGATAAACTTGAATAATATTAATTATATAGATATTGGAAAACGTATAAAAGCTGAAAGAGAACGCAACGGCTTAACTAGAGAAAAGTTTTCAGAATTGGTTAGTATATCTCCAACTTATTTAAGCCAGATTGAATTGGGGCAACGTCACCCGTCGCTTCCGACTACAATTAAGATTGCTTCAACTCTACATATTTCTTTGGACTTTTTAGTTTACGGCGAAAGAGCCCTTAATGTTAATAAAGATGACTTGATAGATATAATAAATCATGCTCATGAGAAAGATTTATATGTACTAAAAGAGATTCTTACCGCTATCCTTCCATCCGTAAAATATTAATCAAACGTGTATTTTTATACTTCTATGCGCAAAAAGTAGACAGTTAGAATTAACTGCCTACTTTTTTGTACTATGTTAAACACTCTCAAAATATAAATTTTAAATCCCCACTTGATAATTTTCTTTTTTAGAATGATATTGATATTTATTTAACAATTCACGTCCTAATTCTAAATGAGCATTTTTATGTATATATAGAGAAGCATCATGTACGCAAAGAATACTTGAATTAAACTTTTCATTATATCGATTCCAATAATCTTCCTGCTGTAAAAAATATTTTTGCAAAGAAGATTGAATTATCCATCTATTTTTCTCATATCCATTATTTTCACTCATTTTTATTTCTTCACTAAAACTAATTGAATTACTCTTATTACGAATAATTTTCTTCATGTCTTCTATACATATAAATTGCACCTTTTCAATAGAAATTCCATTAATTATAAGTAAATTTTTTAATTTCTTGTAGAGATTTTTCTGAATAGAAATATGAACTTTTTCACTATTTCTTATACCTTCTTCTATATAATTATACAAATTAATAAACAAATTGTAGTCCCCATAATAATACACATCTCGTTGCTTGTTATCTACAACAGTATTTCTTCTGCCAACTTTATAAAACTTAAAAGCATTACAATCTATGCACTCAGCTATCAAATCACCAACATATTGATTCAAAGCAATTATCTCATCATCCAAAAAATTGCCTTTCTTTTTAATAATCATAGTATCTAATCTCTGTCTCCATTTTTCTACACGGCTTCTTAAATAACATTCATTACACATTTCTCTCATTCCCCCACCCTATAATAACTTAAATATTTTTATACCTTTTGAAATTTTTAACATTTATTTTTCTTAATTGATAGAATATTGTCTAATTTCAGCTATATACTTCTTTTTCCACATTAGACCTCTTAATACTTTTTTTATATACAATACCTTTATTTAATACTACTATTATTATAGAGCACTTGCAATATTTTTTTCACAAATAGTTCATTTTTTAATTCAATTAGCTTTTTAGGGATTAGTTTCAAAATTTACGAGTTGTTATTAAACCTAAATTAACATGTTAATTGCGAAGAATAAATCCCGTTACAAAAAAACAACTATATGTAATTAATCAAAATTACATATAGCTAAATTATTTAAAAAATCAATTTTATCTAAAATATTATTCATAAGCGACATTCATACTGATTAAGCATCTATTAATAGAAACATCAGCTAAACTAAAACAAAATTATTAATAGTTCTTTTCAATTCTTCTATCACCTTTTTTATTTATTTCTCATTCATTTTCCATTACAAGTTTTTTTAGCGTTTTTTCCATACTATAGACTGCTTTCATTAATAAATCTTTATCACCATTTTTTGCAGCATTTTCTGCTTGTAAAGCAAATTCAGCTATATCATTAACTCTTACAGTACCTGCTGACCCTTTTAGTTTATGTAGAAGTTTATATGATTCATTTAAATCATTTCGATCTACACATTCTTTAATTTGGCTCAGAATTTTCTTTGATTGCCCACAAAATTCTTCAAGCAGTTCTGTGCAAAAACGCTCATCAAATCCTGATTCCTCTATAAGACTTTTTACTATTTCATTAAAATAATCACCTTGATTCATCTCAAAACCATCGTCATTTAAATTACTCAAAATGTTCATATCATCATTATGAATATTTTTCACATGCTTTTCTAACATTTCCATAACTTGATCAACAGTAAAAGGTTTGCTTAAGTAATCAATCATTCCTGCTTCCAAGCACTTACTTTCATCATCTTTCATAGAGTAAGCAGTCATAGCTATTATAGGAATATTTTTATAACTTCCTAACAAACGAATTTTTCTTGTTGCTTCATAGCCATCCATAACTGGCATCTGACAATCCATAAAAATTATATCGTATTCCTTGTTCTCACATGCTTTTAACGCTCTTGCCCCATCAATAGAAATATCACAAGTCAATCCATTTAATTTTAAACTATTAACAAAAAATTTTATGTTTATATCGTTGTCTTCTACTAAAAGTATTTTTATCTTTTTATTATATTTAGCTTCATCAATATTTTGCTTTGTTATAAAAACATCATCATTATATATTTTATAGTCATCTCCTTTAATCACCATCGCAACACAATCAAGTAAATCAGCTCTTTTATAAGGTTTTGAAATATATCCTGAAAATTTATTTTCCTTCGCTATCCTTGCTTCAGAATTTGCTGTAACTGAAGTCAATAGTATCAAAGGAATGTCATTTATTAATCCTCTTTCCTTCATTATTTCAACAAGTTCAAAACCAGTTATCTCCTTCATTTGGTAATCAATCAAAATAACGTCGTATGCTTTCTGATTATTTATAAGCATATTTAATGCCGACTTTAAACTTTCCGCCTCATCAATCATACACCCAACCTCTTCAAGATAAACTTTTGCTATATAACGATTCATCTCATAATCATCAATAACTAATATTCGTTTACCTTTAAATATAGAATAATCAGGAAGAATTTGAATTACCGATTGTTCTGATTTATCTAGTACTAAATTAAAACAAAAGGTCGTCCCTTTATTTTTTACACTTTTTACACTTATAGTACCACCCATCATCTCAACTAATTTTTTACATATCGCAAGACCTAACCCAGTCCCTCCATATTTTCTAGTTGATGAAGAATCAGCCTGGCTAAATGGTTTAAAAAGCTTACTTATCTCTTTCTCATCCATACCTATTCCTGTATCTCTTATTTCAAAATAAAGCTGTACTTCAGTGTTCATTTCTTTTATAACTGAAACTTCTATAAATACTTCTCCATTGTGTGTAAATTTGACTGCATTGCTAACTAAATTGCTTATAATTTGTCTAATTTTAGTAGGATCTCCTATTAAACAACTTGGTATGGCTGAATTTATAAGCATATTAAGTTCAAGCCCCTTCTCTCTTGCTTTTGCATCATAAAGAAATATAGTGCTTTCAATTACAGAACGAATATCAAAAGCGACTTTCTCTATTTCCATTCTCCCTGCTTCAATTTTAGAAATATCAAGTATATCATTTATAACTACAAGCAATGTTTCAGAAGAAGTTTGAATTGTTCCAACATAATCTTGCTGAGTACTATCTAGGTCAGTTTTTTCTAAGATACTTAAAAATCCAACAATTCCATTAAGAGGAGTTCTTATTTCATGACTCATATTAGCTAAGAATTGACTTTTGGCCATATTAGCTTGTTCAGCTGCTTCTTTTGCAATAATCAGTTCATTTGTCCTTTCTTTAACTTTTTCTTCAAGATTGTTTATAAACGAACATAGTTCTTCTGCCATGCTATTAAAAGCCTTAGACAAACTTCCTATTTCATCATTTCTAAAAACCTTGGCCCTCTCTGATAAATTACCCTTAGAAAATTTATCAGATATCTCTATCAAATGATTTATTGGTTTTAATATGATTTTAGTACTCTTCATATGAATAATAGCAGCTATAATAAGAGCAATCAGAGTAAGTTCTATAGCTATATTAATATTGTTCCTTATTTCTTTTGTAAAAACAGCCTCTGGAATAGACGTTATTATAAGCCAATCTAAACCATCTTTATTATACTCAAATATTTTAGTATGGTAATTCTCATTATTAACTTCCGAAATAAAGTTTGTACTAGAGGTATTAATATAGTTTTCATATGCATCATTAATTGATTTATCCGTAATATTCTTAACCAAAGTTCTATTAATATTTCCATCAGAAAGTATTTCAAAATTAGTTTTGTTTAACGAATTCGCAACTAGAAATCCAGAACTCTTTTCAACTATATATATTGAAGCCGAATTCTCATTAGCGATTTTTTCCAAAGATTCATTAAGAGTAGAAAGAACTATATGTGTTCCCATTACCCCTTGAATACTCCCATCTTTATTATAAATAGGATATGCCGCTGACAAAGCCAAATCATCTTTTGTAAAATGTTTATAAACGGAAGAAAATACCGGTTTTCCATTTTCTTTAGCGCTTATATACCAATCTCTTGTTCTAGGATCGAAATCACCATAGTCATTAACCAAATCCCCTTGTTTTAAATTTTCATCTACATTATAATATAAAGAATGACCTTTTGTTTCAGGTGTACTTCTATATATTTCTATCTCGTCATTTCCATCTTTTCTAGCACCATAGTATTCACCATCTTCTGTGCCAAAGCTAAAACTATAAATCTCATCACTACTATATTTAACTATTCCTGCAAAAAAAGTATCTCTCTGATCTTTGTTATGCATGTCTATAACTTTGTTTTCAATCAAAGTGTGGTTAACCTCATTGTTATATAGAGGTATGCTAAATATCGATTGTATTTCGCTAAAAACATCCTGATTGGAATCGTCTTCAACCTTCATAATAGTATTATTCACCGAACTTTTCCAATTATTAAATATAATACAGGTTATAATACCAACAGTTGCAGCCATAAGTGTAATAAACAATACACTAATTAAAAGCCTTAATGAACCCTTTCTTCCTATCACTGTATTTCTAATTCTATTAATTATAAATATCACCGCCCCAATATCTTACATAAATATGCAGAAATTTAATGGAAATAAATGAAAACTTATATAAATTATTCTTTGAATCTTATTATATCATCGCGCTAATATTTATACAATATTTTTAATATTTCATTGTTTTTCATTGTAAAAGTTTATTTTATTAATTTATTGCCATTTTTCAAATGAATACCATTAAAAAGTTATGTATTTTTTTGACGAAATAGGTAATATTGAATTTAAGCAAGGTTGGATTTTTGGTTTAATTTATTCTTATAATTCCCACAGGATAACGATTAATAAATCATAACTATATGAATAAGTATAATTTAATACTCTACATCAAATTTGTACACCTTTTCTATCTCAGCGCATATATTATTTAACCAATATGTTATTAATGCCAATTAAATTTTGATATTTAATTCTAAGTATCAATAAGTTTTTATAAAAGAATAAAACGAGATATGTATATTTTCTAATTTCAACACATCCCGTTTTAATTTTAATGATTTATATTTAATTTAAGCATCGATTATTATTTATTTTACTAATTGTCTACTAAAAACTAAAGTATCTATTTCTCAAATCTTTTATAACCTCTATATTAGTGCTACAAGTTGCCCCCTCATCTCTAATGTCCTTAGAATTCTCGTCATATTCTCCCGAGAAAGATAATAAATTAAAACTTGTCTCCATATAATATTGCTCATCACAGATTAAAAGCTTATTATGGGAATTCACCTTTTTTATTTTAAAATTCCCTCCATAATATTTAAATCTATCCTTTAGTCTTTCAGCTATCATATCGCTATTTCTATTCTTACTTCTATTATTACTATCCTTTTTAATGTGATAAATAGAGCTATTTTCTTCTATACCATATATAATTTTGATAGCTCCGCCTCTTGAAAGTAAATTCTCCATCATATTTATTAAATTATTATTAACCACATAGTTATTCATCCATGGGCTAGCAATATTTAGTTCATACTTGGCATCAGAAAAAGCTTTAATAAATTTATCTCTTATTTCTTTATTTTGTAAGTGATACTCTTCATATTTGTTTGTGATCTCATTCAATGTTCCATATATTTCCTTGTCTAAAGGTTCTATATTTTTTATTACATATTTATTTTCTTCATAACTTATATATAAATCACATATATTCTTAATCCTAAATTTACTTAACTTATATGTTTTTTCTATTGAGATTTCTTCCTTATTTAACTGGCCTATAGTTTCTTCTATCTGAATAATACTTTCTTTCCCAAAAAACATTAATGCATTTATTGCTTTACTATCAATATTCACATTCTCATATTTAAAGAACCTTCGAGATAGACTCTCTTTTTTACAGCTGATTACAGAGTTTAAATCATTGGATTTTATTAGACAATAATCCATTTCTTTTAATTGATCATCATACTCAAGAAATTCATTTTCATACTTTTCCAATTCTTCTTTCTTAGCTTTAAGCTCTTCAAACTGTTTTTTTGCAGATTCTAATGTTAGCTTCTCTGCTTTTTTAGATTTTTTAAATTTATATTTAATTAAATTTTTAAATTTAATAGTGTTTTTTGTAAATATATCTAATAATGATATTCTATTATCCTTTTTATTTTCAGAATATAATAAATCCTCCTTCATTCAAACACCTCATTTCCTTACTATTATGGATTACATTCTTTATTTATCCTAATTTTACATACTTAAATTATGTACGTCAATCTATATTTTAAAGAAAAATATTTTTAAGTTTTTTTTCAATTTTAGGAGGATTTTAACCAATTATGTCAAATTAATAACATTGAGAACATTTACTTAGTATATGTTTTAATAATCTAATGGTATGATTAAAGGGAGGAATAATTATGAAGAAATTATTTAAATGTAGTGTGTGCGGATTTATATGTGAAGGAGTAGAAGCTCCAGAGAAGTGTCCAAAATGTGGAGTTCCTAGAGAAAAATTTGTCGAATTAACTAGTGAAGAAGCTGATAAAATCTATCACTCTGATAGAACTAATGACATTCATTTAGAGATCATTAACTTAGCTGACAAAATTTTCAAACTTTCTAGAGAAGGAATAGACTTAAATTTAGATCCTACTTGTGTAACAGCTTTTGAAAAAGCTAAAAATAGCGCTTGGACTATTAAGCAAATATCAAAAGCAGAATTAGCAGCGCATATGAGCAAAGGAAAATGGTAAAATATTAAAACTAAAATTTTCTGTTAATTAAACTATTGTTTAAAAAGCTGAAAATCCTCAGATTTGAAGGATTTTCAGCTTTATTAAATATCTATCTAGAATTCCAACAGCTTTGTGATTATTTATTTTCTACAAATTGAATCTTCAATCCATTAGGATCTAAAACATAAAAAAACTTAGTATTAGGATTTGGCTGAAATGGTCCACTATGAATTTCTATTCCTTTTTCCTTAATAAAGTTTATTTTCTCGTCCATGCAGTCAACTTCAAATCCAAGAGAAATATGCTCCCCATAACTTACTTCTTTTACTTCCTCATCACATATTAGTTCTATTTTAGTTTCTCCATCTCCTAAAAATGCAATTTCCCTTCCAGGTCCTGCATTAAATCTTTTATTAGTCTTAAGACCAACAATCTCATGATAAAACTTCAATGATTCTTCTAAATTTTTAACTTTTAAAGTACTCCAACAAAATTTCATAACTTATTCCTCCTAATATATATCACTTATGTATGAATGTTATATTTTGCATTTATTTTAACATTTATCAACTTATCTATAAATAGCTTTTTTATTACTTATGTATTAAAGTATGTTTCCCATATATTTAATCACTAGAAATATATTACCCATTAATTTAGCAAATTTGTAAATCCAAGTTCAGTAAATATGTTTTTCATTCCCTCTTCATCTATTTGAAGTTTCAATTGATCTATTGTTATATTATTAAGTTCTTCTATATCACACTTTATAGTGGCCAATTGTTTGCAAAGCAAAGCTGCTTTTTTCCCGACTATTTTTTCATTTGATTCCTCAACTAACTTTGCTAACGGGGAACGTAATATGCCAAGATCTTTGAACATTTTTTTTATTTCTTTTTCAGGTGAATTTTCTATAAAATCATATATACCTTCCACTGTTTCAAATTCTTGAAGTAATGGTATAACAGACTTTTCTCCAACTCCATTTATTCCCGGAATATTGTCAGAAGCATCGCCTTCTATAGCTTTTCTATCAATAATTTGGATAGGATCCACACCATAAAAATGATTTACATACTGTGTAGTAAATTCAAAAACTCCGCTAGGTATATTAAGTTCTTTAATATTTATTCCAAGACTTTCGTACATATCGGTACACTTTGAAGTTATAAGCCATACCCTTACATTATCATCAACAAGTTGAAGACAATCTTGATCTTTAGTCCAAATGCTAACTCTCATAGATCTTCCAAATTTCTTTGCCAAGGTACCTATTATATCATCTGCTTCATACTCTTTAAACACAAACTCTGGAACATTCATTTCTTTTAAAACTTTTTGAGCTAATGCAAACTGGCTTCCTAGCTCACTTCTCATATCCTTTCTAGTACCTTTATACTCTGAATATATTTTTTTTCTAAAGGTAAATTCTTTAGTTAAATCCCAAGCCACAGCAATATGAGTGGGATTTTGATTTTTAATCATTTTAAGTATTGATGCCATCATTGTAAAGACACCATTAGTGAACTCGCCTTTAGGTGACTGACGTAATTTTTCAATATATTTATCCTTCTCTTCATCCGTTTTAGCAAATCTATATTCTCTTGGAAGATTACCAAAAAAACAGCAAGATAAAAGAGATGAACCGTCTATTAATAATAAATTGTCATGCATAAATAAAAACTCCTAGCTTTTCTTAAGTTTATTCTGATTAATACCTTTTTATATTAAAACGACTAACCATAATTATTATACCACTATTAATTTGCATAAAAAATACAGCCAAACTAATGACTGCATTTTTTAGTTCCATATTATTGCTATAAAGGCTTATACATAATTACATATCTATATTACCATATTTTAATACTATATTAAACATCATTGCATATATTTGTTAAACATTACAAACACATCAATTAATTTATCTATAAATTATTAATTTACAATTTTTCTTTACTGTTATTTATTAGATTCCTTATTATATAATTGCTTACTTTCTCTTAAAATTCATATATTGCTAGCTGAAATATTGCATTTTTGTTATTTCTTCTAAAAACCACAATTAATATTTTGATTGTTTTCCTTTTACTCTCAATAAGTTATCTCAAATGTACATATCTATAAATACCTTTTGTCTTTTGTAAATATTTTACATTTGTGTTATAATTTATTAGAGCCTATTATGTCTCATTAAAAAGCACCAACAAAGGGGAGTGGACAAATGCTAAGAGTAAAGAGGCTAGTGTGCTTATTAAGCATTATTTTAATACTTGATACATATGATGTAAGCACAATAACACCATTTAACGCTTTAGCAACAGATGTTGTAGAAGATAATAATATAGAAATAACACATAATGAAAAAACAGAATTTAAGGAAAATTCTATAGATGAAATAAATAATGAAAAAATTGAGCAAAGAGAATTGATTAAAAAGAAGGAAGCTGAAGAAAAAGAACAAGAAAAGAGTGTTACACCTGAATGGAGAGATTTTATATTAACTTTTTATACATCTCTTGATTCAGAAAATAGTAGTGCTGGTCCAGTAACTTGTCAAAATAAGCCATTAACTCCAGGAGGTGTTGCAAATAACGTAATACCTCTAAATACCCAAATATATTTGGATGGTTATGGACAAGTTACTGTTAATGATAAAGGTTCAGATAAGTATTTTGGAGTAGATAATAGATTAGATGTATTTGTACAACGAGAACCTGGTGAAAACGATCATGACTACCTTCGAAGGGTGAATAGCTACGGAGTACAAAGAGTTCGAGGTTATATAGTTAAATAAATTACATTGGCAACTACAACCTTTAAATCCTAGTAATGTATAAATAAGCCAACTATAATCTATACTTATGCGCATACCTCACCGAAATCATAAATATTTTGATTCCGAAAAGCTATGAAAATATCGCTGAAGGTTCTAAGCAGCAGGTTGTATCCAATTTAGCATGCTCCAACTTTCAGTTTGACAAGCTAAATTGGAACAACCTACAGCTAAGAACCTTTAACAGCTCATTTTCAAATGTTTTCTACACAAATATATTTATGATTTCTAGTTAATACATTAGCTTAAAGTTCTAGCAATTTTGTAAATATGTTCATGTAATAAGTTGAATTCTTAAATTGGCTATCTATACAGATAAGCCAATTATAAGTTAGATTTACACCATGAAATATATCCCAACTACAAATGGGTAATATATTTTTGTAACCACAAGGGTCATAATATGGAATGTTTCATTGGTAATTTTGATGGATGTGATTCTTAATTGAAATTCCAAATCTACGATTTGGTCAATGGAAATTACTCAGTGAACGAAGTGAGTCGAGTTTCCTTTGAACTATTCCAAGTGTGCTAGTTCAAAAAGTGAGAATAGAAAAGTGATGCTCCAAATTTTTCATTTGGTAAACAGAACTTTCTCTATGAGCATTTTATATTTCGTTCTTCGAACTTTCTCTGTGAGCGCTTGTTCTTTGAGGCTAGCACTTTGGGTGCAACTTTATAGCTT
The DNA here is from genome assembly GCF_036699995.1 of Clostridium beijerinckii. Classification (NCBI taxonomy): domain Bacteria; kingdom Bacillati; phylum Bacillota; class Clostridia; order Eubacteriales; family Clostridiaceae; genus Clostridium; species Clostridium beijerinckii. The sequence continues at coordinate 2,403,419 of NZ_CP144906.1, read as the reverse complement.
TAAAATCACCCATCAAAATTACCCAGAAACTGGAACAAAAGTATATTATTCATTTCGGCGATTTATATGCATAAGTTCAGGTCTTAGTTGGTTTATCTATACCAATACAATTCATAAATATAAAGTTTTATTTTTAACTTTTTTCATAATAATCAGACTCAAAAAAATTATCTTTATCTAGCACACCAATCAGCATTTAAGAAATCATATTTTTCTGTTTAATTTTTTCTTTCTTAATCTTATATAAGTGACTATTACTCCACCAAAACAAATAATAGCCGAACAAACATATACATACCTCATTCCATACATAAAGACATCATCTCTGCCCTCTATATATCCAAGTACTTTCTCTCCCATTTTCATACTCATAAATGAGTATAAAAGCATTGTTGCCATAGCAACACCAGATGATTGTCCCAAATTTCTTACAAAAGCGTTTATACTTCCTGCGATACCCAATTTATCACTAGGTGCTGAAGACATAACTAACGAATTATTAGGAGGTAAAAACAATCCATTTCCAATCGCAATAAATACTATATATACAATTAATTGGTATATATTTGAGTTTTCATTTAAAGTCGCCATTAAACCCATTCCAATTCCTATTAGTATCAAGCCTAAAAATGTTAGAAATTCTGACCCTATTTTATCTGATAAATAACCACTAAAAGGAGAAATAACCGTTATTAATACAGGAGAGATCATCATTATCATTCCCGCAAAGCTTGGAGTCATTTTTAAAACATTTTCGAGGTAAAAAGGCTGTACAATATTATTACTGTTAATTGATGCATAACATATGAATGTGCATAATATTCCAACCGTAAAAAGTGAATTTCTAAATAATGATAAATCTAGAAGTGGATATTTTAATTTTCCTTCTATTCGTATGAATATTATAAATAGAATGATAGCTGCAATAAAACTAATTCTAATCACGTTATTATCGTAGCCAACAGTTTGTCCATTTATAAGAGAATAAAATAATAATACGACACTTATACCAAAAATTATTGCACCAATAAAATCAATGTCTTCTTTCTTTTCATTTGACTTACGAGGCAATACTTTAAAACCAATTGCTGTTCCAATTATTCCTACTGGAATATTTATTAGAAATATATAATGCCAACTTAAGTAAGAAATTATAATACCTCCTAATGGCGGACCAATCATTGTGCCAAGAGCTAGAAATGTTCCCGATATTCCAAGAGCTCTCCCCCTTTCATTTGCTGGAAATACTTGCGTTATTATCCCTTGGTTATTTGCCATAGCTGCCGATGCTCCTATCGCCTGAACTATTCTAAAAAATAATAGGTACGTAAAATTTTTTGATAACGCACAAAATAAAGAACCTATGGTAAATACCAATAAACCTAAATTAAATACTATAGATTTTCCTTTTATGTCACCGAGCCTTCCAAACAGTAATATTGTACTAACTATTGTTATAAGATAGCAGATTACGATTAACTGAATAGAAGACATCGTTACTGAAAATATATTCACCATAACAGGAAGTGCTACATTAACTATTGTACTATCAAGGGTCCCCATAAATGGAAGTAAAACCACAACAGCCAATATTATCCATCTATTCTTATATACATTTTTATTGTATATTTCCATTATTAAAATCATCCCTTTTCATTAATTCTGTTATAAATATACTTTATTATAATTCTGAGAGTTTCTAATATACTCAATGAAATACAAAAACTTTACTAAGTATATTCTTTAGAATATGTTATATTTATATATTATACAGAAGCTATAAAATAGACATTATTTATAGGAATAATCCAGCTTAATAAAATTACATTAATTTACTCTCTTACTGTTACTCTTTAGTTTTTTTATATTAAGTTTTTTAACTGCCAGCTCCGCCCTCTCTCTTACTTTCTCATTTCCCTCATTAATATACATCCCAAATACTATCCTCAACCTAAATTTCAGCTTTACCATGTATATACATATATTTTAAAATAATGTATTTTATCAATAATAGATTTAGGTTACTATTACTTGTTTTCAACTATATCTATAAATCTATTACTTTTATATTAAATGACTTTTTATCATTAAACAAACTATTTCTATAAATGATAAGGCGTAAAATAATATATGGTTACAACTAAGTCATGAATATGAATTAAATCATTACTTAGGTACTTTATTTGGAAGAGTTATTAATAAAATTTTGTATTTGCGCTAACGTTTTTAAGAATTCTTCAAATTTCTCAGCGCCTATCTCCTTCTCTATTGGCGATTGTACTTCATTCCATACAGGAATTGCCTCATCGAGCTTCTTAATTCCGACATCACTTATTGAAATGCACTTTCTTCTTGAATCATTATCATCTGTTCGCACATCTACATATCCCTTTTTTCTTAAAATTTCAATATTGCGAGTTACTGTTGTCTGATCCATTAGCAAAGCCTCTGCCAACTCACTTACAGCAACATTTTCACGAGATGCTATGTCTGCTAATAATGAAAACTGTGGCGCTGTTAATCCAACCGCTTGAAAAACTTGATCAAAATACTGAGTAGTGACCCTTGTTGTCATACGCAAATTTCTACAAACACAACTTCCAATTTTCTTTAAATCATCTAAATTAGACATAAATAAATTACCTCCGTCAAAACCTCTGAATATACATATAGTAATCTATAGCAATTCTTATTGTCAATATACTCACAAGCAGATTTCAAAAAACCAGCTTTATTGAAGAATATATTATTTTTATCTCATCATATCATTAATTTTTAAGTTTAAGATATTATTTCCTATTAAAAACACAGATTGTTTTGCCAAATCCTGAACACTTACCGCATGATATACATTTTGATGGCTCAGTATTCCCCTCGCTCCAACGTTTAATAAGATTACTTTCACATACTAATGGTCTGGACAATGCAAAATAATCAATGGAGCTTTCATTAAGAATTTTTGTTAGAGCTGAAATGTCACGTATTCCGCCTACAGAAATAACTGGAATATTAACTTCTTCCTTTATCCTTTCAGCATAAAATGTATAGTAAGGAGCTTGTCCTTTCACTATTTTTCTTGAATAGCTCTCATTTGGGCGTGAAGATAAACTCCCCCCACTAATTTCAACAGCATCTACGCCAAGCTCTTCAAGTTTTTTGCATACATATTTACATTCTTCGAAAGTCATACCTTGATCCATAAAATCTTCGCAATTTATTTTAATTAAAACAGGATAATTTTTTCCGACTTTATCACGTATTTTTTTATACGTTTCTATAAGCATTCTAGATCTATTCTCAATATTACCACCATACTCATCTGTTCTTCTGTTATAATAAGGCGTTAAGAACTTACTAAGTAAATATCCATGAGCTGCATGTATCTGAATACCATCATAACCTGCTTTTTTTGCTCTAAGTGCTGCATTGGCAAAATCTATCTGAATTGAAACAATTTCTTCTAAAGTCATTTCTTTAGGGGTATTTTTATATCCCAAATCTGTTATATTACTTGGGCCTAAAATCACCTTTTCTTCATTTCTTATGGTTTGTGTTCCTGCTGCTCCAAGTTGCAATATTATATTAGCATTGTACTTATGAGTTACCTCAATAATTTTTTTATGATTATCAATAAATGAATCATTATAAATTCCCATTTGGCCTGGAATAAATTCCTCTAAATCAGTCACAGCCGTTATTCCAGTGATTATAGTTCCTACACCTCCTTTAGCTAAATCTTCGTAAACTTTAAATAGTTCATCATTTATATTTCCTTTTTCCTCTGCCATTCCTTCATATGTTGCAGATCTTATAAATCTGTTCTTTAATTTAAGTGGACCAACTTGCGTTTGATCGAATAGTGATTTCATAATTAATCAACTCCATTCTAAATATATGCATATACATATATTTTGTTAAAATTTTTTATTTATTTTAGGTTGTTGAGTAAACAAAATTTGTAAAAAATAAATAAGCCATTCCTTTGTGATATAATAATTTCGCTAAAAACCAAATTACATCACACAAGGAATGACTTAAATATGATTATATCACGAAAGATTAAAACTGAAAATGATAATTATAAGATTTTTGAAGCTGTTAAAATTGCATTTACTAAATTAAATTCTAATAGCAAAAATGCTAAAGGCCGACCACGTAAGTACTCAGATGAGCAAATAGTTGCCTGCATGTTATACGGTGTTAAACATAGTATATTCAGTCTGAGAGAACTTGAATACGAAATAAAAAAAGATTATGTGTTTCAATCTATAATTGATCTTAATGAAATACCTGATTATTCTACCTTTTCGTTAAGAGCTAAGACTTTAGAGAAACATATATATTATGGTATTTATGCTATGTTTGTTGAACTTATTAACCCAGAAACTAGACTATGTGCAATTGATGCTACTGCCCTAAGAAGTTCAAAATACGATAGCGAAGCTAAATCCGGCAAAGGTACACGTCTTGGATATTATAAAGGTTACAAGTTACACTGCATTGCAACAGTTACTGATACTATGATTCCTCTAGTTTTTAGTTTAACAACAGCTAATGTTTACGATAATCAAGTTCAGGATTTACTATATGAAGCTAAAAATTATAATCCATTTTTAATACTTGCTGATGCAGCATATGACTCAGTTGAATGGTTTGAAATTGCTGCAAAACTAGAATTTAATTTATTAGCTGATATAAATATGCGTAAAGCTAAAAGCATTGAGGCGTTCATTGATAAACGATATGAAAATGCTTTATTTTTTGAATCTCCTATCGGAGCGAACCTATATAAAAATAGATTGAAAATAGAGCAATTATTCTCAGTTTTAAAAGGTTTATATAACTTAGAAAATCCAAGGCTCTATGGGCAAGCCCGATACGAACGTCATATAAAATGGGTTTTATTAGCCTATTTAATAGATGAATTTAATAAAAAACAGCAGGGAATAAAATCCAGAAAATATCCTTGGAATCTTTGATTCCTAAGAATATTTTCTCGAATAACTATTTGTAAAAATTAGTTATTCAACAACCTATATTTAATAAAAATAAATTTATTAAAACAGATATTATATGTATATGCATATAATATCATGATCGTTAATTAATTGTCAATTATCTAAAAATTACTATAACTTATTTTAATGTATATATCCAGATAATAAATTTCCATTCAAAACTCTATTAGGTAAATATTCAATTAAGACTTGAATATAGTAACTTAATTTCAATATATAATAAATTTAATTAGAATAACATCTAAAAATGCCTATCATAATTAAGCACAATAATATTTAGTAATATTTAACATATCTTATAGATACATAGTTTGATTTAACAATGAAACATCATATTAATTATCATATTATATATTTTTTCCCTTAAAACTAAAAATAGTAGTAGAAATTCTCCTACTACTGCTTAACATATCATGAATGCTAATTTGTATTTTTTACCAATTAATGTTATAATTATTATGCCATCTCAAATCGATATATTATGGAGGCGTAGCATATGAAACGTGCACATGCAAAAAGGCGTTTCGATAAGGATTTAATGAAAAATATATTTCTTTTTCTTAGTGAGCTACTCAATCTAATCTCTATAATTTTAAAACTCTTCAAATAGTGATAGAACAAATATATAGTTGAAACATTATTTATATTTTTAGGACTAGTATAATTATATTGCTTTAAAAACGTAAGTACCAATTACGCGAGATGGTAAGTTATTATAATTGAACGTCCTTTTTTATTCTTTAAATAATAATTATAATTCGAATAAATTCATGAATAATTTATATAAGAAATCATCCAAGTGAGTTTAAAAATAACTCACAGAATTTTTATTTTATCTATCACAACACAAACATAATTATATCACAATTGGAATTTAATGTAAATACATTCTTACAAATCTCCTAATTTTTAATACCTCTTTATTTTTACGAATTAACATTGTAAGCTACACAAAACTTTATATCTATTTCATTTTTCTACATTTATTTTTGTTATTTTGTAATGCGCTTGTGTCAATGTGTAAAATACTATCAAATTATTTCATAAGATTTAGTATAAACAAGATTAATGATTATGCCAATCATCAAATCTATAATTATGGAATATTTCTGCATAAGAAAAACAATTTGTTATTTATTACTTGGATCTAAATTTTTATATTTATCAGGATTTTCAAGCCTTAATTTACTATCAATTTTCAGAAAATACCGATGTTTATCAAAATCTTCATACTTAAGTTGCCCATATACTTTATCTTGCTTTACATCTATAATCCAATAATTTTTAGAATTATTCTTTGTTTGTTCGGCTAGTATAAAATTTTCATCCCATGCTATGCCACTAACCCTACTGTCTACAATTACAGTCATATTTCTATTTTCCTTTTTATCTAATTCGGTACAATCTGAACTTGGACGATAAATTATATATTTGCTAGATAATTTATAACTATAATCAGCTGATCCCGGGCCTAAATAACCACACCCCCAAAAAATGACTGGTATAAAAATAATAATGAAAATAATTAAAGAACATCTTTTCAATAGATTCACTCCAATTCATTATTTATTATTTCCTTGCTTAGAGTTAATTGTAATTCAGTTAATATTATGTAATACTATAGTAAATTTATAGGCATAAAAAATATCAAAATGGAGAATTGATAAAATAATTGACATTTTTTATTTTAGTGCATATAATTATTCCATGGAAATAATTGAATATTTTTACAAACCATTGATTAAGAGTAGTAGACCTAGTTAAATGATTTAAAGAGAGTTGTAGAGGGTGAGATTACAGCAATACAGACTATGTCGAATGGACTTATAAGGGTGGGAGGAACAGCTTATATTCATGTTAAGCTTAGTAATGCCCAACGGATTTTCCATTCGTTATTATAGGAAAGTGTATTATTATGTACATTTAATGAGTGGGCTTATTTTAGCCAATTTAGGTGGTACCGCAGAAGTTATCGACTTTTGTCCTAGTAGAAATACTGGACAAAGGTCTTTTTTTGTTATGTATATTGATTAATTTTTGTGATTAGAATTATAAATTTATTACGTAAAAACTTAATATGTTTTGGTTATTTCGTTAATTTCTATAATTCTAAATACATAAAAAAATCTAATATGCTTATATTTCAACCTATTTAGCTAAAATACAAAATTATATTTAAGAATTTTTACTTTATAACTGAAAGGGGCTATTAATTATGAAAAAAATACCACATCGAATTTATCTTACCGAGGATCAAATGCCAAAACAATGGTACAATCTTCGTGCAGATATGAAGGAACTTCCCGATCCAATGCTAAACCCACAAAATTTTCAACCTGTAAAAGTTGAAGATTTATATCCTGTATTCTGCACAGAACTTGCAAAACAAGAACTAGATAATTCAACTCGCTACATCGATATTCCTGAAGAATTACAAGAATTTTATAAGATGTTCCGTCCATCACCATTAATTAGAGCATACAATTTAGAGAAGGCTCTAGGAACTCCTGCTAAAATATATTATAAATTTGAAGGAAACAACACTTCTGGAAGCCATAAGCTTAATTCAGCAATTGCTCAAGCATATTATGCAAAAAAACAAGGATTGACAAGCCTCACCACAGAAACTGGTGCTGGTCAATGGGGTACTGCTCTAGCAGAGGCTTGTTCTTATTATAATCTTCCACTTACAGTTTACATGGTTAAATGTTCTTATGAACAAAAACCTTTCCGTAAATCAATAATTAGAACTTTTGATGGAAATATTATTCCAAGCCCAAGTAATACAACTAACGCTGGAAGATCAATTTTAGAAATAGATCCTAATAGTACAGGGAGTCTTGGATGTGCAATCTCTGAAGCTGTAGAAAAAGCTGTTACTACCGATGGCTGTAAATATGTGTTAGGGTCTGTGCTAAATCAAGTACTACTTCATCAGTCAATAATAGGTTTAGAATCAAAAATTGCTATGGAGATGATCGATGAATATCCAGACATCGTAATTGGCTGCGCTGGAGGTGGTTCTAACCTTGGTGGGCTAATTGCTCCATTTATGCAAGATAAGTTAACTGAAAAAGCTAATCCTAGAATTATTGCTGTGGAGCCTGCTTCTTGTCCTTCATTAACAAGAGGACGCTATGCATATGACTTCTGTGATACTGGTAAGATTACTCCTCTTGCAAGGATGTATACACTTGGAAGCAGCTTTATTCCATCAGCCAATCACGCCGGAGGTCTTAGGTATCACGGTATGTCTCCTATTCTTTCAAAACTTTATCATGATGAATACATGGAAGCTGTATCTGTAGAACAAACTAAAGTATTTGAGGCTGCTGTTTTCTTTGCAAAACATGAAACTATTCTTCCTGCCCCTGAATCCTCTCATGCTATCAGAGGTGCAATCGATGAAGCTTTAAAATGTAAAGAAACAGGAGAAGCTAAAACAATCCTCTTTGGATTAACAGGTACAGGATATTTTGACATGACTGCTTATGAATCCTATTTAAATGGTTCAATGCAAGATTACATTCCAACCGATAAGGACTTAGAAAAAGGATTCTCAGGTCTTCCTAAAATCCCTGGAATCCAGTAATAAAGCAAATATTATTCCTTCTCTCACTGAAAGTTAGAGAAGGAACCCTTTTAATCATCTTTAACCTTCTAAAAATTTTTGTTTTCTCTCATCTTTTCTATCTATAATAATCTCCTCAATTTTGATGCTATTTACTCTTAATCTTTGAATAATATCCTTTATAAATGCGTCACTTCCAACTACATAATAAATAGCATTCTCTGATTTCATTAATTTGCTGAGCATTTCATAGAATGATGTTCTAGAATTTATCCAATAATTCTTATAATTTTCATCTGCTAATTTATCTAGTTGATTTTTAAATACAAATTTATCTGATGAGTCTATATTTATATTTAGCAGGTATGGGATATTAGTTTTATCATTAATAAATGATAAAATTAGAGGTCTCATAGTAGCTATTCCAACTCCCATTGATATTAAGATTATAGGTCTATTTATACGTCTTAACCCCATTCTTGAACCTATCTTAAAAAATGCAACTTCATCACCAGTTTTTAATTCAGCTAACTTATTCTTAAATTCAGATTTGCTTCCTGGTACTCTGGTTGTTATTGCAATTTTATTTTCCTCCGGCAAAGTTATGATAGACATGTGTCTTACCCATTCTTTCCTAGGCTGATCACCAATATCAAACCCAATATGCCCAATATGAGTATGCGATCCAGGTTCCCATGTTAAATTTTCTGGTTTTTCAAAAAAATATGTTTTTGTATTATCTGTTTCATCGATTATATCAATAATTTTTAGTGTATATTTTTCCATAATCCCTCTCCTTTAATAACAATTCTCAATTTAATAGTATCAACTAAAATTTTTCAAGTCAATATTTATAAATTTCAATTATACATGAAATACATTTTTTACATTTTAGAATAGATAATTATTTATAGTACTTTCTCATAAATGATTACTCATTTCTGGTTGTGTTATCTATAATAACTTTTAGCTTTCATTTATAATATGCTTTATTGTAGTTATTAATGATGATGTCACTAATGTCTCATCACGAAAAATGATATATATTACAAGAATAATCTTTCATCATAACTCTAAAAAAATTTCAAGAATTTTATCCGCAATTGTGAATTGTGAAATGTGCATTGTGAATTGAAATATATATACTTTGTAAAAAATTAAGAAGATAAATTTCTATTTATATTATAGAAACTATCTTCTTAAGCTGTATAGATATTATTAAAATATTCTTTTTTGAATAACTATGGCTAAGCATTTTAAAGATTTGATTTATTAGATAAACATATTTAAGTTCATATCTCTAATAGAAATATTTATAATTTCTGTAGCTTATAACATAAATCTAAACCATATATTGTTTATCTATATTTTATTACTTCAAGGCATTTTTCCTAGATTCATGGGTTTTAATGCTTCTTCAATTTCTTCAATATTTTTACCTATACTACTTTCAACTGCCGCTGTTACTGCTCCTTCAACTATTGGGCAATCTACTATCTTTATTTTTCCCTTCATCTTTTCATCTAGAAATTCTATTGCCATTTCTGCATTCATAAAAGCACTACCTAAGTCAAAGATAATAATTACTCCATCTTCAGAGTAAACATCTTCTATTGCAGCTGATATTTTCTCCATATCAGTGCCAACTCTTCCATCTGACGTTCCTCCAGCCACACCTATATCTACATTAGGTGCCATTTGACTTGCTAATTCCTTTACTCCATCTGCTATATTTTTACTATGTGATATTATTACTATTCCTACCATATATATTCTCCTTCAACGACTATTTTGACGTAAATCAAAATAAGAACTACTAATTTAAAGCTTCATATATTGTTTCTAATATTATTGCAGAAGATGTAGCCCCAGCATCTTGGTGACCTAAACTTCTTTCTCCAAGATAACTTGCCCTTCCTTTTTTAGCTATAATTTCTTTTGTATGCTCTACACCTTTATATGCAGCTTCTTTTGCTGCTTTTAAAATTTCCTTGACTTCGAGCCCGCTATCTATGCCTTCTTTTATTGACTTTAATGCTGGCTCTATAGCATCTATCATAGTTTTATCATCAGCTTGACCTTTACCTCTCATTTTTATACCTTCAAGAGCCTCATCTAGCATCTTTGCGAAATCATTAATATCAATTTCCGATTTTCCATTAACACTTACAGCTGCCTTCATAAAAGCTGTTCCATATAATGGTCCTGAAGCTCCGCCAACATTAGATACTAATGCCATTCCTGACTTCTTTAGTATACCTCCAATATCATTTCCATCATCATCTTTTATCTTTTCTATTACAGCCTTAAACCCTTTGTTCATATTAAGTCCATGGTCTCCATCTCCAATTGCAGCGTCTAGCTCCGATAAATATGCTTTATTTTCATCTATCTTTTCACTTATTTTCTCTAATATTTCAATTACTTTCTTTCCTTGAATACTCATCTTTATTCCTCCTATATAGGCTAATTTAGATGATGCTTATATATTAAATAAAGCTTCATCTAAATTATAATTCTTTGGTAGTAGAATCCGTCACACTCTTAGATACGCTCTACTAAATTCATCTAATCTCAAAAACTCTACCTAAAAAACTTTGCTTTATATTACTTTAAATGCTGGTGTGTTAGCTGGTGCATCTAATAATTCTTTTAATTCACTATCAAGTTTTAGCACTGTTATTGAAAATCCAGCCATTTCGAGAGATGTCATAAATTCGCCTACAAATGTTTTATGAATTTTAACCCCTTTTTCCTCCAATATTTCATTTACCTTTTTATTTACTATATATAACTCCATAAGTGGTGTTGATGATAATCCATTTACCATGACTGCTACTTCTTCTCCACTACTCAATTTGATATCTTCTAGAATTTTGCTCATTAAATGTTCTGTAATTTCATCAGCTGTTTTTATTTCCTCTCTATGAGTTCCTGGTTCCCCATGAATTCCCATACCAATTTCCATTTCATTTTCTCCTAATGTGAAATTTGGTTTACCAGCAGCTGGCACAATACAAGATGAAATAGCCATTCCCATACTTCTAACATTTGATATTACTTTCTCTGCAACTCTTGTAACTTCTTCAAGACTAGCTCCTGTTTCAGCTTTAGCACCTGCTATTTTGTGTATAAATACTGTTCCTGCGATTCCTCTTCTTCCTGCTGTATAAGTGCTATTTTCAACTGCAACATCATCATTTACTACAACAGTTTTTACATTAATGCCTTCCATTTCAGCCATATCTTTTGCCATTTCAAAATTCATAACATCCCCAGTATAATTCTTAATTACAAGTAAAACCCCTTTACCTGAATCTACAGCTTTTATTGCTTCATATACTTGATCTGGTGTAGGTGATGTAAACACTGCTCCTGCTACTGCTGCATCAAGCATTCCTTTTCCTACATATCCTCCATGAGCTGGCTCATGTCCACTTCCTCCGCCACTTACTAAAGCAACCTTTCCATCTATTGGTGAATCTACTCTTACTAAAACATCTGCATTTTCTAATTTTTTTATATATTCTGGATGTGCAGCTACCATTCCTTTCAACATATCCTCAAGTACTAAATTTGCATCATTAATTATTTTTTTCATAAAATTATTCCTCCCATATTTAAATATTATTTATGATTAAAATTATTTATATCTAATTTATATATATGTTGCAGATCACAATGCACATTTCACAATTCACAATTACGGTTAAAATTCTTTTAATATTTTTAGAATTATGATGAAGAATTATTTTTGCAATATATATGTAAGTTCTAAATAATATAATTCATTGATTATAAAATTATCTAACTTCCATTATCTGATTAATAGTCTAAGATAAACTTTCATGAATTAAACTTTTTAGAATATATGTAGATAATCTTGATTTGTTTTTATTTATATTTGTACTTTTATATAGAGCAATACTCATGCCAAAATTTCAATTACTAATTAAATATACTTAAAAGTGTGTATTTTCAAGCCTTCTAGCCTAAAGTGCAAGTAAACATTTACAGGAAATTGTAATATAAATAGTATACCTCTTGGTAAAAAATATCAAGTTGTTCTTTTTTATCATGATACTTTTTACCAACTTGCTATTTTTTATTCCCAAGTTACCTTTTTCTCTATTCCATATTGTCTTGCCTTTGCAGCTACTGTTTTATGAGTAAGTCCTAGCGCCTTCCCTGCAGCATTATAACTTCCATATTTCTTAAGTGCTTTTTCTATTATAATTTTTTCATATTCCTTTAGTGGTAATATTTCATCTGCTTCAATAAGCATGTCTATTTCATTATTATTTTTAATTTTGATTGCATTGTTAACTGTATTTATATCCTTTCTCATATAAGACGGAAGATCACTTAATTCTATTACTTCTGTTTCATTTAAAGCCATTATTCTCTCTACCAGATTTTCTAACTCCCTTATATTCCCTGGCCATTTGTATTCTAATAGAGATTCCATTGCATCATTTGTTACTATAGTTATTCTTTTATTTATCCTTTTACCTATTTTATCTATAAAATGCTCTAATAAAGGCGCTATATCTTGCTTTCTTTCTCTTAAAGGTGGTAAAAATATTGGAATTACATTTAGCCTATAATATAAATCTTCTCTAAATTCCATTGACTTTACCATTTCTTCTAAATTTCTGTGAGTCGCAGCAATTATTCTAACATTTATTTTTATAGTTTCTTCTCCACCGATTCTTTGAAATTCTTTTTCTTGAATTACTCTTAAAACTTTAGCCTGCATACTCTTATCCATTTCTCCTATTTCATCTAAAAGTATAGTACCATTTTGAGCCAATTCAAATTTACCTAATTTTCTTTTTATAGCTCCTGTAAAAGCTCCTTTTTCATATCCAAAAAGTTCGCTTTCTAATAAGTTTTGTGGTATTGCTGCACAATTTACTCTAATAAAAGGCCCTTTGGAATTCTTACTTGAAAAATGTATTCCTTCTGCAATTAATTCTTTTCCTGTACCACTTTCTCCTCTAATTAATACTGTAGTATCTGTTTTCGCTGCTTTTAATGTTGTAGCAAGTGCATCTAATATCTTCCCACTATGACCTATATACTTCGAAAAAGCAGAATCAGGTTTCTTAGTTCTCATAAGCTCTTCTTCTAAATAATCAGCTTTTGCGGAGACCTGAGTTAATTTCTCAGAAAGCTTTTGAACTTCTGTTACATTTTTAACTATAGACACAACACCTGTTATTTCTCCGTCAATTATTATAGGGTTTACATTTGAAACTATTATTACACCATTTTCCTTATAACTTATAGCCCCTATGATACTTTCTCCTGTTTTAAGTACTTTAATTCTTGCACCATCTGGGGATACATCCCTAATATTTTTATTTAATATATCCTCTTCTTTTTCGTTCAAAATTCTAAGATATGCCTTATTTACGTATGTTATATATCCATCTGAATTTATAACACATATACCATCTTGTACTGTTTCTAATATAAGTTGTAACCTCTCTTTCAGATCTTTCACAGTTTTTAGTTCATCTTTAACTTTTTCTAATTTTGAAATATCATTAAATACTGCTAATGCACCTTTAGGTTTTTTGTCTATTATTATTGGAGTTCTATTTATAAGTAATATTCTATTATTTATTATTTCTTTTACCATTAACTCTGATTTGCCAGTTCTATTTATTTCATGGAGATTTGTGAATTCTATTATTTCATATACTTTTTTACCAATAGCATCACCAGAAGATATCCCTAATAATCTTTCTGCTTCCTCATTGAATATTGAAATTATATCTTTCTCATCTGTAGCAATAATTCCATTAGGTATATTACTAAATACATGCTCCAACGTTATAGTATTATTATTTATTATGTTATCAACTTGATTAATAGTACTTTTATCTTCTAAATCAAAATCACTTTGTAGAAAATCGCATAATTCATCTAGCGGTTCTTTGGGATCTTCTCCATGAACTTCTACTATAATCTTCTCATTCTGCTTTACCTTCAATAAAACCAGGGGCATAAGACTTGTGGCTAAAATTTTCTTTTTATCTTTATAAATTATAAAAAACTTTAAATCATATCTCTTCTCAAGTTCGCTTACCTTATGAACAACCATAGCCAAGACTCTCGCATGCAATCCTTTACTATGTCTTATAACTACTTCTTTGCTAAGTATCAAAATTCTTCACTCCTAATCTTAGTTCTTTAACATATATTATCTTAAAATACAATTTTAAATTTTCAATAATCACTAATTTACACTCTTTAGAACACTCGCATAAATTTCATTTTATCAATTTACATATTATACTAATGTAGGTATAAATGAAAGCTAAATTTTATCAATCCAATTTCTTATTTCAATGGCTATTTATACAATACACTTTAAACTATACTATAACTTAAAATTAACAATATAAGTAATAAAAATCATATTTATATTTTTAAATTTCGATTAGCTTAACGAACCTTAACTTTCTCAATTAGTGTTTTTTCATAACTTATACTCTCAAGTGGCACAATGTCCACATGTTTAATCTGAACATAAAGTCCTAGAAAACAAAAAGTCCCCATCTTATTTTATAAATAAGATGGGGATAATAATTAATTATTCTATTATTTTAAATTCATAGCCTTGCTGTTTTAAATATTCTATTATTCTTGGTAAAGCCTTCGCTGTTTCTTCTTTTCCATAAGTATCATGCATTAAAATCAGTGCCTTTTCTCTACTACCAATACTTTTTATAGCTTCCTGGGTTAGTTCATCTGCATTCTTTTTATGAGTACCTTCTGCATCTCCTGATAATGCATTCCAATCAATTTGATGCCAATCCTTCTCATGTAGAGCTTTGTCCACTTTTTCTGCTCCTTGAGGATCCTTTTTGCTCCATGTTTCTTGTCCTCCTGGAAACCTTATTGATCGTGTTGAAAAATCTTCTCCCAAAACGTTTTTTAAGGCTTTATCTGTTTTATCAAAATCAGACATACAATTCTCCAAGCTTATTTTGCCCTTTGGAAATAAGTAACCATAGTCATGTGAATATGAATGTATGCCTATTGCATTACCTTCTGCTACTTCCCTCTTTACTAAGTTTTTGCTTGCATCATCTTTATCGACATACTTTCCTACGAAAATTAAATTCACAGCACTTTCTCTAAATTTGACAATAGGAAACTAAACTAGCCTATTTTAGGCTAGTCCAAGCCTTATATTAAATTATTTGTTTCTTTTACTTATTGATTTTTTCTATATTATAGCCTTTTGACTTTAGAATTTTTATCATACTTTCTTCTCTTTTTTCTCTAAGTTTATCTAAATAAATAGTACCATATTCTATATAGTTTTTTCTTTCCTTTAACAATTGATAGCATATTCTTAACATTAAACTTGCTAATGCTATTGTGGCTTTTTTCTTTCCCATTCTTTTCACCCATCGCTTATAGCATATTGATAATCTAGTATCCTTACTCATGCTTGCTGCCCAAGCACATTCACACATTACACTTTTTAATGCTTTATCTCCATTCATTGTTTTACTTCTTTTTTTTTACCTGCGCTTTCACAATTTCCAGGACTTAGGCCTGCCCATGATGTTAGATGCTTATCTGTTGGGAAATAACTCATATCAGTTCCAATCTCTGCTATTATTACTGATGCTGCATTCTTGTTTATACCTGGTATAGTATCTATTATCTCTACTTCTTCAAAATATGGCTCTATATATTCACCTATTTCTTTTTCTATATGGACTACTTGTTCTTCTAAAAACCTAATGTGATCATAGCTGTATTTTATCATTGTCAAATGATGGTTTCTTATTTTTCCGTTTACAGCCTCTTTTATTTCTCCTAGTTTCTTTCTTATACTTGCTTTACCTCTACCATTTGATATCTCAATTAAGTCTGTCATTCTAATTTCTTCTTGATTAATGATTTTATTTAATATTTTTCGTCCTGTATCTCCAAATATATCTGAAATATAACTTGAAATCTTTATATTACAATCCTCTAGAATTTTATGAATCCTATTCTTCTCTCTATTAAGTTCGTATAGTATTTTCTTCCTATATCTTGTTATATCTCTAAGATCTCTTATATGTGCATCTGGTACAAAACTCTTATTAATTAATCCACTTCTCAATAATTGAGCTATCCATTCTGCGTCTTTCACGTCGGTCTTTCTTCCTGGAAGATTCTTTATATGTCTAGCATTTGCAAGTATAATTTCAAAATCACCTGATTCTAATACATTCCAGACAGGCTTCCAGTATACGCCTGTGCTTTCCATTGCTACTTGCGTACAGCCTCTTTCTTCAATCCAATCTAAAAGTTTTAACAAATCTGTAGTCGTAGTATTAAATGTCTCTATTTCCTTTTCCGGTTTTTTCTTTAAATCACCCTTTAAAACACATACTACTACTGTTCTTTCGTGCACATCTATACCTGCACACCTTTCAATTATTGCTTCCATTCCTACCTTCTCCATAATAAATTCAGTGAGTTCAACAGTAATTACTTATCAAAAAAAAATTTCCTACACGTGCTCTAGACACAATACTTTGTGCTCAAAATTACCGTAGCCAGTTTCCTAAAAGGAGTTCTTGCTACCAGAAAGTACAACGGCTTACTTCCTCACCTTTCTATATTATTGACAAGGTTATCCATTTGTTAACAGAAACCACTTAATTTTCATTATACTTTGTGAAGGCTTTGCCTTCATGGGCGGTTCCTATAAGGAAAAATGTTGCATGTACATCTTCAGATTTAAGGATATCTAAAATTTGAGGGGTTACTGTTGTGGATGGGCCATCATCGAAAGTTAAGTAAGCAACTTTTTTACCATCAGCACCATCAGGCTTTTGGTTCTTCTCTTGCTGCTCAATATACTTTTCTAAATATGCAACATCTTCTACACTGCCATTACTTTCCTTATTAACTGAATCGCTATTTTCCTTATCATCATTACTACTTTCTCCCGTGCTGCTAGCAGCTTGTACCGTTTTACTGCCTGTTGAAAATTTCTGTGCTGCTACTATGCTTCCTATAATTACAAGTAATGCAACTGCAATAACTAATATAGTAATTCTCGCTCCCTTAATATTTTTAGTACTATTACTATTATTACGTTTCATTTTTCTACCTCTTATGCATTTAAAAATTTATGATCCTCTATAACTTTAAGAGACTCATGATAAAAAAGCTATATTATTAAATATGATATTACTTATACAATTTATACTAACATATAAATTTTTTTAAATATACAAACATCTTTTTACAGCTGATGCTTAAACTGACTATTATAAAGTTCTGTATAAATTCCACCTTTATTTACAAGTTCCTCATGATTCCCTCTTTCAACAATTTTACCATTCTTCATAACAAGGATTATATCTGCATCTCGGATAGTAGAAAGTCTATGAGCTATAACAAAGCTTGTACGCCCTTTCATCATTGAAAGAAATGCATTTTGTATTTTTAGCTCAGTTCTTGTATCTACATTACTTGTTGCTTCATCTAATATAAGAATTGGCGGATCAATTAGCATTACTCTGGCTATAGTCAAAAGCTGCTTTTGACCTTCAGAAAGATTTCCCCCAGATTCAGTTATAATCGTATCGTAACCATCAGGAAGTCTTTTTATAAAACTATGAATAAAGGCAGCTTTAGCTGCATTTTCAACTTCTTCTAACGTAGCATTTGGTTTACCATAAGCAATATTTTGCCTTATAGTTCCTTCAAATAGCCATGTATCTTGAAGCACCATACCAAATTGGCTTCTGAGATTATTTCTTGTAAGATCATCTATGCTCTTGCCATCTATAGTAATCCTACCTTTGTCTAAATCATAGAACCTCATAAGCAAGTTAACTATAGTGGTCTTGCCAGCACCAGTTGGTCCGACAATAGCTATTGTACTTCCTTTTTTTATATTAACGCTGAAATTTTCTATAAGTGGAACTTTCTTATTATAAGAAAATGATACATTATCAAACTCAACAGTTCCATCACAACTCTCTATATTTTCAACTTCTTTAGAATCTGCTTTTTCTGGCTCTTCATCTATAATAGAAAATATTCTTTCACAAGATGCAATAGCTGCTTGAATCTGAGTGGCTACACTAGTAATGTTGTTTATTGGTTGTGAAAACTGAGTTGAATAGGTTAAGAAACTTGAAATCACACCAACACTTAACCCGCTTAAAACCGAAAGTATCCCTCCAACAAGGCCAACTAAAATATATGTAATATTATTTACAAATCTTGTAGCTGGATTTGTAAGTGATGAATAAAACTGCGCAAGCTGCCCACACTTGTAAAGCCTTGAATTAATTCCTGAAAAGTTCTCCTGAGCTCTTTCTTCATATCCAAAAAGTCTTACTACTTTTTGGCTTCCCACGATTTCTTCTATATAACCATTTAATTCACCTAAAGTCTTTTGCTGCTCTTTAAACATTTTATTTGACCTCTTTGTAATGAAAGAAGCAATAAGGAAACAAAAAGGTGTCATTAAAACTATAACTAAAGTTAATTTAAAACTTAAACTTACCATTAAAACAAGTGAACTTATTATAGTTATGATTCCTGGATAAAATTGTGTTATCCCTTGAAATAATCCATCTGAAACATTATCCATATCATTTGTAAGTCTGCTTATAATATCTCCATGAGGATTTTTGTCAAAGTATTTTAAAGGCAGAGAGCTTATCTTATTTAGGGCTTCATTTCTAAGATCTTTTACTGTATTATATGCTACAATATTAGCTACTATAGTAAACAGCCACGTAAATAGTGA
Source organism: Clostridium beijerinckii (assembly GCF_036699995.1). Classification (NCBI taxonomy): domain Bacteria; kingdom Bacillati; phylum Bacillota; class Clostridia; order Eubacteriales; family Clostridiaceae; genus Clostridium; species Clostridium beijerinckii. The sequence goes on along the minus strand of NZ_CP144906.1, from coordinate 2,384,038 downwards.
ACTTACTATATATATTACTCCAAGTATTATAATTGTCTTAATTAATCCATCAAAATCAACTTCACCTTTAGCAACTATGTTATCAATGGACCTTCCTACTATTAACGGCATAAATGCTATAAGAATATTACTTATTAGCGCAAAGATCAGAGATGCAAACATATATCCTTTATATTTTGAAACATAACCAATTAATCTAGAAAATGTACTTTTTTTCATTTACATAGCCTCCTTTGTAATTTGAGAGCTACATATTTCTCTATAAACTTCGGACTCTTTAAGCAATTGTTCATGGTTTCCAACTCCCGCAAGTTTTCCGTCATCTAATACAATTATTAAATCAGCATCCTTTACAGTGCTTATTCTTTGAGTTACCATAATTACAGTTGTATCACTGGAATTTTCTTTAAGAGCTTTTCTAAGTGCAGCATCTGTAGCATAATCAAGAGCACTTAAACTGTCATCCATTATTAATATTTCAGGTTTCTTTACTAATGCTCTTGCTATAGTAAGTCTTTGTTTTTGACCACCAGAGAAATTAACTCCGCCTTGGGATATATATGTGTCATATTTTTCAGGCATTTTTTCTATAAAATCTGCTGCCATTCCAATTTCAGCTGCCTTCTTAACTTCACTCATGCTTGCATTTTGAGCGCCCCATCTTATATTTTCTGATACAGTGCCAGAAAATAAAACGGCTTTTTGAGGAACTAGCCCTATATTGTTATCAATTTCTTTTTTATAATAATCTTTAACATTAATTCCGTTTAGCAAAACATTTCCTTTGCTTGTATCATATAATCTAGGTATTAAATTAACTAAAGTAGTTTTTCCTGAACCTGTACCACCTATTATCCCAACCATTTGTCCTCTTTTTATTTCAAAAGAAATATTACTTATTGCATCTTCCTTAGATCCTTTATAAGAAAAAGATACATTATCAAATTTAATTATTGGAATATCTTTATTAATATTTTTACTAAACTCAGAATTTCCACTGTACTTAATACTTGGTTCTGCTCTAAGTACCTCATTTACACGAGCTGCACTAGCTGCTGCTTTAGTAAAAGTAACTATAAGGCTAGCAAGTACTATGAGCGCCGATAATACCATGTTTATATAATTTATATAAGCTATAACCTGTCCTGTTGTCATTCCACCTACATTTACTCTTATTCCGCCAAACCAAATTACAGCCATAAGTGCAAAATTCATTATTACACTTGTAACTGGATTCATAAGTGCAGATATTTTTCCTACCTTAATTGCAGTGCTTGCAAGTTCCTCATTCGATTCTCTAAATCTTATCTTTTCACCTTCTACTCTTGAAAATGCTCTTATAACTCTTACTCCTGATAAATTTTCTCTTAAAACAAGTGACAACTTATCAAGTTTTCTTTGAACCACCTTATATAGAGGAAGAGATTTATTCATAATAAGATATATTGCAAAAGCAAAGAATGGAATTGATAAATACATTATAAGCGACAATTTCACGTCAAGATACATAGCCATTATGATTCCGCCGATGCAAAGAAACGGCACCCTTATAACAAGTCTTATAAGCATTGCAAGGCCAAGTTGAAGCTGATTCACATCATTTGTAACACGATTAATAAGAGATGGCGTCCCAAAATCATCAATCTCATTATATGAAAAAGTTCCTATCTTTTTGAACATCTCATTTCTAAGAGCCGTCCCAAACCCTTGTGAAGCAATAGATGCAAAATACTGACATGTAAAAGATGATAACACACCTAAAATTGCCATAGAAAGCATTATTAATCCTATTTCAAATATATAGTTTATGTTTTTTGTTCCTATTCCTTTATCTGTTATAAATACCATTATTGTTGGTATTGATATTTCAAAGACAGCCTCAAGCAACTTAAATATAGGACCTAATGTAACTTGCCTTTTATACGGTTTTACGAATTTTAATAAATAGTTCAAGATTTATCCCCCTATCTGTAATGTCTTATTGAACATTCTCAAAATTTCCTTTATCATTATAACAAAAACATATCTATATAAAAAATACATAATATGTATCGATGCCATATATTTTTTGTATATCAGAAGGTGGATAAAAAATGGATATTAAACAATTAAAATATTTCTATGCAATTGCAGAAGAAGGGCAAATAACAAATGCTGCCAAGAGACTTCATATGGCCCAGCCCCCTTTAAGCTATCAGTTGAAAAACTTAGAAGATGAACTCGGCGTTAAACTAGTTGAGCGAGGAAGTCGAAATATAAAACTTACTGATGCTGGAGTTATACTTTATAAGCGCGCTAAGCAGATATTATCTTTAACAAAATCTACTGAAAATGAATTAAAAGATTTTAAGCAAGGAAATCATGGTACCTTATCCATAGGCACTGTATCCTCATCTGGAGCGTCACTTTTAGATAGCAGATTAAATATATTCCACGAAAAATATCCTTTCATAAATTTTGAAATTCACGAGGGGAATACCTATGAATTATTAGAGTTATTGGATAAAGGCATAATTGAAATTGCTATTGTAAGAACTCCATTTAACAATTCAGGAATAAACTCAATTTTTTTGCCAAAAGAGCCTATGGTTGCAGCTATGAGAAAAGACTTAAACTGGACTGATAGTGAAATCATAAACATTACTGAATTAAATAACAAACCATTGATATTCTATAGGAGGTTTGAAAGTCTCATATTTAAAGTGTGCCAAGACTTTAATTTTCAGCCAACTGTATTTTGCAAAAATGATGATGCACGGACTTCCCTGCTTTGGGCAAATTCTGGACTTGGAATCGCCATAGTACCAAAATCTGCAATAAAACTAATAGGTTCTTCAAATATAATTTATAAAGAAATTGATAGCGACATATTAACAACTCAGATAGCTATAATATGGTCGAAAACAGGGTATCTTTCATCAGCTGGAAATAATTTTTTAGATTTATTTCAAAATACGTAAAGCTTAGTCTCAAGCTTAATCACTAAAAAGTTTAAAACATATGTATTTTGTGATTTGCTGTAATAGTTAACTATTACAGCAAAAGTCCTCACATTATTTTTTTAATGCTGATTTTCAAAAAGAAAATAGTTCAATTCATCCTAAAAGAATTTTTACATAATAGTATTGACAAATTATAATTTAGATTTATAATTATCTTAAGTGATAATCATTATCATTATTAAATAATAATATTTAATAAAATATAAATATAGTTTAAATATAAAAATGAATTTTAGGAGGTAATATATTATGTCATTAATAGGAACAGAAGTAAAACAATTTAAAGCATCAGCTTACAAAAACGGTGAATTTATAGATATCACTGAAGAAAATTTCAAAGGTAAATGGAGTGTGGTTTGTTTTTATCCAGCAGATTTCACATTCGTATGCCCTACTGAATTAGAAGATTTACAAGATAATTATGAAACTTTAAAGGGGCTTGGCGCTGAAGTATATTCAGTTTCAACAGATACCCACTACACACATAAAGCATGGCACGATAGTTCAGAAGCCATCAAAAAAATAACTTATACTATGATTGGTGATCCTTCACATACATTATCTCGTAACTTTGATGTATTGATTGAGTCTGATGGTCTTGCAGATCGTGGTACTTTTATCATAGATCCAGATGGTGTTATTCAAGCAATTGAAATTAATGCCGGCAATATCGGGCGTGATGCAGCTGTAATAGTAAATAAAATTAAAGCTGCTCAATATGTTAGAAATAATCCTGGCGAAGTTTGCCCAGCAAAATGGAAAGAAGGCGCATCAACACTTAAACCAAGCCTTGATCTTGTAGGAAAGATCTAAGAGGTACGCCTATGATACTAGATAAAGATATAAAACAACAATTAGCTCAATATCTTGAGCTTATGGAAGGCACTGTACTTATAAAAGTCAGTGCTGATTCCGATGATATATCCAATACTATGATTTCTCTCGTAGATGAACTAGTTTCTATGTCTCCAAAAATAAAAGCTGAAAAATCAAAGTTATTAAGAACTCCCAGCTTTAGCATAAATCGTACTGATGAAGAAACTGGTGTAGCTTTTGCTGGAATACCTTTAGGACATGAATTTAATTCATTGGTATTAGCTCTTCTACAAGTTAGCGGAAGAGCCCCAAAAATTGATCAGAAGACAATTGATTCAATTAGGAACATTAAAGGAGAATACCATTTTGAAACCTATATTAGTTTAAGCTGTCATAACTGCCCAGAAGTTGTTCAATCTCTAAATTTAATTAGCATCCTTAATCCAAATGTCACTCATACAATGATTGATGGTGCCGTTTTTAAAGAAGAGATAGAAAGTAAAAATATACTTGCAGTACCATCAATTTATTTAAATGGAGAATTCTTTGCAAGTGGCCGCATGACTATCGAAGAAATTCTTGCAAAAATCGGAGAAGCCCCAGTTTCAGAAGATTTTGCAGATAAAGATCCATACGATGTGCTTGTTGTTGGCGGCGGCCCAGCAGGTGCAAGTGCTGCTATTTATGCCGCACGTAAAGGCATTCGTACAGGAATTATCGTTGAACGTTTTGGTGGTCAAGTATTAGATACCATAGGTATTGAAAACTTTATAAGTATTAAATATACAGAAGGCCCTAAGCTTGCAGCAAGTCTTGAAGAGCATGTCAAAGACTATAACGTTGATATAGTAAACTTACAACGTGCTAAGACTATAGAAAAAAAAAACCTTATTGAGATTGAACTAGAAAATGGTGCACGTTTAAAGAGCAAAACTGTAATAATTTCGACAGGTGCCCGCTGGAGGAATGTCGGTGTTCCTGGAGAAGAAGAATTTAAGAATAAAGGTGTGACATATTGTCCTCATTGTGATGGACCTTTATTTAAAGGGAAACATGTTGCAGTCATCGGTGGAGGTAATTCAGGCATCGAAGCTGCCATTGACCTTGCTGGAGTTGCTAGTCACGTAACCGTTTTTGAATTTATGACAGAACTTAAAGCAGATTCAGTTTTGCAAGATCGTCTTTACAGTTTGAATAATATAACCGTCTTAAAAAATGTTCAGACTAAAGAAATTACTGGTACTGATAAGGTAAATGGAATTACCTATATTGAACGTGACACAGGAGAAATTAAGCATGTTGAATTAGATGGTGTATTTGTCCAAATTGGACTTGTACCAAACACTGATTGGCTAGGAGAAACTATCCAGCGCAATAAATCAGGTGAAATTATAATTGATAACCATGGTGCTACTAATGTACCAGGAGTATTTGCAGCTGGAGATTGCACTAATACCCCATACAAGCAAATAATTATTTCCATGGGATCTGGCGCAACAGCAGCCTTAGGTGCATTTGACTATCTAATAAGAAACTAATAAAAGAATCCCTTTGCTATAAAAACTATTACCGCAAAGGGATTCTTTATTTTTTCTTATATTCTAAATTGTTATTCTAAGCTAAGAATTAAAGTTATTTTAAATTTTAATTCTTTCCAACTATTCCATCTGTCTTTCCTCTACCTTTATCTTTGTTGTTAGGAAAACCAATTTCTGCACCAACATCCGACTTTACCATATTTGAGTCGGTTCTTTTTCTAGATAGTGAATTTTTATGTACTCCGCTATTATTTAATGACATTTGAATCTACCTCCTTAATTATAATTTTGTTTTGCAATAATATGTTAACCACAATTATAAATTATACTCGGTAGCAATGTTATCATAAAAAAGATTCTAGACTCATATCATTAAATTTAGCTACTCTATAGTATATAAGCACTTAATTATACACTTCTCTTTGCTCCATGTTCCATCAATATATTTTCAATAGATTTATTTTTACACAGATATAGTGGTGTGTGTCCTAAATTATTCTTTGAATTTATATCTAGTCCAAGAGAAACTATTTCGTTTAAGTATTCTTGAAACTTATCAGTATCACGACAAGTTAAATAGTCATCATGCAAAATAGTATTGCTATACTTATCTCTATGTTTAATATCTGCACCATATTTAATAAGAAGATTTAAAAGCTCTACCGAATAATTAAAGTTACAATAAAAGATAGGAGTTTTTCCGGATATATTTTCAGCATTTACTTTAGATCCTTTCTCTAACAGTAATCTAATGACGTCCATCTTAGGACTTACTCTCGCACAGATTCTATGTAATGGTAGTTCTTTCAAATAACTTTGATTACTATTTATATCAGCACCATTGTTTACCAGAAATTGTATTATTTCAAAGTAATTTTTCTCACAATTATCTATAGCAAAATGAAGCAGGCTAGTATCATTATATTTTTCATTAATATTTCCGCCATTTGTTATAAAATTTTTAAGTCCCTCCAAATCCCCTTCTTTTATTATTTTCAAAATAGATTTTGGTCTTGAACCAAACAAAATTTCATGAATGTTCATGATAATTACCTCCAATAAATTACTATATATCTTTTAGTCATTTTCAATTCGAATAATTTCCTCATAAGTAAATACTTTCTTTTTAATTCATCTATACATTTTAACATCTGTTTAATCAATTTTTCAATGCTAATATTCTTTAAATTATCTATATATATGTTTCAATTCACAATGCACAATTCACAATTACGGATAAAATTCTTGCAATATTTTTAGAATCATGATGAAGAATTATTTTTGCTATATATATCAAGGTCATAAAAATATCCTTCATAAGTTTTAGGCAATAATCTTTACAGCGCCAAACCTAGCTCTAGTTGCATTAAAACTTATATTTAATTTAATTTAATATATAAAGCTAATAAACTAAGTTTTTTGGTTTCTAACTATTTTAAATAACATACATATTATTTATACAAATTTATATTTTCTAGCAATTTAATATCTCTTTATATATTATTTGCCTAGATTAATATGTTCATTTTATCTGAATAAAATAGCATGTATATTTATACAATATTTTGACATTATTTGTAGTATGATTTTTTTTGAAAATTTATTTTATGTAGATTATAATTTATTTTATGTGTATAAATTAGTAAAAAGAGGTACTATCATGAATAGATTTGAATTATTTAAGTTAAGATATAATATACGTTTAAGAAAATGTCTTCTAAATAAGATGCTTTGTATTCTTTCTCCTAGAAATAAAATAGTTATCCGTATTTCTCAAAATCTGGACAAGCACATTGTTAAATATCAAAAAAAGGCCTAAGAATGAGGATCTTAGCCCTTTTTTGATGATTACTCATCCCTCTCATAATCATTAATTTTATACCCAACCTTATTGTACTATCTTTCAACAATATCTTCACTTATTTTCATGTTGCTTTTTTATATGTATTTTTATCTTTTTCTACAATATTCCTGTGTAAATTTATTTTTTCATGTCGTTTTAAAACTTAACATAGAATATATAGTATTTTCATGTCATTGATTGTAATACGATTTATTTTGATAAAAAACTCCATACATTTTATACTTTAGTTGTAGGAATTTAGTTCAATACTCTCTAATTTTAGAGCGGCTTATTCCCTTGATAAGTCGTTCTTTTTTATAATTATTTTTTGAATAAATTCAGAAAACTAACGCAACAAAAATCTATCAAGACAACTTTATTCCTATATAAATATTTTTAATTATTATTAAAATTTATTTTTTAGTTCTTCTTTTCTTATAGTAAACGATCTATTTTTTGTATATCAGTGCTAAAATTTAAATTTTTATTTTGTTTATATTAAGTTAATAAATTTGACACAAACATGTAACATTAATAATATACAATTAAACTTGTAAAGTAGTTAAAGCATTATTATTTATCCCCTTAAATAATAATAAAAGAATGACTTATTCCCTAACTAAGTCATTCTTTTTTTGTATTGTACAATATTATTTAAGCACTTAGAAATACTCAATATCAGCAATACATAAAATGTTATTATCTTTAATAACGACATTTTTACTATATAATTGCCAATTCTGATAATCCTATATAAACAGTATAGTTTACCAAATCTCAAATTATATTTTATAATCTCATATTATTGACACAGTTAAAATTTATACTAGATTCCTTCATTAGTTAAAATATTTTTATCTTGTAACTGTACTTTGTAAAGCTCCATAATCATCAAATTGGTAACTCTTGCCTGCATCCAAAATAGATGTATTAACCATTTTTCCTCTTAAATTTTCAACATCAGTATCAGAGTCACCATCAAAATCGGAAAAATAAAACCAATTTCCATTAATGCTTTTCCATCCTAAACAGCGTTTTCCGTTCTCCATGTAATACCAGTTAAAACCTTTTGCACTGCCCAATTGCTTCCATCCAGTAAAATTCTGTCCATTTTCTGTATAGTACAAATAGTTATTTTTATTTATCATTTTACCAATAACTTTATCATTCTCTATATAATAGTAATTATTAGATACATCCTTATTTTCTCCATTTTCAATTTTCCATTTATAAGAATTTGAATCTTCATATTTTTCGCTAGGATTGCTTGCTGCGACTCCATTTGAATATATTCTATAACCATTTATTTGCGTATCTTTAGCCATATATCCATTTTGATAGAAATAATACCAATTTCCATCAACTTTTCTCCAACCAGTAGCCCATAGATTTCCTTCACTATACCACCATCCAATATTATCTTGCTTCCATGACGCTTTAGCCCCTACTGGGTTTAATAGCATTATTGATGTGGCGATCATTGATAAAGCTATGGCTTTTTTCCAACAGTTTTTTATCACGTTATCATCCCCTTAAACCTTTATATCATAATTATATATGATTTACATATTTTGTCAAACTAATAATATGCATTGCTGTATTCATTTGCCAACTTAATATGATTTTTAATTGTGCAATATAGTTAAAATATAATCTAAATAGATTAATTATATTTTTAAGCATAAGTAAAAAACTTCAGCTTTAGATGATCTATTAATACTGAAGTTTTTATATATAATTTATAATCTAATCGCTTAGCAAAAGTAAAATTTATCAAATCAATTTAATATATATACTGCAATTCACAATGCACATTTCACAATTACAGCTAAAATTCTTGTAATATTTTTAGACTATAATGAAGATTTATCTTTGCAATATATGCCACCTAACATTTACCTACATTTTTATCCGTTATCGAAGACAAACTTCATATCTAACTATATTATCACTAATTTTTTTGAACATCTCTTTAAACGCACTATAGAAATCATCAATTGTTATATTAGTTTCAATTTCTAGAGCTTTGCATAAATTATTTGTGTTAAATTTTTTTCTTGATATATCCATTAAGAAAGCTTTTTCAAAATAGTTTATAGCGCTTTCTTGAAGCCTTCCTTTAATAGACTTTATTAATTTTTCTTTATCTTCATTAGATATTTCTCCATTAACATTTACTAAAATTTTATTTTCATTAGGGTTAAATCCTACTGTTTGATAGCCATAATCAACCATCATTTTTAATATTCGTTTACTATCATTATAATCGCCACTTCTCATACTAAAGTCAATTGGTTTATTATCTTTCCTTGTAGTTAAACATTTAGTAACTTTATATTCTTTATAATTATCTTTGCGATTTCTTATTATTGTATGAATCTCACTGTAAGTATAATTTTTACGCTTCCTATCGCTTTTTTCATTTTCATCAGCAATGATTCTCTTCCACTGCTCAACTAGATATCCATTATATCTTTCATAAAGCATTCCCATAAGAGCTTGTACAATCATTCTTTCCTGGTTTAATGAAATACTAATTAATCCTTCCTTATTTGATGCTTTAATCTTTATAGTTTTACCTAATCGTTCGCTTTCTTTTCTAATCATTCTTAATAACTGCAAAAAGTCATTCCGTGTGTTTAGTTTATCTAATGTTCTTTTATTAATATCGTTAAATTCTTCTGTTACAATAACTTTATCTCCTGCGACTCCTAATTTTTTAGCTGCGGAATATTTTAATGCATCGATTAAATCTTCTTTAGAATTAGAGCCTAATAGGTCGTTTTCAAATAAATAGTTTCTATATGATTTAAACTCATTTAAGACATAAAATACCCTTTTACTTAAAGTGACAGTATTTATGTTTTCTTTTAATGCCAAAAGCTGTTCTAGATTATTGCTACATTTAGATACAATCAGAAATAACTCTTTATAATCCTCACTAATACGATTTTCTATTGTCTTTGCTATATTTTCACCTTTAGGGCAATCAATAAATACTATTCCTAGGTATTTAGCTTTGCTAGCAGGCACCTTAATATATAACCTTTCAACCATAAGATCACAAGAAGTATTTGTTCCGTAAATGACATTACACAAATTTCGGAAATTTCTATTTAAAAACTTATTAATATAATCTTGAGCTTCATTTGCATATTCATGCCCCTCTTCATTATGCTCATAGTATTTTGAAATCATTTTCAACCATTTGCTATAATGTTTATGAAACTCATCTTTGAAATCTCCAAAATAACTCTTCCATATATGCTCATCTTTCTCTTCAAAATTATCAAAGTCATCAGAAGAATTTATTCTCATTAATTCAGTAAGTAATTCATTAAAATTGATATCTTTAAATACATTTTGTATACTATTCACTTCATAAAATTTGATTAAGGAAATATTATTAATTTGACTGTTTAAAGAATCGTAAAAGACTTCCTTAAAACGTTCTTCACTAAAATTATCGTTTTCTATACCATTATTATTATTAAGAATCAGATAAGCCTCATATAGTGATTTTATAATCTCATCTTTCAGTTTTTCAACTAGGCTAAGCTCATTTTTTAAGCATAAATGAACATTAATAAAATTGCTTTTTGTAGATGAACAAAGCATTTCTGTCGGAAAACTAATATAGTTATCATTTTTTAAAAAATCTGTTTCTTCGAAAATTCCATCTTTAATAATCACTTTTTGTAATTGAGATTTTCCTAAATTATCAAGATCTATCACGTTTACCCTTGTCTTAGTTTCATTTTCAAATTTGTTTATGATATTCCCCATAATTTCCTCCCTTTATTAAAATATAATGGAGCTTAAGCATTTAACATATAAGTTAATATATAATATTATTTTTTGTAAATATTTATTCCACTAAAACAAAGCAAAATTAACAATTATTTAATTCATAAATCAGCTAAAATAAAAAGGAGAGCTTCTGCATATAAAATGCATGCTCTCCTTTTCAATCCATTTCTTAAATTTCGCTAAGTTTCTTATCTACTAATTCCTTAGCTACCTTAGGATTTGCTTTTCCTTTTGACAATTTCATTACTTGACCCATTAAGAATCCAGCACTTTGTGTCTTTCCTGCTTTAAAGTCTTCTACTGATTGAGGATTATTCGCAATTACTTCATCAACTATTTTTTCAAGTTCATCAGATGAACTGATTTGCATAAGTCCTTTTTCTTCAATCATCTTCATTGGATCTTTGTTTTCATCAAAGATTTCATCAAGAACTTCTCTTCCTACATTATTGCTTATTTTACCTTCTTCGACTACCTTAAGAAGTTTCGCAAAGTTTTCAGCTTCTAAAGTCATGTCTTCAGATTCTATTTTTTTATCATTTAATATTCTTAAAATATCACCCAATATCCAGTTTGAAGCTATTTTAGGTGTAGCACCTAAAGATACAACATTTTCAAAGAAAGTAGCAAGTCCTTTATCACCTATTAAAATATCAACTTCTTTTTCTGTAAGTTCATATGCAGTTAAAAATCTTTCTTTCTTTTCATCTGGCATTTCAGGTAACGATTTAGTTATTGTTTCAATTTGTTCATCATAGATTATAATTGGTGGTAAATCTGGTTCTACCACATATCTATAGTCATCTGCTTCTTCTTTAGATCTCATAGGGATTGTTTTACCTTTTGCAGCATCCCATCTTCTAGTTTCTTGAACTACCTTATGGCCTTCTCCATAAGTGTAAAGTTCTCTTTGTCTTCTTTCTTCTTTTTCTAAAGCTTTTTGAAGTTCTCTAAATGAGTTGATATTTTTAAGCTCTACCTTAGTTCCATATTCCTTTTGCCCAACTGGTCTTAATGAAATATTAGCATCGCATCTTAATGACCCTTGTTCCATACGGCAATCAGAAATTTCACCATACTCTAAGATTGATTTAAGCTTTTTCATGAACGCTACAGCTTCACTAACACTTCTCATATCTGGTTCTGTAACTATTTCTGCTAGAGGAACACCAACTCTGTTATAGTCTACTAAAGAAATTGGTTCTCCTTCTACGTGAACTAGCTTTCCAGCATCTTCTTCTATGTGAATTCTATTTAATCTAACTTTTACTTGCTTTCCTTCATGTTCAAATTCTACAAGTCCACCTGAACAGATTGGTAAATCAAATTGTGAAGTTTGATAATTTTTAGGAAGATCGGGATAAAAATAATTTTTTCTATCCATTTTGTTATATTTATTTATTGTACATCCTAGTGCAGTTCCTGCTTTTATTGCTAAATTTACAACTTCTTCATTAAGCACTGGAAGTGTTCCAGGAACCCCTGTGCATATTGGACATGTGTTTGCATTAGGTTCTGCTCCAAATTTAGTTGAACAAGAGCAGAAGATTTTTGTCTTCGATTTTAATTCTGCATGTATTTCAAGTCCTATTACTGTTTCAAAATTCATCGTAATTCCCCTCCTATAATTCAATAGCTAAAGCTTGTTCTAAGCTATATGCAGCTTTGAATATTTTTTCTTCGCATAACATATCACCCATTAATTGAATTCCAATTGGTAAGCCTTCTTTGCTCTTTCCTGCTGGAATTGATATTGCTGGATTTCCAGCTAAATTAACATTAATAGTGTAAATATCAGCTAAGTACATTGCTAATGGATCAGCCTTTTTTTCACCAATTTTAAAAGGCAATACAGGTGAAACTGGTCCTACTATTAAATCATATTTTTCAAAAGTCTTTTTAAGATCATATCTTAATTTTCTTCTAAAAGCATCTGCTTTTTTATAATAAGCATCATAATATCCAGAAGCAAGTGCATATGTTCCAAGCATTATTCTTCTCTTTACTTCCGCTCCAAAACCTTCAGTTCTACTGTTTTCAACTAATTCATCTAGATTTGTGTAATTTGGAGTTTTATAACCATATCTTATTCCATCATATCTATCTAAATTAGTACTTGCTTCAGCAGATGACATTATATAATAAGCTGCTAATCCTTCCTTAATTATAGGAAGAGAAAATGTTTCAACTTCTGCTCCTAATTCTTTTAATTTATCTAAACTATTTTTTACTGATTCCTTAATTTCTTCATCTAAGCCTTCACCAAAGAATTCTTCTGGGACACCGATTTTCATTCCCTTAATTCCATCTTGAAGACCAGCAGTATAATCTATTTCTTTTAAATCTCTTATACTTGTAGAATCATATTCATCAGTTCCAGAAATTATATTTAAAATATAGGCACTGTCTTCTACTGAATTAGAAAATGGTCCAATTTGATCTAATGATGAACCAAAAGCAATAAGTCCAAATCTAGAAACTAATCCATATGTAGGCTTTAATCCTACAACACCACAAAATGCTGCTGGCTGTCTTATAGATCCACCTGTATCAGATCCTAACGATACTGGTGCGAATTTTGCTGCAACTGCTGCTGCTGATCCACCTGATGATCCTCCCGGAACTCTAGTTATATCCCTTGGATTTAAAGTCTTTTTAAATGCTGAGTTCTCATTTGAAGACCCCATTGCAAATTCATCCATGTTTGTTTTACCAATAATTATTGCATCTTCAGCTAATAATTTTTTTATTACAGTTGCATCATATGGAGGAATAAAATCTTCAAGCATTTTTGATGCACAAGTAGTATTAACTCCTTCTGTACAAATGTTATCTTTTATTGCTACTGGGATACCTGCAAGTCTTCCTAGAGATTCACCAGCTTTTATTTTAGCATCTATTTCTTTAGCTTTAGCCAATGCTTCATCACAAGTAAGAGTTAAAAATGCATTTATAGTCCCTTCGTTTTTTGTAATTTCTTCGATATATGATTGAACTAGTGCTTCACTAGTTAATTCTCCACTTTTAATTTTTTCTACCATTTCTTTAATATTCATTTGCATTATCTAGTCACCACCCTATTCAATAATCTTTGGTACTTTAATATAAGTCTCTTGCATGTCTTTAACATTTCTAAATAAATCTTTACATTCAAATTGCTTAACTTCATCTTTTCTCACTACTGGCTTTAATTCTGCTTTGTTATCTATATCTTCTTTAATATCTAAATCTAATTCATTTAAATATTGAAAATGCTCTAAAATATTTTCAAATTCTTTTGCAAATTCAGCAGCTTCTTCATCAGAAAATCTTAATTTAGAAAGCTTTGCTATATATTTTACTTCATCAATACTTACTTTCATTAATTTCACCTCATCAAATTTTTATCATTGTAATGCTGTTTTTAAAGCACTATGTTAAAATTCATTAACTTTGCATAAACTAATTAGCTTTATTCAATAGAAACTTTTCTAGGTTTCTATTGAATAATTCATTTTAAAGGAAACTCGACTCGCATTCGCTCACTGAGTACTCACAGAGTAAGCGATTATCATCAAATCATAGATGCTCACAGAGAAAGTTCGAGTAACCAAATACAAGATTTGGATTCTCACTTTTGTGTTCTCTAATTACGGTGTTAATCTCTTCATGTCTCTTGGGAATAATGATGCTTCTCTTATATTTCCAAGGTTTAATATTTGCATTGTAATTCTTTCAAGACCTATTGCAAATCCTCCATGAGGTGGCATTCCATACTTAAATGTATCTAAATAGAAAGCAAAATCTTCAAGCTTTAATCCTAATCTTAACATTTTAGCTTTTAGCATTTCATAATCATGTATTCTTTGGCCACCAGTTGTAATTTCAACACCTTTAAAGATTAAGTCAAAACTCTTTGTCATTTCTCTATTTTCTTCACATTCCATAGCATACATTGGTCTCTTAGCTGTTGGATACTCTGTTAGGAATACATAGTCACTATTATATTTTTCTTTAACATATTTATGGAATAGTGCCTCACCCTCATTATCAATATTTCCAACTGGAGATTTTTTATTAAATTCTGTTAATAAAATTTCTTGAGCTTTAGCAAGTGGAATTCTTGGTATATTAATTTCTTCTGGAAGAACCACATCAAATAATTTCAATTCTTCAGCACATTTTTCATTTAAATGCTTATATAAATATCTTATAAAGTTTTCTTCCATTTCCATAAGATCAGTTTCGTCTTTTATAAAGCCCATTTCAACGTCTAAACTAACATACTCATTTAAATGTCTCCAAGTGTTGTGAAGTTCTGCTCTATATGCATAACCAACTTCAAATACTCTTTCAAAACCTGCTCCAACCATCATTTGCTTCCAGAATTGAGGACTTTGTGCAAGGAAAGCTCTTCTGTTAAAGTAATTAACAGTAAACATTTCAGATCCACCTTCTGTTCCGGAATGAGTTATCTTTGGAGTATGGATTTCTTCAAAATCATTACTCTTGAAGAACATTCTAAATGCTTCTTCAATTTCATTTTG
Organism: Clostridium beijerinckii; assembly: GCF_036699995.1. Lineage (NCBI taxonomy): Bacteria > Bacillati > Bacillota > Clostridia > Eubacteriales > Clostridiaceae > Clostridium > Clostridium beijerinckii. Next base: position 2,368,503 of record NZ_CP144906.1, on the reverse strand, counting down.
AACTTTAAAAATTGCTTTCTTCTTAGGAATTCTAAGACTTATTGTTCTATAATCCAATTGAGTTTCAAGTGCAGCTTTTTCTTTATAGCTTTGAATTTCAAATGGTAATTTATCATAATATACAGTTCCTGCTATTTTAATATCTGATACTTCAATTTCCATACCTTTTGGAGCCTTTTCATTTTCACGAACTATTCCAGTTACTTCTACTGCATTTTCAAGTCTTAAACCTTTAATTTGTTCCTTAGTACATACTAATTGAATTATCCCAGATTTATCTCTAAGTAAGATAAATGAAACATGTGAAAGATCACGAATTTTATGAACCCATCCCTTAAGTAATACTGTTTCTTCCCCGTTAACTGCTAAATCTTTAATAAATATTCTTTTCATGATTATTGCTCCTTTTCCCATATATTGATTATTTTTACATAAGATTTTTATAGATATTTTGTAAAAATAAATATTTTTATTTTAATTAAAATTTATAACAAAAAAATCGTAGGCGACTATGGAGCCGGAGATTTTTTTCACGCATCTGCCTTTTCGAACGCATGTGAGAAAAATTTGGCAGGCGAATAAGATTTTTTTTTTATTCTTTTTTAAATACAAATACTATTCAATCAACCTTTTTTAAGTTATCTACAGATTTTACTGAAATATAAATTCCTAAAGAATAAAAAAATCTCGTCCCTATGCATAATGCATAGGGACGAGATTGACTCGCGGTACCACCCTAGTTAGTTTATAAAAAACTCACCTCAATGAAGTACAAAACATAATTATTTTATACTCTCCACTTTTAACGGTATGGACCCGATTAAGCCTACTCTTTTAATCTAAAATTTCGGTTAATAGCTCCGAAGTGTTCTTCGATTCAAGACTCATGCGGATATCTCACCATCATCCACTCTCTAAAAATCATCTATTTGAATTTACTTTTCTTCATCATTGCATATATAAATTTTAATTTCTCAAAAATTAATTTCTTTATTAATTACAAGCACATTTGCTTTATGGAATTCATTATATTGCAAAATAATTTATAAATCAATACTTTTTTTAAAAGTTTGTTAATAAAATTTCAAATTAAACTTTTTTATGAATAATTTTCTTACAATACATATTGATATAAATTACTCCTTCACAATGCTTAGAGTTTATTATTTTAATTCTTTCATTAGAACAAATCTTCTTAATCCACCATATTTTAATTTATCTTCCATAACATTATACCCAAGTTTTTTAAATGTATTCAAACTATATTTATTATCTGGAAAAACTGTTGCACAAATACAATTCATTCCTGCTTTTTTGCTTATTTCTTCAAGAGATTCACATATTATCTTTTGAAGTTTATTTCCTCTATAATCATCCAAAACCATGGTCGATTCAATCTGTCCCACCTTAAGAAGTTCTTCCCCTTGAATTTTTATATCATGTCCATAATTATGTTCATCGTATCCATATTCAATATATGCTCCTATAGCAATTAGCTCATCTTCATCTAATGAAACACAACCCAAAACTAGACCTTTTTCATTTATAGCCGTTTCAAATTCTTTTTTATCTGAGCATACAAAAAATTCTTTGTTTTCTAATCTTGTATATACATCCTCTTGTAATTTCATAATTTTATCGATATAGCTTATATCCAATAATTTCAACTGAGCTTGTACAACACTTTTATCTTTTTTATTTAATACTACTTGTTTCATTCTACTTTAGTAAGAATACAACTATATTTCTTACTAGTCCCCCCCTTAATGATTAATATCTGATTTGTATTATACTATAATAATTTGATTATATAAAACTATATTATATTGCAATTCACAATGCGCATTTCACAGTTCACAATTAGGGCTAAGATTCTCGCAATGCTTTCAGGATTATAATGGAAAATTATTTTTGCAATATATATATTATAATATGATTATTTCAATAAACTTGTTGTGATAGCTGAATTAACTAGTATTAATTACATAATTAATACTGATTAATTATGTAATTATTAAACTTTTTACTTTCGTCATGAGGTAAATTTCATTAATCATTATAGATACATTCACCACATTTTGTTCTTTAAATTTTAAATAAAGCCTTAAAGTGCATTTAATTACCCCTTAAGGCAAATTTTATTTAGTAATGAACTCTAATAAGCCAAAACTTAATTTTTTTATCACTCCATCCTAAATCCCATGGAACATTATTTCTATCCGTATTATGACATGTTACTAAAGAATATCCTTTAGAATCGACTCCTGTAACTGTCGATACATGGGTTATATCACCTTTCTTTTCATATGCAATGAAATCTCCGGGAAGTAATTTATAAGAAGCCTTATATACCTTTTCATAACTTCCTCTAGCAATTACCGATGCTCTTCCGCTATTAATCATATAATGAGTAAACTTACCGGCATTTACCCAAGGACCTGTTGCACTTCCTTTGTCATAGTTCCATGTAGAATTTTCCTTGAATTTCCCTCCTTCGCGTAGTATTTGTGACGCAAAATTTGCACAATCTCCACCCTCTGGATTAAAATCTCTATATTTATTATTATACTTAAAACCATACTCCTCAATTGTTGCTGCTCCACAGTATCTTTCTGCATATTCCTTTGCGCCTTTTCTTTTTTCATTGATATTTGAAATATCTCTAGGTGGCTGTGACGATATATATTGCTTAATCTCATCTGCTTTAATATTTTCTAAACTTAATGAATCAGCAAATGGATCTGTATACCACTCCTTTGTTATTATCCAATTTTTATCCCTCTTACTTAATTGAAAAGAATGATACGTCCCCATTCTTGAACTATTTATAGCTTCAGGCTGATCCGGATATATGTACTTATACTCCGTATTACAAATTAAACTAAAAGAACATTTATTGTCTCCAATTTTAGATTTTTTAATTACTACCTTGGGAATGATATCAACAAATTGTATTCCCTGCTTTTCTGCCCAATTATTAATATATTTAACCTTTTTTTCTTCATATTCATATGCCCATTGACCATATCTAGTATCAGTAGCATATAAAGATTTAATTGAATCCAAATCTTTACTAAGTATAGCTTTATTTTTTATTGCAAATATATTTTCTACGATACTTTTCACTTCATTATCGGTACTAGCATCAGCAAATACAATGCTACTTTTATCACTAGTAATCAATGATAGAAATACAATGAATACTAAGATGATTATAAATTTTGACCGGTTTTTTTTGATTTTAGAGAGTCGCATCTATAATACCCCTTTCTAAATTAAGTCATTCTATTACAATTTATTGTTAATTATTTCAATATACTTATTAGTTTCTTCGTTTAGAGGAACACCTTTGAACCATTCATCATTGTTATTCCAATTAGCAAAATATCTAGCTTTTAATATTATTTCTGGTCTATATTCAAAATGCAATATATCAAAATGCCCCCATTTTCCTCCCCACACGAAATTATTCTTTTCAAATGCTTCCACTAGTTCTTTAGGGTAATCAGAGAGTCTTTCCTTTCCAGCCTTTTCTGAACTCCACTTCCAATAATCCCTCTTATCACTTTTAAGATCAATTGCGATTCCATATGAATGTGGGCTTAGCCTTCCAGTTCCAGATATAACTCTATAATTAAATGTTCCACTGGCAGGGTAAAGTATACTGCCTATATCTGATCTTGATTTTGCTAAAGGCATTAATTCTTTTAAAGCTGCTTCTAAAGACGCATTAGCATTATTTTGCTTATTGAATTGATAATTAGTATATCCATACTTTAAACTAGCTAAGTTTTTTTCAATTGCTCCCTTAGAATTTCCATAGACTTCGCTTAATAACTCATAATGCCTAGCTCTACCAGGATCAAAATTTTTATCCATAATCTCTGTATTTTTTTCTAATGGGTAATCTTGCCCTAACATATCTTGTAAATCAGGATTTGTTAATTTTACTTCATGATTTTTTTCCTTTTTATCATCATAAATAATTTTCTTACCCGATTTCATAATTATGTAAACTTCATCATCACTCTTCTTTTCCACATCTACTATATATTGAGGATATGATAACATAAGAATCAAAATATCCTGCTTCATCTCTGTTTTGTAATCCCTATCTTCTGATGCCTTTGAATCTATAGGAATACTAAAAATAATAAAAAAACATATTATAAAATTACTAATTTTTCTTATCAATTATATTTCACCACCTTTTTTAATCCTATGAATATATACTGTCCCAAGAATAAACATACTATGTACAATAATTTCTTATAAAAACTTACTAAACAAATTTTAAAAATTCATAAAAAAATCATATTTTTTAATTAATATCAAAAAATATGATTTTTTTATGAAAAGCTATCATTTTTTAATATATTGCTAATTCAACAACTGTTTTTGGGGATTCTATTATTAAATTTTTTATATAGAATATTTAATTTTTAATATAAATACCACTATTATAGGTTATAATTTAACATTTTTGTAACCAAAAATTTGCAAGTTGTCGAATTTGTTGCTAAAATTGTTATGTTAATAAAATATCAAAGAAAGAGGTTTATTATGGAACTTAAAAAAGACAGTGATATAATGATGAAAGAAGTTTCATCAAACGAATCAAGCAAAATGAAACATCCTCCAGGTCTGTATATGCTATTTTTTACAGAAATGTGGGAAAGATTTAGTTACTATGGTATGAGAGCATTGCTTGTAATGTATTTAACTACAGAATTTATAAGAGGTGGACTTGGTGTAGATAAGGTATCTGCAATGACTATATATGCAAATTTCACATCTCTTGTATACCTTACTCCACTAGCAGGCGGATATATCTCAGATAGATACTTAGGACAAAGAAAAGCCATCACTATTGGAGGAATAATAATAGCTATTGGACAGTTAACATTATTCTCAAACCAAAGTATGACTGCGCTATACATAGGTTTATTTTTACTTATAATCGGTAATGGTTTCTTTAAACCAAATATTTCAACAATGGTTGGTCATTTATATGCTGATGGAGATAAAAGAAAAGATTCAGCCTTCACTATTTTCTACATGGGAATAAATGCCGGATCATTTTTAGCACCGCTTATATGTGGTACTTTAGCAGAAAAAACAATGGCTACTACACAAGCAGGAGAAATTATACACTACGGATTTAGATATGGTTTCTTAGTTGCAGGACTTGGAATGATTTTAGGACAAGTAATCTTTAATGGATTAGCAAACAAATTCCTTGGAGAAATTGGTAAAGCACCTGTAGGTGTAGTTAAATCTAATTCCAATAATAAAGCAAAAGCTAAACCATTAACTAAACAAGAAAAACACAGAACTGCAGTTATTTTAATATTAACAGCTTTTGCTATAATATTCTGGACAGGCTTTGAACAAGCTGGAAGTTCACTTACTATATACACACAAGATTTTATAGATAGGTCAGTTGGTGGATGGGAAGTACCAGTATCTTGGTTCCAATCATTAAATCCATTGTTTATATTAATACTTGGAATCCCTGTATCAAAGCTATGGTACAAATTAGCTTGCAGCAAGAGTGGTGACTTAAGTATTCCTCAAAAAATGGCAACAGGTTCAATACTATTAGGACTTGGTTTCTTACTTATGGTTGGTGCTGTTATGCAAAGAGGAGGAAATATAGAAGATACTGCTATTAAAGCTAACATGATATGGCTTGTAGGAACTTATTTCTTCCATACTGTTGGTGAACTTTGCTTATCACCAGTTGGACTTTCAATGGTAAGTCAATTAGCGCCAGCTAAACTTGCATCTTTCCTAATGGGTGTATGGCTTCTAAGCAGCTTTGTTGCTAATCAAATAGCGGGAAGACTTGCTGGTTACACAGAAACTTTAGGACACTTACAAATATTTGCTGGAATAGCTGCTACTTCAATTATAATGGGAATATTATTCTTATTATTTAATAAAAAATTAGCAGCAATGATGGAATAGTATACTATGATATGAATATAAGCTTGTCTTTATATACAAAGACAAGCTTATATATTTTTGTTTAAAAAATTATACCTTATCATAAAAATCTAATAATTCATCTAAATATGGTTTTTGAATTTCATCTTTTTCTAGATATATTTCATGTCTAGAGTTTTCTATCTTTTCTATTTCGCAATTCTTTGCGCTACTTGCAAATTTATTTTGTCCTTCTGCTTTTACATAAGTATCATTATCAGCTTGAAATAATAATATTGGAATTTTTACTTTAGATGCATTTTCTGGTTTTATAATTTCCTTCGTTGTATCAAAGGCTTCTTTTGTCCAATTATAACTTGCACCACCTCTTTGAAGTTCTTTGTTATTAGCTACTATATCATGACTATATTTATAACGATTCAAAGAACTTGTCCCAATCTCATTTTCCTTATACTCTGGTGTATATGGTTTCTTACCTAAAACGTAATTTCCACCATTACCAATAGCAACTTCAAATTCTACTATAATATCAGCTAAGAATTTTGGTATATTTCCAGTGTTAACTTCAAGCATAGGAGCACTTAATACCGCAGCATCAAAATAATCTGGGTAATCCTCTATGAATTTTGTTCCAATAGTTCCCCCCATTGAATGAGCAAACAATAATGCCTTTTTACCTTGATTATTTGGCATAACAACTTCATCCATAAATTTTTTAAAATCAGTTACATATTGATCAAATTTTTCTACATTCACTTGGGTTTTATCAGCTATTCCAAGTGTGCCAGATCTGCCATGACCTCTATGTTCAATTCCGAAAACATTATACCCTTCTTTTAAAAAATAATATATTAATTCATGATACTTCTCTAAACTCTCAGTATATCCGTGAGATATTACTATATTAGCCTTTGCATTTTCTATATTGTATTTTTCATAGTACAATTTAACGTCCTTATCTCCATCTATATATCCAGATTCCAGTTTACTTTTTATATATGGTTCGACTTTACTTTTCATATCTTCATTGTAATTAGATTCAGATATATATATTTCATCTAATTTACTATTTATTTCAGCAGCATTAACTTTAATATTAAAAGTATTTATATTGACAAATAGCTGTACTATAAGTGAAATTAGTATTAAACAAATTTTAAATCTTTGAGTATTTCTATTACTATGCTTCCTCAATTGTTTTACCTCCCTTCTTATACATTAATTCATTTTATAAAAGAAAAAGCTGTATCAACAGCTAATTATCCTATAATTATTCTAATATAGAAATTACCCACTTATTACATGCTGTACACTTATGTACTGTTATAACAAATAAATCGAATCTCTTATTTAGATCCATAACTCCTAAAGCGTCTCTCTCCTCTTTAGTAATAAACTCATCATTTTCATCAATATATCCAATTATCTCAACTAGATAATTCTTCTTTGTTTTATCACAACACCCATTAGAACCTGCAATCTCTATAATCTCATAACTTAAATTTTCACTTAATTCATCAATAATATCAATTATATCTTCATAATCTTTTATATCATCAACAAAATCCTCTTCATAAAATTCTAAATCTTTAATTTGAAATAATTTATTCATATATTTTTCTCCTCTTTATAACTTCTAATTAAGTATTTTACAACAATTGCATACCTACATATTATAATATGCAGGCTTTTTTTTGGCAAACTTATTATATGTAGTATTATTGTGCAATGTTTATTTATAAAAAAGTAGATCCATCTTTATAATATATAAATAATGAATCTACTCTTATTTTTAGCTTTCTTCTATAAGCTTTTTTAATTTATTTTGAACTAACCATAATTTTTTTTGCTTTCTATTAAATGCTACCATTCTGTTTTTATTATTTTTGTTTTCATCAATTAATTTTATATATTCAGCATCTGCAATTTTTAAAGCATCTTCAATTACTAATAGCTCTTCCTTAGTAAACATGTTATCTCCTCCATTAACTAAAACTATTTATAATATTATAACATAAATATATAAAAGTCTATCCATATGGCTAATTTCACCATATATTCTAAGTTCAAAGTCCTATTTTAACTATAGATAACCCAACTAAAACCTGAACTTATGCATATAACTCGCCGAAATGAATAACATACTTTTGTTCCAGTTTCTAGTTGGGATATATTTCATAGTATAAATCTAACTTATAATTGGCTTATCTATAATATGCAAGATTTTATATCTCATATTATGCCTGTTTTTTATATTTGCCTCATTGCGAAAGAAGTATAAAATTCAACCTGAACTTTGTAAAAAATAAAAACAAAAGGCACCCCATCAAGGTTGCCTTAAGTGTTCCATATAGGAAGATCCCGTATTAACTAAAGACACCTTATTACACTAATTCTATGAATTTATATTGTTAGATAATATAATATTGTGTATCCTATTAATCCTAAAATAATAACTGGTATAAGAAAAATACAACAACGAAGTCTCTCATGCATATTTTTTTCTAAAATAATTATTAATAATAAGCCAAAAACTATTTCTACAATAGCCACAGTTATCATATGTCTATAATCATCTATATGTATAAACATGTTTAGACCATCTGTTAAAAAAACACCAGATAATAAAGCACTGCCTAATTCATGAAATTTTTCATCTTTATGATACCATAGATACCCTGCCAATCCAAAGATAATACCACCAACTATAGCGCACCCAAGCCAAATTAACGTGAAATAGCCAACAGAAAAATTATATTGATTTATCAATGAATGAAAATAATAGTATCCCATAACCTCTCCTATTAAACATAACGAACAAGATGTCACAGAAAACCTTTTTTTATTTGCAATAGAACTTATAAAAAAGGCAGGAACTAACCAAACTGTCCCAAGATTAGCCAGGGAATTCCAATTACCTTTTAATTGACCTTGTCCAAATATAGTCAATATGCCTATTATTGTACCAAGAAGTATGGATAATAAACAATGTAAATAGATATTAATTTTCATATTATGTTCCTTTCATATGAATTATTTTAATTCAGAAAATATTACAAGTGTGATTTAATTCTATATATAGAGCAAATACTTAATTGGCACAATTAGGGAGAATGATTATATATTATCACTCTATTATTGCACTATATATGTTGCAATTTGGTTTATAAATTTCTTTCTTAATTGAACACTTTGCTCACTTGAGTTTTAAATGTAAATTTATAATTGCAACATATATATAATTCACCATATAGATAGACATGATTTAAACAAGAAATTATTATCAACTTATTTTTTAAATATAATAATTACTTTAAATAAATCACCGTCAACTTCAATATTAAAAGTTCCACCTTGGACTTCCACAAAACTCTTTGCAATTGCAAGACCAAGACCAGATCCTTCTGTATTCCTTGATTTATCTCCTCTTTGGAATCTATCTACAATGTCAAATGGATCAAAGTTCAACTCTTCTGCAGACATATTTTTTATTGTAATCTCTACATTCTTCTCATGATCTATTATGTCTACATATACTCTTGATCCCTTCATAGCATATTTGACTACATTTATTATTAGATTTTCAAAAATTCTAAAGGTTTTTTGGCTATCAAGATTTAATATCACTTTACTTGCAGGGTAACTATTTTTTAATATTAACTTTGAATCCTTTATTTTATCATCTAGTTCAATTTGCGTTTGTCTCATTAATTCCACAATATCTACATTCACTAAGTTTAGCTTAATATCTCCACTAGTAGCCTTACTTACTTCAAACAAGTCTTCAATTAGGAATTTCAATCTTTGTGATTTTTTATCAATTGTATCAATATACGATTTTCTTTCTTCTTCAGTTAAATTATCTTTTTTTAATAAATCAGTATAAGTTATTATTGAAGTAAGGGGTGTTTTTAAATCATGAGAAACATTTGAAATAAGTTCCGTCTTCATTCTCTGACTTTTAACCTCTTCATTTACCGCTTTTTTCAAACCATCTTTTATTTTTTCAATTCTATCTTTTAGTGGATTGAATAATCCTAAATCATCCTCTATTTCTACTTCTAGATCACCACCAGCAATTCTATCTGCTTCATTTAAAAGTATACTAAACTTATTCCTTATATCTCCATATTGTTTTCTAATTGAATAAAATAATATTATATTATAAATTAACGCTATTACTATTCCCAAAAACCAGAAAATACAGCAGATTAACATTATTATCAAATTTACGCCAATAACTTTTATAATGAACTTATTAGACTTGTCATTTAAATCTATATGCCCTATATAATTAAATACATTACTGAATAGCTTTTTAATATACCTAAAAATCTTAATTATTAATAAGTTTTCTTTTAAGTATTTAATTACTCCAAAATTTATTATGCTTTTTAATAACATAACACCTGCAAATATAATATATATAGCTGCCATCCACATAATTATATTTACAGAAATCATTGTAATGCCTTCAAGATTTTTGTCCATTCTTGAGCCAATTAAATCTAGAGCAAATCTATTTCTTAAGGTTTCTACGACTGTACGCCCTAGTATAAATCCGAGGACAATTCCTCCTGCTCCAAAAATAAAGCAATTAATCTCAAAAGGAATTTTCGAGAAATATTTAACTCCAAATACTTCTTTCCCATTTTTATAAGGAATTAGTAAACTAAATATTAATACAATACTTACTATTCCAAAGAGGATAGTTACTACAGCTGCAATATTAATTTGATTTTCCGATTCATCTATCATTCTGCTTAAACCATCTGTATATTTAAGGTCTTTAGGAATCCCATAAATGAAAGTGACATTTTTAATTGGATTAAATTTAACATTCTCATCATTAATACGAGGATACCCCCAAATTTCTCTTATATTCAGACCTGAAAATGCATTTTTTACGATATTTGCATCAGCACCGTAAATATTACTTATTGACATTAATCCAGTGTTATCATATTTTACGGTCATGTACCACGAATATTTATTCTTTAAATTATTAACTTCACTATCAGATATTAATTCCTTTAAATCATTATTTGTATTTGTAATATTTGCATCATCACTATACACTAAATAATCAAGATTTTTATAGTTATTATTCAAATTATTTTTCCACTCACTGAGTTCATAGTTAAAATTTCTAATAGTATTTTCCTCAGTATCATTATGTGTATCATAGGATGATATATAAATTTTATCACCTGATAATTCTTCATGATTTGTCTGTCCTACAAGATCTTTATATAAAACATAATCATTTTTATAAATAGTTCTTAAGAACTCATCTTCTTCAAATGGAGATTTAGGCTCTGCTTTTGCCCATTCTCTCATGTTAGGATAAATATTAAATATGCCTACTGACATTATTAAAAATATAATAAATGTTACTAAATTTGTAACATATGATTTTTTACTGTTTTTCAATTTTGTATCCAACTCCCCATACCACCTTTAAATATTTTGGATTTTTTGTATCAATCTCTATTTTTTCTCTTATATTCCTGACGTGAACCATTACTGTATCAGTATTTATGGCTTCCTCATTCCACACTTTTTCATATATTTCTTCCGCTGAAAAAACTCTTCCTGGATTTTTCATTAACAATTGTAATATTTTAAATTCTATTGGTGTAACTTTTATTAATTCTCCATCAAGAATCACTTCTTTTGTATCAGTGTTTAACTCTAAACCACCAATTGAAAATACATTACTTTTTTGTTCAGCTCCACTTACAACACTTAAATATTTTGAATATCTTCTAAGCTGCGAATTGACTCTAGCTATCAACTCCATTGGATTAAATGGCTTAGTTACATAATCATCCGCTCCAATATTAAGACCTAGAATTTTATCCATCTCCTCTGATTTTGCAGTAAGCATTATTACAGGAAAATCATAATTCTCACGGAGTTTCATCACCATTGTTATTCCATCCATCTTTGGCATCATTATGTCAACTATTGCTAAATGCAAAGTTTGATTTTCTATTATCTCCAATCCTTCTATTCCATTGCTTGCTCTATAAACATTGTAGCCTTGGTTTTTCAAGTATATCTCTATTCCATCACATATTTCTTTTTCATCTTCAACTATTAAAACATTATAAAAATTCATTACTCTTTAACACCCTCACTTACTATAATTTACAAATAATATTTGATTCATATATATGTTGCAATGCACAATTCACATTTCACAATTCATAATTACAGCTAAAATTCTTGCAATATTTTTAGAATTGTCATGAAGAATTATCTTTGCAATATATATTTAATTAATCTTATAATACATATTAAAATTCCTATTCTTATTTAACTTGGAATAAAATTCACATAAAATTTATTATATATCATATGTGAAGCATTTCCAAACTCATAAATATACTTTCCTACTAGTCTTATTTTTATAAAATTCAAGATTGTAAATTATAGAATTAAAGATTCTCCCATAAACACCTCCTATTCTTAGATGATATATGCCGCAATAACAGATTTGCATTTAAGTTCCTAGTAATCCAAACATTAAATTAAAGTAAAATGTAGAAACTCAATTACAACATATTTATTTTTTATATACTGATTAGCTACAAGTAAAATATACAATTGAAAAATAAAGATAGTTTACAATTAAATCGAAAGAATTTCTAAAGAAATTTAGAAATCCTATGAAAAATAACTTTTCAACTAAAAATCCCAAGCAATTAGTTATATAGCACATATAATTAATTGCTTGGGATTATATGATATTCACTTATTTTTACGAAAATTTTTTTAATAATTGTTTATATTCAGTCGTTATATTCAAATATTTTGCCATTAAATCACTAGCCTGCTTTTTTGCCTCATCAATTATAAAATCATAATTATCTATAAGCAAATTAGTAATATGTAAATCAATTTTATTATCCTTAGCCATGTTATTTAAAATTTTTATTATTCTATCTTTACTAAACTCCTCCTTATAGCTTCTTACTCCTAACAATGCACTAGTAATATCACCTATTGCTACTATTCTCATTTCTTTAGTTAACTGATCTCCTTTTAGTCCAAAAGGATAACCCTCACCATCTAACTTCTCATGATGAAATGTTCCTAAATCTCTTATTTCATCTATATTTAAATCACTTAAAATCTTATATCCTATAATAGCATGGCTTTTCATAATTTCAAACTCTTCGTCTATAAGTTTACCTGGCTTTTCTAAGATTTCTACTGGAATAGCAATCTTTCCTATATCATGAAGCGCAGCTGCCATTTTAATTTTTGATAAAGTTTTCTCATCTAACCCACACAGCTTTGCAATTTGATAGCTTACAGCTTCTACTAATATAGTATGTTTGACTGTCGCCTCACTTCTAAAATCAATTGAATAAGCTAACATTTTACTATATGATACAACTTCATCTCTTGTAAGTATTCTAGTACAAAAAAAATCATACAGCTCCTCAACATAAGTTTTATCTATTAGCTTTTCAATAAAATTAAATTTTCTATCTGCTTCCAGCAATAATTCTATATACTCATTTGAATATTCTTCTGCATGATTTCTAATAAAATCTTTCGTTAATTCTTTTTTTGATAAATACATTCTATCAATATAATCGGCAAAACTTAATATCATTCCTTCTTTAGATAGAATATCCATGTGCTTGTCCTTAAAATACCTACAAGTAAAATGATGGCTTAGAACTATGTTATATAAATTAGGCAGAGGAGAAAAATATTTTATAAATAATGAACCATAGATAGCATGATCAAATGGAGTTTTTACGTCAATATCAACAAGCTTATCTCTTTCCGCAACCTTATATGCACCAATATCGTGAAAAATTGATATGACACAAATTTTAAGCATATCTTCATTATTATAATTTCCTTTTGCTTTTAATAAATTTAACATTATATATGCAACTCTCTCTCCATGATTCAAAAGCCTTTTGTCTACAGAATTAATAGCTCTATGAATGATATGAATCATTTGCTTTAATGTAACTTCCAAATTTTCCTTCATGTGTTTCCTCCAATTCATTCAGTAACAGTAAAATTATCACTATGACATGCGTAATAATCTGTTCATATTATAGCATTATTATTTACCAATAAAAAGGCTTACTTGATACATGTTTCCTGAATTAGAAAGAATTAATACACCATTGTGTTTTTTATAAAAAGAAGTTATCTTATTGGTTTATACACCTCTATAAGACAACCTCTTTTTAATATATATTTTGCAATTTATAATGCACATTTCACAATTCACTGTTACAGCTAAAATTCTTTCAATATTTTTAGAATTATGATTAAGAATTACTTTTACACTACATATAATTATTCAAAGCATTGAAAACATTATAAATTGTTAACTTTTTATATTTTTTTCTGTAAAGATATTTTCACTTTTAACTTTTTAAGTTCTTTCCTTCTTAAGAATTTAAATTCTTAGATTCTTATATTCTTAAATTCCTTTATTCCTAAATTCTTATATTCTTTCGTTTTTATAGATAAACAAATCCAAAAGTAAACTTATACATTGTGATAAATTATTATACATGTATAATTTTGTTTAATGTATATGTTGAACTTTTAATCAAAATATACTGCCATACTAGAAAGTAGAAACATTTTTATGCAACAGGCATTGAAAACGAGCTGTTAAAAGCTCTTAATTGTAGGTTGTTCAACTAACGCTTGTCACAATGAAATTGGGAGCAAGCATTAGTTGTGCAACCTGCAATTTAGCACTTTCAGCGAAATTTTCATAGTCCTGTGAAATAACAATGTTTCTACTTTCGGTGGATTATTGCATAAGCCTAGGTTATATATTGTTTATCTATATACCTTCCTGTTTTCTAAATTTTTTGAGTCCTTTTTTAGATCCTCTTTCAATATCTCTATTAAGTTTTCTTTCCTTATAACTTGAAAATAGCTGGCTCATATCATAATCTTTAGGATATAATTCTTCTGCGCTAATTTCGAGTTTAATTCTTTTATAGTTTACTTCTATAAATTCATTATTAAATAAAACAGTTATATTATTTAATCTATCAATTTCTTTATAGACAATTCCACTTGAACCTTTATCTAACAGTAATACTTTATCTCCAACTTTATAAATATACTCATGAGTTTCGGATTCTTCTATTTCTCTTTTAGAAATTTTACTTTCTTTTACTAAATCATAATTATAGTCTTTCGTTTGAATATATTTTCTACTTCTTTCAATTATATTATCACTAATACCCATTTTTCTTGATATATATAAGGCATTGCTGTCTCCACTTTTTCCTATATGAAGTTTATATAATGGCTCCAAAGTGTCTCTTTTAAATTCCATAGCTGCATTTTCGAAGTCTGGATGATTTTGCGAAAAATTTTTAATTTCCCCATAATGAGTACTTGCTACTGTAATACATCCCTTATGATAAAATTCTTCTAAAATTGCAATAGCAAGTGCAGCTCCTTCATTTGGTTCTGTGCCACTTCCAATTTCATCAAAAAGTAATAGTGAATTTCTGCTACTTTCTTTTAAAATCTCTGCTAAATTTTTTACATGAGAAGAAAATGTACTTAAAGCATTTTCTATACTTTGATTATCACCAATATCAACAAAAATATCATCAAATACTGCAATCTCAGTATTTTCATGTGCACTTATATGAAATCCACTTAATGCTGCTAAAGTAAGTAATCCAACGCTTTTTAATACAACTGTCTTTCCGCCTGCATTTGGACCAGTTATTATTAAGCTTCTATATTTATTTCCTATTTCAAAATCCAGTGGAACGCACTCTTTAATTAATGGATATCTTCCCTTTACTATTTTTATATAACCATAATCATTGAGTTTTGGCTCAATTCCGCTTATTTCCTTGCTATATTTTGCTTTTGCAAGTATCATGTCATACTCTGAAATAACTTCGATATTTATTTTTATTTCTTGATGCTTTTGAAAAATCATTTCACTTAAGGTAGATAATATTTTGTATTCTTCAACACTCTCTTCAGCCTTTAAAGCTATTAATTCAGTTGTATATTTTGAGACTGAAGCTGGTTCCATAAACACTGTAGTGCCTTTTGAAGAAGCTTCAACTATAGTACCTTGTATATGATTTTTATAAGCAGCTTTAATAGGAACCGTATATCTTCCATTCCTTATACTAACAAAAAATTCTTGCATATACTCTTTATTGCTTGGATTCTTAATAAATTTCTCTATCTTTTCTTTTATTTTTTCTTCACAGAGCTCAATGCTTCTACGAATTTTTTTAAGTTCTTTTGTAGCATTAGAATCAACAATGGTTCCTCTAATAGCCATATTTATTTCATCCTCAATATATTTTAAATCTGTAATATTTTCTCCATATGCACTTAAGGTTTCTGCATATCCTTCTTTATCTTTAACGAACGCTTTTACTTTTCTACATCCTCTAAGAAAATCTCCTACTGTAATCACTTCTGATGGCTCCAAAACCCCACCTTTTTCTATTTTTTCAATTAATGGAGATATATCAAAAACTCCTTCAAGAGGCATATGGTAAGATGCATCTATTAGCCTTCTCCCCTCGGAAGTTTCTTTAATCATTCTTCTTACTTGTTTTATATTATTACTTGGAACTAATTTATCAATTAACTTTTTCCCTAAATTACTTACGCAATATGATTTTATAATGTCTTTTAATTCTTTATAATTTAATTTTTCTAATGTGGCATTATTCATTTTTTCATTTCCTTTTCTTATATATTCAAGCCACGAACAAGGTTATAGATTTCAAAATTGAGCTACTCAGC
The DNA here is from genome assembly GCF_036699995.1 of Clostridium beijerinckii. Classification (NCBI taxonomy): domain Bacteria; kingdom Bacillati; phylum Bacillota; class Clostridia; order Eubacteriales; family Clostridiaceae; genus Clostridium; species Clostridium beijerinckii. The sequence continues at coordinate 2,351,757 of NZ_CP144906.1, read as the reverse complement.
AAACTAATATTTAATGCAATGTATACCATTCATAAAGCATATATGTTGCAATTCACAATTACAGCTAAAATTCTTCCAAGATCTTTAGAATTATGATATGGGATAATTTTGCAATACATATAATTTAAATTCTTAAATAAGTCAGACCCACCTGCTTAACAGTTGGTTTTCTGAATGCCAAAGCATAAAATAAAAAAGCTGTGGATACCTCCACAGCTAAAAAATTCAACATCAAATAAAGATAGAAATATACCTATCTTTTGAAAGCAAATTCGTGGCTCGTATCTTTTAATAGTTATAATTAATTCAACAACAAATAAAAGTATAAAATACTTCATTTTTGAATTAATATTAAATTACTATAATTAAGATACTAAACACTCACAAAAATACTTCCTTCCAATGAAATCTATATACTATATAATATGACATGGATTAAAGAATGTCAATTTTAATTTTTATTATTTAAAAATTTGATATTAACTACTAGTAATTTCATATTTTAATTTGCAAACTCTCTATAATTCCTTGCGAAACAGTTGGACTGCATCTTGTAAGTTTGAAATTACCTCATAGTATATTCTCTTTACTGTTGAGCATTATAGTGATTATCTTTTAACATTACATCATGAGAACTTCCTTCTACAATACTTGTTGCAGAAACTAATGTTATTTTTGCATTCTTTTGAAGTTCTGGAATAGTAAGAGCACCACAGTTACACATTGTAGAACGAACTTTGTTAAGTGTTATACTTACATTATCTTTTAAACTTCCAGCGTATGGAACATATGAATCAACACCTTCCTCAAAAGATAATTTCTTATCTCCACCAAGGTCATATCTTTGCCAATTTCTTGCCCTATTAGAGCCTTCGCCCCAATACTCTTTCATGTAGTTTCCATTTATATTTACTTTATTAGTTGGACTTTCATCAAATCTAGAGAAATATCTTCCTAACATAATAAAGTCTGCACCCATAGCCAATGCTAATGTAATATGGTAATCATGGACAATACCTCCATCAGAGCATACTGGAATATAAACTCCTGTCTTTTCAAAATATTCGTCTCTAGCTTTAACTACATCAATAAGAGACGTTGCCTGCCCTCTGCCTATACCCTTTTGTTCACGAGTTATGCAGATAGATCCACCGCCTATTCCAACTTTAACAAAGTCTGCTCCTGCTTCTGCTAAAAACATGAACCCGTCTCTATCAACAACATTTCCAGCTCCGACTTTTATATTTTCTCCAAAATTCTTATGTATATAATCAATTGTTATTCTTTGCCATTCTGAAAATCCCTCAGATGAATCAATACATAATACATCTGCTCCAGCCTCTATTAATGCTGGTACTCTTTCAGCATAATCTCTAGTATTAATACCTGCCCCAACTATGTATCTTTTTTGAGAATCAATAAGTTCATTTGAATTCTCCTTATTAGCTGAATAATCTTTACGGAATACCATGTATTTTAACTTTTGATCTTTATCAACTAATGGCAGCATATTTAATTTATTATCCCAAATAATGTTGTTTGCTTCTTTCAAACTTATATTAGCATCAGCATATATAAGTTCACTGAAAGGTGTCATAAATTCCGAAACCTTAGTACTTAAATCCATTCTAGTTATTCTATAATCTCTACTTGTTACAATTCCAAGAAGTTTTCCATTTGGAGTCCCATCTTCAGTAACTGCCATAGTAGAATGTCCTGTTCTCTCTTTTATTTCTACAACTTCTTCTAAAGTAGTATCAGGTTTGATGTTAGAATCACTAGTAACAAAGCCTGACTTATAGTTCTTAACTCTTGCAACCATAGCAGCTTCATTTTCAATTGACTGAGATCCATATACGAATGAAACTCCGCCTTCTTTTGCTAAAGCTACTGCCATCTTATCATCTGATACGGACTGCATTATCGCCGAAACTAAAGGTATATTAATGCTTAATGGTGATTCTTCACCTTTTTTAAACTTAACAAGAGGTGTTTTCAAACTTACATTTTGTGGTATGCAGTCTACTGAAGAGTAACCTGGTACTAATAAATATTCTCCAAAAGTATGGGATGGTTCATTAAAATAATATGCCATTTTATCTTACTCCTTTTACATTTTAGATATTTTGTATATAATAATATATTTATCCTATTATTGTCAATGTAAAACAAAATCCATTTACTTATTTTAAAATACCACAAAAATTTAATATAAATTTATATATGTTACAATTCTCAACTCGCAATTACTGTTAAAATCCTTGTAATATTTTTAGAATTATGATGAAGTATTATTTGGGCAATATCTAAACGTACGCTAAAGATAAATCATACCTATATATAACTCAATTATAAGTTAGATTTATACTATGAAATATATCCCAAATAGAAATGGGTAATATATTTTTGTGGAATGTTTCATTGGTAATTTTGATGGATGTGATTCTTTGGCTATAAGTTGTTCCAAATGTGCTAGTTCACAGCTTGTTCTTTGAGGCTAGCACTTTGAGTGCAACTTTATATCCTTAGAATCACCCATCAGAATTACCCAGAAACTGGAACAAAAATATATTATTCATTTCGGCGAGTTATATGTATAAGTTCAAGTCTTAGTTGGGTTATCTATATGTATTTTATCTAAATACTTTTATGGAATAGTTTAGAATTCCTGCCCCTCCGCCTAAATCTATAACAATATACCAGTGACCAGAACTCGGAACTGTAATGTTATAAGGCGAGCTATCAACTGGACCGCCATAGTATTTAAAACTATTATTATTTCTATACCTAGTAAAATTATCACCATCTAATAAATAAATATTTACCTTTCTATCAATAGTAATACTTAGTATATCTCCTTTTCTAAAGTTACCTTCTTCATATGAATATTTCATAATGCTTTCAAAACTCCTTTTAGTTATGTTAAGTATTGTGATATGGCATATTGCTATGCTTAAGAATTTTTATAACTCTTATTAAGAGCATATTATGAGCCCTAATTTTTAATAATAATCCTTTTAATAATCTCCCTTGTATATATGTATATATATTAAGAAGCACTACCTTATTAATAGCTCAATTTAAAATAGCATTTTTAATCAGATAATTGTAACATCTAAATATATAATAATAAACATTTTAAATGATTTTGTTTCTTATAATCTCCCATAAATTTTCTTGTTATTTGCACCATGCTAAATATTGAATAATAAATTATTTATCTAGTAAGAGATAAATATGTCTTTATCTCTTACCTCTTATCATGGTTCCTACTATAACATCCTACAATTTTTTAACTTACCACTAGATTATTGAATTCTAAACGCTAAATTTATTAAGGAATACTAAATATAATAGTTGCTGCAGCACCATTTGCTAATGCACTAAGATTTCCAGTACGTGTAATTTGAACTGCTAACAAATCGCATCTATTAACTGCAACTGGAGGACTTACTGATACTGCACAACAATTTGGAGCTGCTGCGCTACTAGGACCAGTTACAGTTGCGATAATTCCAGTATCTACCGTAGTATTTCCACAATCTGTACTTCTAATTATCCTAGCACTTACTGTATCTCCTACTGCTAATGGTTCTGTTCTAACACTTAAAACTATCCCTATAAGAGTTGCATTTTGCGGTACTACTAAGGTGTTTCTAATAAAACTTGGTGATGAAGTACCTAACCCTAAGAAATCATTGTTTCCAAGTGACTGGTCTGTACCTAAATAAATAGTACTTCCACCTGGTCCAGTTGCTCCTGTTGGTCCTATTGGACCTGTTACTCCTGTTGCACCTATTGCCCCAGTTACTCCTGTTGGTCCGATTGGACCTGTTACTCCTGTTGCACCTATTGCTCCAGTTGCTCCTGTTGGTCCTATTGGACCTGTTACTCCTGTTGCACCTATTGCCCCAGTTGCTCCTGTTGGTCCTATTGGACCTGTTACTCCTGTTGCACCTATTGCCCCAGTTACTCCTGTTGGTCCTATTGGACCTGTTACTCCTGTTGCACCTATTGCTCCAGTTGCTCCTGTTGGCCCGATTGGACCTGTTACTCCTGTTGCACCTATTGCTCCAGTTACTCCTGTTGGCCCGATTGGACCTGTTACTCCTGTTGCACCTATTGCCCCAGTTGCTCCTGTTGGTCCGATTGGACCTGTTACTCCTGTTGCACCTATTGCCCCAGTTGCTCCTGTTGGTCCGATTGGACCTGTTACTCCTGTTGCACCTATTGCCCCAGTTGCTCCTGTTGGCCCGATTGGACCTGTTACTCCTGTTGCACCTATTGCCCCAGTTACTCCTGTTGGTCCGATTGGACCTGTTACTCCTGTTGCTCCAATTGCCCCAGTTGCTCCTGTTGGCCCGATTGGACCTGTTACTCCTGTTGCTCCAATTGCTCCAGTTACTCCTGTTGGCCCGATTGGACCTGTTACTCCTGTTGCACCTATTGCTCCAGTTGCCCCTGTTGGTCCTATTGGACCAGGTAAACCTGGACCACATCTACAACAGCAGCAACAACATATTCTATCATCTCTACAACGGGATTCACAATTAAATTTATTTGGAGGATTTACATATTGTCCATGTTCATTGTAATACCCATTTTTGTTAATCATTTTTCTTCTCCTATCAAATGTTATCTGCACTATTATATGATTTAGAAATTATATTTGTTAATGTGGTGATGTAAATGTTTTTCCTTATTTAATATACCAAATTTACTTTATAAACTGCCTAACAAGCTTAACTAGATTTTATGTATGAATTAAACACTTAAATTTATTTTTTTAATATTTTTGATTAAATAAAATGTTTTAGCTCTTTCTTTATTTTACATCATAAGAATATAGCTAGATAATCATGAGTTTTTTATTATTACGTGATTCCGTTTTATTATTTTTATAGTCCATAGTGATTATCCTTCGTGTACGTTTTGGTTTGGTCATTAAATCATAACACGGGATGGTCACTATGGATTTTTTATTAGTTTAGTTTCATTTTAAAATTAGCCAAGAATAATTTTGCTAACTTTCACGCGCAAAAAATCATAATTAGAAAGTTTCTCTATTTAAGCAATTGATTAAATTAATCATTGCACTTGCTTGATCTTGAGTGACTGTACCAGAAGCAGTAGTATTTCCGATTAAAAGATTTGCTGCACTCAATACATCATTTACTGTTGAGTTAGAAGGTAATCCAACTGGTATTAGTAAATTACCACAACCAAGAGTACTTACCAATTGGCCACTATAGCATTGGATATTATTAATATTATAAGCCAAAGCTAATGTTTGAGCCATGAGAACTCCAAGTGTATTTGGTTTTAAACTATCACTCAAATTGTTTTGACATGGACTTCCTGGAAGACTACAGTAATTTCCTGCTAATATAATATCAGACAAAGCAATTGTATTGATGAAAAGTGATCGAGGACCACTACCAATTGTTACAGGATTGTTAATTAGTCCATCACCATTTGGATCAAGGATTGCATGACCATTATTATTTCCCCAGAAACCTCTAGTTCTACCTAGTGTCACAATTGGGCAAGTTGCACTTGCACTTGCTGTATAAGTGTTTGAAAGTCCATATATTTCTGGAAGTGTTACTACAACAAAAACTTCATTTGTTATGCTACCACCACATTGCCCTACAGGAACAGTAACAGGAACAGTAAATGTGAAAGTTGATCCTGGTGCTAGTCCATTACTTGTATATACTTTACCTTGATCTAAAGCTGATATATTTAATGGCACATCACCGGTGTTAGTGATATTAACTCTAAATGTTGCTGTTCCACCTGCTACAGCTGTTCCAGATACACAAAGTTTTTCTACTGTGAAGCTTGGATTTAATAATATTACCGAATGACTATCATAATCAGAAATTACATTTGGATATCCAGAAGGATTGTAAGTGGCAACTACAGTGTCTATGAGCGGATTAGGGTCGCTAGCTGTTACTAAATGGGTACTCTTGAAAGTAACAGATGCCCCTGGCGCTAAATTAGATGCTCCAGCATTTATTGCTGTTTGAGTAAGATCTACTGGAACATTATTAATAACATCTACAACACTATTTAGAATAAGATTAGGTGAATCAGCTGAACTTGTATTAGTAATTACATAGGTGTAAGTTATAGTATCACCTACTTTACTATAAGTTGGCCCACTCTTAACTATTGTGACAGAAGGTTGAAATAAATTAACAGCAACACTATCACTAACATTTAAAGATGCAACATAATTAGCTGTTACTGTATTTATAAGCGGATCTACTCCAAGATCAGCAACTACATAATTTATTGTAACTGTATCACATTCTCCAGGTGCAAGTGTTGGCCTAAAATTACTTGTAATATCTCCTCCTAGTAAAGGATCATTAACATTAACAAGCTGTAATGGTGTACTTCCTATATTGCATATTTTTATTGTATATGCAACAGTATCTCCTATTTTAGATAAACTTGGTGAAGCAGTCTTAGTAATCTCTATTTGTCCTGATTGAACTGACATAATATCAATTCCTCCTTATCATAAGTTTGTTGCCTTTAACATATTTTATGAATAATGAGGAATTTATGTTACATTATTTATGCATTGTATTCCTTTTTTGCATAAAGACTCGTAGACAAATTGTAGAAATAAATGTAAATACTAAAAAAATAAAGACCTCATTTTAAGAGATCTTTATTTTTCCAGAAATTATTCAAATGAAATGTATTCATTTAATATATATTAAAGTAATTTCTAATTATCGAAAAATATTCTAATGTAGGTGGTATATGATTAAAAGTTTCTATTTAGAGTATGAGAAGTATTTTCTTCCCCAATACAATGCTACATTTACTAGTCCTATCATTACTGGCACTTCAATTAGTGGTCCTATTACTGCTGCAAAAGCAACCTTTGATTCAATTCCAAATACTGCTACTGCAACTGCTATTGCAAGTTCAAAGTTATTACTTGCAGCTGTAAAAGATAAAGTAGTAGTCTTATGATAATCTATGCCTGACTTATAACTAATGTAAAATGATACAGAAAACATTACTATGAAATATATTACAAGTGGTATCGCTACTTTAATAACATCTAAAGGTAATTCTACAATATATTTTCCTTTAAACATGAACATAACTACAATTGTAAATAATAAGGCTATTAAAGCTAATGGACTAATTTTAGGAACAAACTTTTTTACATACCATTCTGTTCCATTCATAGGTTCTAGTATAAGTCTAGTAAACATTCCTAGTAAGAAAGGAATACCAAGATAAATCGCAACAGACGTTGCCACTTCTCCCATGGATATATGAACTTCATACCCTGTAAGGCCGAATATAGGTGGAAGTACAGTTATAAAAAAGTATGCAAATACAGAATAAAATACTACTTGAAATATTGAATTAAATGCTACTAATGCTGCAGCATACTCGCTATCTCCATCTGCTAAGCTATTCCAAAGAATTACCATTGCTATACATCTTGCAAGTCCTATCAAAATAATTCCCGTCATTAATGCTGAATCAGATCTTAAAAATACAACTGCTAAGATAAACATTAGAATCGGTCCAATAACCCAATTTTGTACTAAGGACAATCCAAGAACTTTTGGATTTTTAAATACTTTTCCAAGTTCTTTATAATTCACTTTAGCAAGTGGTGGATACATCATAACTATAAGACCTATTGCTATAGGTATTGATGTTGTTCCAACAGATAATTTTGCGAGACCTTCTGATAATGATGGTATTCCCCATCCAAGTAATATTCCTAGTGCCATTGCAACAAATATCCAAAGAGTCAAATATCTATCTAAGAATGATAATCTCGATGATTTATTACTCAATTTTAAAATCCTCCTGTTTTAATTTACTAGTCTAATTTGATTTCCTTATTTTCAATTCTTCTAGCTAGTTCTTTTACCTTTTCTTCTATTGTTTTAGCTGTTTTTATAAATTCTTCATCACTTTTTCCACTTGGATCATCTAATCCCCAGTCTTCTATATGCTTTCCAGGTAGAATTGGACATACAACGTTGCATCCCATTTTTATTACTATATCAACTTCTGGTATGTCTGATAAAAGCTTTGATTTTTGAGTTTCATTCATATCAATATTGTATAAATCCTTTATGATCCTTACTGCATCTTGGTTTATTTGAGGTTTAGTTTCTGTTCCTGCAGAATAACTTTCAAAAACATCACTTCCATAAAATTTTCCTAGGGCCTCCGCCATTTGTGATCTGCATGAATTGTGCACACATATAAATGCAACTTTTGTTTTCATCTTTTTTATCTCTCCTTAAAATAATTTTACTTAATTAAGTTAATTAAGTTATTTCCTCTTACGTCTTCTGCTTTCCACTCTATCACTGCAAAGTTTCCATTAGAAATTTCATCAACTTTGTTTATCCATTGAATTTCATTACTTGCTTTAACCTTTAATATTTCATTAGTAGTATTAGTTGCATAAAGACTTGAATTTATTACCCACCATTTGCTGTGAATCTCTGCTCTATCTAAATCCTTTTGAAGTCTCATGGCTTCATAAACAGGAGTTGTTTCAGCTAAAGCTACTATAACAACTTCGGTCTCTTTTTCGTTTCTTAATCTAGGCAACAACTTTATAACTGATTCTGGTATATCCCCTTCTGATCTAGAAATTTCTTTATTATAACTTTCTGTTGAGTCTAAAAGAAGCAAAGTATGACCAGTTGGAGCTGTGTCTATTACTACAACTTCATTTTCTGACCTTTCAACAATTTCAGCAAATGCTCTAAATACTGCTATTTCTTGAGTACAAGGCGATCTTAAATCTTCTTCAATATATTCAATATCCTCATCAGTCATATTGTTTTCTCTTGCCTTGCCTAATACTTCTTGTCTGTACTTTTCAAGTTCTTCTTTTTCATCAATATTACTTAAAGATATTCCATAGCCTTCATCTAATACAAATTTTAAGTGAGCGGCCGGATCAGTAGTTGTTAAGTGAACCTTCTTACCTTTTTTAGCAAGCCCTAGTGCTACAGCTGCTGCTATGGTTGTCTTGCCAACTCCACCTTTACCCATTGTAAAAATAACTTTTTTGCCGCTATTATATAGATCCTCAATGACATCTTTTAATTTTGGCATAGCCACTGGATTTAAAGATTCTTCACTTATTTTAATATAATCTTTTTTAAGGAAAGCCCTTACATTCTCAAGACCTGTTATATTATACGGTCTTAGAGGAATTTCAAAAGTCTCTATATTATTAAATTTAGCTGGCATATTACTCAAAGCTTTTTGCTGTTTTTCATAAATAACACTTGATAGTTCATCATCATGATTTTGAAGCACGCCATTTATAATTAATATTTGATTATTTACACCGATTTCTTGAAGTTCACTAGAAGCTCTTTCTGCCTCTTTTAACGGAGAGGTTTCAGGACGAGATACGAGTATAAGTGTTGTTTTCTCTCCATCAGCCAAAGTATCTACTGCACTTTTGTACATTTCTTTCTTTTCTTCAAGTCCTGCAAGCTGACCTAAACATGACGCTCCATGAGTGCTTTCATCAATAAAATTACTCCATGCAGAAGGCAATTGTAACATTCTTAAAGTATGACCTGTTGGTGCAGTATCGAAAATAATATGATCATATTCATTAAATACTTTTTCATCTGTTATCATTCCTGAAAATTCGTTAAATGCGGCAATTTCAACAGTACATGAACCTGATAATTGTTCCTCCATATTATCTATTACTGCTTGTGGTAACTTTCCTCTATATGGGGCTATTACACTTTCTCTATATTCAGCTGCTGCAGCTTCTGGTTCAAAATTTGCAACAGTTAAGTTTGGAACTTCCTTTATTTGAACGCCTTTATTATTTAGCTCTGTATTAAATACATCTTGAAGATTTGATGCTGGATCAGTGCTTACAAGCATAATCTTCTTTCCTTGATCCGCTAAATTCACAGCCACAGCACAAGCTGTTGAAGTCTTTCCTACTCCACCTTTTCCAGTAAAAAATAGATACTTAGTTAAGTTCAGCATTTCAATATCAAACAGTTTCAACATATTTTACTCTTCCCTTCTACTTAAGTGTACCAATTTGTTTTAGTGTACCTAAAATCTTATTAGCAGCATCCACCTTTACATCCACAACTTTTAGCAGGCTTTTTTATGCTAGCTTTCTTTATATTAAGCTTTAAAGTATCTCCAGGTATACCTAATAGAGTGCAAAACTCCTCATTTGTTGGATAGCTTCCTTCCTTAACAACTACTCCATCTACCATAGTTACAGGTAAAGCATTAACACCTTTAGTGTTTAAAATTTCATTTATCACTTTATTATCTACAAATATTTGAGGATTACTTGTTAAATTGTGTCTTTCCACTACTATACCTTTGTTTTTCAAAGTATTAAGTGCAGTTGCAACTCTTAATAATTCTTTATCTACAGATGGCCCGCAAACACCTGTTGAGCAACACATAGCTGGATCAAAAATAATCATTTTTTTCATTTTTATTAACTCCTTTACAATATGATTTTTTATATTTAAATTTCACTTATAGATACATCTAATTTTTTCTTCTTATTTGCAAGTACACTTAGATTTATCCTTACAAATACAGTCTTTTGTTTCTGTTACGAGGTTCATCATAAATAAAGTAAGTTTATTGCAATTATTAAGATTTAATCGGTAGTAATTCCAAAGACCTTCTTTTCTAACTTCTATAAGACTACAGTCACTTAATACCTTCATATGATGCGAAAGGGTTGGCTGAGTAAAATCAAAGTATTCTAGTATATCGCATGCACATCTTTCACCACAAGATAATATATCAATTATTTTTAACCTGCTTGGATCAGATAATGCTTTAAAAATTTTTGAATTTTCTTCATAGCTCATTCTCATTCACGCCTTTCCTATATAGACATCTATCTATATATAATATAGAATATCATCTATCTATTGTCAATACAAAGTATATATCTTAACTTTATTTTAACACTAAATATATAGCAATCTATATAGTCACTTTATTCAGTAATTAAATTATTGTTACAAAATCCTATACTTTTTTCACTAGATTAACGAAATATTAAAACTTTAAAAAATACATAATCCCGTAAGTCTCTATCAAATTACTTACGGGATTTATACTATATACGTTCTAAGCAGTGCTATTCATTTTTTATAAAATCTTTTGTTTCTTATTACATGATAGTTAATGTTGATTCTGTTAAATTTTTTAGATTATATATGTTGCAATTTGCAATTCACAATGCACAATTCACAATTCACAATTTGCAATTCACAATGCACAATTTGCAATGCACAATTTGCAATTCACAATTCACAATGCACAATTCGCAATTTGCAATTCACAGTGCACAATTCACATTTCATATTTCACAATTCATAATCACATTTCATAATCACGACTAAAATTCTTGTAATATTTTTAGACTTATTACAATATTTAGGACCAGGTAGGAACTGCTTTCTTAAGCTGTCCTCCACAACGCGATAACTCTCCCATAACCTTATCAATTCCATTCTCAGTTTTGAACCAATTTTCCTTAGTTATTCCGTCCACATCTATTGGACATACAAAGAATTTTGTCTTTGGATATGCATGGCTATAAAACATGAGACATCTCTTAGCATGAAACGATTTGCAACATATTATAGCCTTTTTTATATCTAAATTACAGTTATCAGTAACTTCCTTTGACTTAAAAGCATTTTCCTTTGTCCAAGTTGCACTATCTTCTTTTAATATTGCATCACCATTAACTCCATTAGATATTGCTATATCTCTCATAAACTCCCATTCAGTGTTATATGCTCCATTATATATTTCAGCCTTAGTTATTGGTCCTGGAAAGTATCCTTTTGACATGCTATATTTTCCCGACGGAAGTATATATGGTGCATATCCCTCTAACCAAAGTTTTGAAGCTTTTTCTGCTGGCTCCGACCATGCACTACCAGGTACAAAAATAATATCACACTTTTCTGGTTTATCATCAACAAAAATAAAAGATGTAATTTCTTTAATAAAATTAATACCTTCTAATGACATATCTCACTCCTCAATATAGTTTTTCTGCTGCTATCTAAAATTTATTCTTTATCAAAATCTCTTCCGACATCACTTGCTGTGTGAGAATCTGATCCATATACTTTTTTAACCCCGTATTCATCTATCAACTGTTTAAAAATATCTGATACATAGATTTCACCGCAATATGGCTTTCTAAGGCCAGCTGTATTTACATCTACTTCATAATTCCTTGATTTAATTTCTCTTACTATTTCTTCTAAAAGTTCTTTGTTTTTATATTCTAATGGGTATAATTTATTGAAAATCCTAATTAAATTAGGATGGCCTATACGATGAGGCTTATACTTACCTAAGTCAGATTTTATTGCCTTAAGCAAAGTCTCATAATACTTATCATAAACTTTTTCAGTGGTACCATAAAACTCTAAAGCTCTTTCAAAACCTTCTTTTCCATCAATAGCCACATATTCATCGCCCATTTTTATAAAATGTACAGAAAGTAGCCCATCTTCTAATTTTGAACCATAGGAATTAAGAAGTTTTTTAGTTTCCTCTTCATATCCATCAACAAAATCAACTTCTAGTCCTATATTTATTTTAATTTTGTCTTTATATTTTAATTTTATTTCTTCAACATCCTTGAAATACTTCTGTATTGCTTCTTCATTTGGAGCACATTCATCTTGAAATTCTTTGTCATCTATAAAATAACACGGAAATGGCATGTGTTCAGTAAATGTTATTTCCTCTAATCCCTCTATTAATGCTTTGTCAACATACATTTCAAAGCTGTCTTTGGTTCCATGAGGACAATATGGCGAGTGCATATGTCCATCTCTTACTATCTTTTTATTATTCATAATATTATTAAAAGAGAGGATTTAATACGCTCTCCTTTAATTCTCACTTCCCTTCTATTGTAAAATATGATTTATATATGTTGCAATTGAATTTCTACATTTTGTCTTAATAGAGCACTTAGCATACTAGAAGTTTAAATGTAAGTTTATTATTGCAACATATATATAGATATCAAACTTTAAAACTATATTTATGTGGTAACTTGCCGAAATCATAAATATTTTGATTCCGAAAAGCTATGAAAATATCGCTGAAGGTTCTTAGCAGCAGGTTGTATCCACTTTAGCATGCTCCAACTTTCAGTTTGACAAGCAAAAATGGAACAACCTACAGCTAAGACCCTTTAACAGCTCATTTTCAAATGTTTTCTCCACAAATATATTTATGATTTCTAATGAAAATATGAACTTAAAGTTTTAGCAACTTTGTTAATATAGATAACCCAACTAAGACCTGAACTTATGCATATAACTCGCCGAAATGAATAATATACTTTTGTTCCAGTTTCTAGGTAATTCTGATGGGTGATTCTAAGGCTATAAAGTTGCACCCAAAGTGCTAGCCTCAAAGAACAAGCTGTGAACTAGCACATTTGGAACAACTTATAGCCAAAGAATCACATCCATCAAAATTACCAATGAAACATTCCACAAAAATATATTACCCATTTCTAGTTGGGATATATTTCATAGTATAAATCTAACTTATAATTGGCTTATCTATATGTTCATCTATATATGAACAAAACTCATAGAAACTCTCTTTAATGAAAATTGCAGCTTTCCGTTAACTTAGAACCTAGGCAGTAATCTTATCACTCCTAATTATTTTTCATATTCATACATATTATAATTACATTCGCTCATCCCAAGTGACTCATATGTTGCTTTGGCATTTATATTTTCTTTTTCTACATACAATCTTATGCCAGCTATTCCATCATTATTATCACATATATTTTTAACATTATGATACAACTTCTTATAAATGCCTTTTTTTCTATACTCAGAATCTACATATACACTTTGTACCCAGAGAAACATACCATTTCTCCAATCACTCCATTCATATGTAAACATAATTTGTCCAACTACTCTGCCATTTATTTCATAAACATAGTATTGCCCTTTTGATGAATCTTCTATCATCGCCTTAACACCATTGCTTAGAATTTCTAAATTAAGTTCTTTATCCTCTGTTTCCTTTGCTAGATTGTAATTAAATTTTACTATAGTTTCTAAATCTTCAATTCTTGCTTTTCTTATGTTTCCTAAATTATTATCATTGTTAATATTACTCATTTCTTTCCTCCATATATCCAGACACATTCAAAAAAACACAAAATCAATATATGATATTGTATTTTTTCTTTACTTATATTTTAGCATTTAAATATTATGTTACATAGTATTTTTATTGTTTTGTCAAAAATTATAGTAAATCACATACAAAATTCTATCAAACATTTACTATACTTAAATGCATATAAAAACAAAGAAATTCCATATATGCTTGTAACCTCAATATCATAATATGGAGCAGTCATTAGAAAATAAGCTGATGAAAATAATTAATGTAGGGTTGTTCCAGGTTTACTTGTCCTAATAAAATTAGGAGCATGCACATATGGATACAACCCTACATTAACTGCCTTTCAGCAAAATTTTTATAGTTCTATGGAACAAACATATATAGAATTTCGGTTAATATAGATACACTCACTCATAATTTTATATATTTATTAAATATTAAGTGGATATCTTCACTAGAAATCAGAAACAACAATGTTTCTGATTTCGGTTAGTCACCACATTACTATAACTTTCACTGTGGTTATCTATTTACTACTTTTTATTCATAAAACTCAGGAGCAAGTTTTATTGTTTTAAAGAACTCCTCATCATGAGCAAAAAATACTTTTGCATCATATTTTTTCTCTAAAGCTCTTACTTTTTCAATTGATTTAAAGAAAGAAAGACTGTCATAAAGTAATCCTGATGCCTTAGCTGGTGGGCCATAAATTTCTGAACTATATACACAATCTTGTGGGAAGATTAATGTACCTTCATTTTCTAAATGAACTACTATTCCAAGTAATCCTGGTGTATGACCTGGTAAATTTACTATTTCTATACCCTTTGCAAATTCAAAATCCTCTTCAACTAAATGATATTGCTTTACTGAAACATCCATATCAGCTTTAATATAGCCTCCATGTGTTAACGGATTTTCATTTAACCTTACTTGAGTTTGAGCTTGCATAAAGTCTGCCTTTGGTACATATACATCTGCATGTCTAAACATATCTAAATTTCCTGCATGATCTAAATGCATATGAGAAATTATTACTTTCTTTATTTCTTCTGGCTTTGTACCACATAAAGCCAATTGATTTTCTAGTCTTTGTTCTTTTGTTTGATATAATGGATAAACTTCTTGAAGGTTTTTTGGCCAATAACCATTCATAGCCTCTGGATTGCTTCCTACATCATATAATATTTTTCCATCTGGATGATCTATTAAAATAGACATTACAGGTAGCTTAATCCATTTATTTTGTACATGCGGCTGGCTATATGTTCCCATAGTAGCTCCACCTACTACATTATTTTTATCAGTTTCTAAATATCCCGTGTCTAAAACATATACTTTCATAAGTTACTTCCTCCCATATTTTCATTTACTTTAATTTAAAATTTAACTTTAAATCTCTTTTCCCATTCTTCAATAAGTGTCTCTCTAAAATCAGGATGTGCAACATTTATTAATGCCCTAGCCCTTTCTTTTAAAGTTTTGCCTTTTAATTCAGCTATTCCAAACTCAGTTACTACATAATGAATATCATTTCTAGAAGTTGTAACAGTTGCACCCTCATCTAAAATTGGAACTATTCTTGAAAGTTTTCCTTTACTTGCAGTTGATGGCATTGCAATTATTGATTTACCACCTTTAGCCATTGCTGCTCCTCTTACAAAGTCAACTTGTCCACCTACACCACTGAACTGTTTAAGTCCAATTGTATCAGCCGCAACTTGTCCCATAAGATCTACCTGAATACATGAGTTTATAGATACCATCTTATAATTTTCTGCTATAACACATGGATTATTTACATAATCTACAGGATACATGGCAACACTAGGATTTCCATTAACATAATCATAAAGCCTCTTAGTGCCCATTAAAAATGTAACTACAGATTTTCCAGGATGTAAAGTTTTTGCTTTATTTGTTATTACACCTGCTTCTATTAATTCAACTACTCCATCAGATATCATTTCCGAATGAATTCCAAGATCCTTTTTTTCCTTTAAGAATAATAGTACCGCATCTGGAATTGCACCAATTCCTAATTGAAGTGTAGAACCATCTTCAATTAGCTTTGCACAGTTTTCACCAATAGCCTTTTCGACTTCTCCTATTTTAGGTGGCTTAAGCTCAATAATATCATTTGAAGTTTCAACTATATAATCTATATCAGAAACATGTATAAATGAATCTCCGAGTGTTCTTGGCATCTTGTCGTTTAATTCCGCAATAACAATTTTAGCGGCCTCTGCAGCAGGTTTTGTGTAGTCATTTGAAACTCCAAAGCTACAATAACCATGTTCATCAGGAACACTTAATTGAACGAGTGCTACATCTACTGGCAAAGTACCTTCCCTAAACATTTTTGGTACTTCCGAGAAAAAGCATGGCGTAAAATCTGCTCTTCCGTCAACAATAGCTTCCCTTGTTGTTCCACCTGCAAATATAGAATTGTGGTGAAAATTAACAGCCATTTCAGGCTTACAATATTCACTTTTACCCATTGATACCATATGAACAATTTCTACGTTTTCATATAAATCTTTGTTTCTAACCATAGCATCTATAATTTCTTTTGGCTCTCCGCAAGCATGTCCAGTTACTACTCTATCATTCGATTTAATTTTTCTTACAGCTTCGTCAGCTGTAACTACCTTACTCTTGTATAAATCTTTCCAGCTAATCTTAGACACCTCCTAAATATAGCCGAATTACAATTTCTTCAAGTCATATACTAATTTATCATAATCCCCTATATTTTTAATAAAAATTTTACTATATTTTAATATATATTTTTCATGGCTTACACAGCAATTTGAACATCCACAGACTAAAATTAAATAGTCATATTCCTTATTTTCCTTTGCAATCTCGAAATTATGAGTTTTATCAAGATCGTTAATTAAATTTGTAATAAACGTTTTTCTATCATAACTGGCATTACAGCCACCACAGTATCTAATACCTATCTCCAAAATTTCACCTAGCCTTTATTTGCTAAGTAGCTCTCTAGCAAAATTAAGCATTTCTCTGCTAATTGGATCAACAAGTTGTACATCTTTTATTTCCGGTATCTCTTTTAATACGCAGGAAATTACTTCTTCCATAGTAAACCTTGCAGAAGGACAGCCACTGCATGCGCCTAAAAGTTTTACGTAAGCTACGCCATCTCTAACTTCTACAAGCTCAATATCTCCATTATACTCGGCAAGTAATGGTTTTATTTTAGTATTGATAGCATTATTAATTTTATCTACCATGATTTCGCTCATATTATTCTTCAATTCTAGCTATTTTCTTAGCTATTTTCTTTTTAGCTGCTAAATTTCCTTGTCTAGCTATCATAATTCTTTGAGCTTGTGGTGATCCAGCTCCATGCATTGATTCTGTTCTATATCCGACAGCTGCAGTCCCTAAACAAATATTTTCTATTAATCTTAATATTCTCATTCTATTTTCTGTTGAAACTGAGTTTACACCTCTCAAATATTTATCTATATATGGTCCTATCTTTTCATCTTTAAAATCTGCTTCTGATGGCATAGTAACCATGATTCCTCCAGCAATATCTTCTGCAAGTCTACATATTTCATAAGGGAATCTTGTAACATTTTGCTTACATACATTTGCTAGCAGATTATCAATATAATAATTTCCAGCTTCTGTTTTAGAACCCATTGCTGAACATGCAATACCACAAGAGAATAAAGTTTCATTTAAGTGAGTCATTTCTATTAATTTATCTTTAACATGAGATGCTTTGTGAGCTCCGTTATAATCAGCAGCTACTGCAGCAGCTCCAATTAGAACATCTCCAACTCCAACTTTGCATCCACCATAACTTTGTCTATGATATCCTGCAAATCTTTCAACGATCATTCCAGCAAAATCAGTTTCTCCATTTAAGAAAATTCTTTCATTTGGTACAAATACATTATCAAATATTGTTAATGTTTCTTGTCCACCAAACTCAGCGTTTCCAAGATCTATATCAGCACCTGGCTCCAATTTTCTTGTATCACAAGATTGCCTTCCGTATATATGAATTATTCCTTCAGCATCTGTAGGCACTGCAAAAGATATTGCCCAATCCTTATCATTTGGAGTTAAAGCTATTGTAGGCATTACTACTACCTCATGAGAATTTAACATTCCGGTTTGGTGACATTTTGCTCCTCTAACAACTACCCCATCTTCTCTTCTTTCAACAACCCTTAAGTATAAATCTCCATCAGCTTGTTTACTTGGCGATAATCCTCTGTCCCCCTTAGGATCAGTCATTGCACCATCAACGGTTAAGTCGTTTTCTTGAACATATTTTAAAAACTTATTAAAGTTTTCATGATAATTTGTTCCACAAACTTTATCTATTTCGTATGTTGAACTGTATAGTGCATTAAAAGCATCCATACCAACGCACCTTTGGAAACATGATGCGGTTTTTTGACCAAGTAATCTTTGCATCTTCACTTTTTTAATAAGATCATCTGTGCTTTGATGTAAATGAGCAAATCTATTTACTTTTTCCCCTGTTAAATTAGAAGTAGCTGTCATTAAATCTTCATACTCTGGCATTTGTGCCAATTCATAAGTCATAGCAACTGAATTAAGAGATGGTCTTATGATTGGATTATCAACAACATTGTCAACTGGTTTTCCAAACATGTACACTTTTAGGTTTAACTTTCTAAGGCTTTCAATATATTGTTCCTTTGTTTTTAATGGCATATTATCGCTTCCTTCACTAATTTTTATTTTCTAATAATATTACAAAGCAATAAGCGTGCCAAAATAAAAATTTACCGCACTAACTTGAATTTACCATAATAATCTTATAATTTTTTTAATATCACCTCTAATTTTTGGAACACCATAAATATTTGTTGCAAAAACGCAACTAAAATTTCAATTAAATTTTATAATAATCTCAGAATACGTTTACAGTTGCTATAATTTGAAAATATTTTATTACGTTGCACTTCTGCATCTTGTTGCATTTTTGCACCACTGACTATCCAATATTTAGCAAGTTTATAGTATGATACATGAATTTAAATAGATTATACATTTATTTACCATACTTAACAAAGAAATTGGATACATATTTGCAGAGCAGGCATTTTAAAATAAGCTGCCATAGCTAATGAATAAATATGTATCCAATTTCCATTTAAATACGTCACATTATTAAATTTCTTCTTTTATATATTTCTGCCTCTTCCTTACAAAGGTTGATGCATCTATTCCTAGTGATTTTGCTGCTGCTCTGACATTACCATACTTGTCATATGCCTTCTTAATTAATTTCTTTTCTATGGCATCTAAGGTTTCTTTTAAATTTATACCTTCTTCAAAAGTATTTAAAGTTACAATCATGCCGTTTGAGCCAATAATATTTTTAGGAAGATCTGACCTTTTTATCTTATCATCCTCACTCATTATTACAGCTCTCTCAACAATATTTTTTAGCTCCCTAACATTCCCAGGCCAATTATATTCATACATACAACTTAAAGCATCTGAAGCAAATACCTTATTGAAATTGTACTTTTTATTAAGCTGTGTGAGAAAAAAATTAATTAATGGCAAAATATCATGCTTTCTTTCTCTAAGGGGTGGAATATATAGCGGTATGACATTGAGCCTATAATACAAATCCTCTCTAAATTGTTTTTTCTTTATCATATCTTCCAAATCTCTATTTGTTGCAGCTAGTACTCTAACATCAATTTTTATAGGCTTTGTTCCTCCAATTCGTACTACTTCCATTTCTTGAAGCACTCTTAGAAGCTTAACCTGCATATCCATTGGAAGTTCTCCAACTTCATCGAGGAAAATAGTCCCTCCAGAAGCCATCTCAAACAAACCTATTTTACCTTCTTTATTTGCTCCAGTAAAAGCACCTTTTTCATATCCGAAAAATTCAGATTCTATTAAACTTGCAGGTACTGCACCACAATTAACTTTAATAAATTGTTTTTTACTTCGTTTGCTTACTTTGTGTATATGCTTTGCTATTTGATCCTTTCCTGCTCCGGTTTCTCCGAGCATAAGAATCGTAGTGTCCACTTTAGCAATTCTATTGGCAAGCTGGATAATTTCAATAGTTTTATGATCTTCTGCAACAATTTCTGAAGTATTTAATAATTGAGTTCTCATTTCTTCGATTTCAGAAACATATTTAAGAGTAATTTCTTTATTCTTTTGAAGTTGTTCTTTTAACTCATAAAGTTGTGTTACATCTCTTACGTTTGTAACCACCATAATTATTTTTCCATTCTTATCAAAGATTGGGTTACTGCTCACAAGAACCTTTACTCCTGTTTTGAATTCCTGTTGAATCGTAGTGGTTTTTCTATTCTTTAGCACTAAAAGAGTAGCTGACTGAGATATAACACCTTCTTTCTCCAGGTCTTTCATATTTCTTCCTAAAACCTCTGCTCTTTTAAGTCCTGTAATACTCTCATAGGCATTATTTATTTTTATAGTATTAGCTTCCCCATCTGTTATATAAATCCCATCATAAGAGCACTCAATAATAGAGTCTAACTCAGTTAATCCTAACTTTGTATTTTTCATATCTCTACATTTTTTTGAAATTTTTTCAACCAAATCATTAATAAAATCTGTATGAGTAATTATCCCTATAATCTTATTGTTTTTATCTATAACTGGAAGACGACCAACATTATATTTCAATACATCTTCTATATTCATTTCACTATTAATTGTTATTACTTTTTTAAGATTTAAAGTTTCTAGCTTTGTATTCATTTCCAATTTATTAAGAATAGCCTTCATTAAATCTGTTTTTGTTACAATGCTAATTAACTTCCCATCTCTATCTACAACGGGTGCTCCATCTATGCCATTTTCAATAAAAAGCTTTGCTGCCTCTTCAAATGTATTATTAGGTTTTAATACCAATACCTTTTTTGTCATCAATTCTTTTACTTTCACATTCTCCACACCCTATATCTTATTTATACAGAATTTATAATTCACCATTAACATAAGTACCGTTTATAAAACAAATCTAAAGATTTATCCATTAATAAAGTATTTCTCTTTTTTAATTTAGATTTAAAATTGTCCATTTAACTATTTCACTCATAAAGAGTATTCCATCCCAAGGTGAATCATACAAATTCATGAGACCCACTTTAACTAGCCTATCAACACCATGCAGGCTGACTTTATTTGCAAAATTTATAATCCTGCTATTGTTTTCAGAAGCTATTCCAATAGTTTGTATCCTTGGAGTTATTAGCTTGCAAACCTCAAATATATCTTCAACCTCTTTTAAAAATATAGTTGTATGCTGCACAGGTTCTTCTAACATTATTTCTTTGTCTATTAAAATTGTATAACTGAGGTCTTTACTGCATATTATATCTTTTTCTAAAGATAAAAGATATTCCCCTCTTTTATTAATTATATTTGCAGCTGCTCCTTGATTAATTTCAACCTTAGGATATCGTTTTAAAACCTTTTCTAAAGATTCTGAAAGCATTTGTGCTGCTTCATTAATACCTACAGTAGATTTTTCAATAAATAACACTTGAGGAGAAGAGCATGCTCTTTGATCAAAGCTTATTATATCCTTTGCAAAATTATCGAAGGCTTTAGTTATCTTAAGACTTTCCATCGCAGATTTTTCAAATACAGCAAAGGAATATTTAGGTCCAAATATAACATCCTTACATGTGGTTTTCTTAGGCAGAACTGACAATGTGTTAACGGCTTCTTCACCGCCGCATATTACTCTTACATCCGCTGCCTGTGACATTTCAGTATTTAATTTTAAATCATTACTTGAAAAATTTATAATTGAAATACTCTTTAATAAGGTACTTCCATAATATTTTTCTCCTCTAAAATTAATTACAATATCTTTTAAAGGTTTTAGAAGTTCAATTGCAGTATCTATACTGACAATAGGTATCCTGCATAAATTAACATTTCTACAAATAATGGCTTGAACTAAATAATATATTGGAAGAGTAGGAACATTGCCAGCCATGAAATGGCACACTACCCCTCTCGGTTGAGCTTTCATAAATTTATTATCTGCTATTTCTATAAAATCATCTAGGAATTCTTGTTTTTTTAGATCTTGGCGTAGAAGCTTCTTAATATTGTCTTTCTTTAGCCATAATACCAAAAATGGTACACCTTCATAGCTTAAAAACTTTCTATCGCTACATAATATTTTACTATATTCATTAATTATTTCAATCATAGCTTCTGATGGATACGAATAAATTGTTTCTCTATTTTTATTAAGCTCTTCTATAATTGCATCTAAACTTTGAAGCTTCTTAGGTTCCTCATAAAATTTATCTCCTAACATAAAGCAGCCTATCATTTCTTGTCCCTCTTTTCTGCAAAAGTATCTCCACATCCTCTTGTTTCAGATTTATCTACTCTATTTTTAAACTTAAAGTATTTACCCGTTCTTCCGCATTTACAATCATCTACGCCTATAAATTCACCAATATCCTCAGTTAATATAGCCTGCCCCGGATAACTCGAAGTAAGTCCACTCATAACCTCTATAAAGCCATATTGACCTTTTTCCACTTCTTTAAGCGTTGAAAAATCTCTTATGATAATTTCTCCAAAATCAGGTACATGTTTATATCCGAATTCACAGTCAAGAAAAACTACGCCTAACTGTTCAACCATTCCATAAAAATCAATTATGTTTTCAGGGTCAGTTCCAAATACTTCAGCCACAGATCTATTAAACTCTTTCTTTTCAACTTTTTGGGCATTTAATTTTTTCCAGCCTCCACTATGAAGTATTTTAATTTTCGGCATGTTTAATTTTATATTTTTTTCTTTTAGTACGTTAACAAACCTAGTCCAGATAATATAAGTAAATCCATATACTAATATATCTGTATCTTTGTACTTTTCTTCAAATTCTTTAAGTCGTTCTATATTAAGTATGATGTTATCATCTACCAAATCCATAGCATAAGTTAAACTCTTTCCAAAACTGCTTACTCCTCTTATTGCCGCGCCTCTTGCAGTTAGATAGTCACTTTTTTTGTTAACTTCTTTACTATCAATTATTAGCATTGGTCTTCTATACGATCCCAAAAAACTTGTTAGAGTTGATATTAATCCTTGAGATTGTCTTATAGATGTTTCCTTATCAATATATATCTTGCTCGGAATGTTTCCAGTTGTGGAACTTGAGTTTAATATTCTAACTACACTTTCTTCACTACAAGTCCTAAGCTCAAAATGCTTAAACATATTTACAGGAATAAAGGGAACCTCTTCAAGAGAATTTATATCATTTATATTAACTCCTAGTTTTTTATACATAATGTTTAAATTTTCATTTATTCTACTTTTATCTATCTGGGGCCTTAGAATGCTCAAAAGCTTTTTTTCTTTGTCCTTTTGCAGACACTTAAATTGCTCATTATTTATAATTTCATCTATCATTTCAAATCCCCCATCATTACTTTACCAGAAGAATTTTTTGGAAGACCCTCTAAAAATACCACATATTTAGGTATTTTATAGGACGGCAATTTATCTTTGCAATAGTCAATTATATACTTTTCATCAACTTTTAATACTTCATCATTTAATACTACAAATGCTTTTACTGCTTCTCCTAATATATCGTCTTGAATTCCAATTACTGCTGCTTCTATAACGCTTGGAATTTGAATTATAATATTTTCAATTTCTTTAGGACTTATTCTATTTCCACCACTTTTTATGATTTGTTTTTCCCTTGCCACAATATAAATATAACCATCTTCATCTACTGTAGCCAAGTCACCGGTATATAAATAACCATTTCTAATGACCTTTCTCGTTTCTTCTTCATCGTTAAAGTAACCCTTCATTATATTTTCACCCAAAGCCACCACTTCACCTATTTCATCCACTTTTACTTCATTTCCTTCTTTATCAATTACTTTAAGCAAAGTTCCAGGAATGCCTTTACCTATTGAACCCATTTTTTCATCAAGCATATTAGGTGGAAGATACGAAAGTCTTGCAGTTGCTTCAGTTTGTCCATACATTATAAATACATCTACTCCTACAAGAGCTTGTCTTACTTCTTTAATAAAACTATCAGGAAGTCTTCCTCCTGCCTGAGCGACGTATCTTAGGCTTTTCAAATTTCTATCTTTAATACTAGATTTTCTAAGTAAAATTTGATAATTACTTGGAACCCCTGCAAAGCCTGTACATTCATATTTTTCTATATCATCTAGAACTGTTTCTGGGAACATGAATTTATTGTTTATTACTAAGCTACCGCCAACTCTTAAATGTGTATGAAGCAACGATGTTCCAAAACAATAGTAAAATGGTAAGACAACTTCTATCCTATCCTCGCTGTTTAAGCTTAAATATTCTATTATGGAATTAGTGTTATGACAGAGATTATGATGCGTAAGCATTACTCCTTTTGGTCTTGCTGTAGAACCAGATGTAAATAATATTACAGCCACACTATTTTTAAAATCAATTTCTTCTTCTTCTCTATTATTACTAGTACATTCTTTATCTAATAGAAGATTATTTAATGTTTCTTCAGTAACTATCTTAATATCTTTATTAATCAAATTTCGCATATTATCTAAAAAACGTTTTTCAATAAAAATTGCTTTAGGATTGCAACTATTAATTATATACTCAATATCATTCTTACTTAGAGTAGGATTTAGGGGTACACAAGTGCACCCGCTTTTTATTATTCCAAAGTAACTTTCTATAAAAAAAGGTGAATTCTCACTTATTAATAGAATCTTATCTTCCTTTACTATATTAATTTTCTTTATATTATGAGATATCATCAGTACCTTACAGTACAAATCACTATAGCTGATATTTTTCTTATCAATTATTGCAGTTTTGTTAAGCTCTGAGGAGAATTCAAAAACATAGTCAGTAAAGGTCATATTTCAACCCCATATTTTCTCAATGTATTTTTGATATCTCCTATAGTATATAACCTTGAAATATCTTGAACTGCCATAGATATTTCAAATTCTTCCTCAAGGGCTACTACCAGTTCAATATGGCTAAGTGAATCCCATGCCTCAATTTCGTCTGGACCAAAACCATCTTCAATTTCATCTAAATTTTCAATACTCCAAACAGATTTTATTATTTTGTTGAAAGTTCCTAAATTACTCATTTCTAATTCCTCCAATATTTTTTATTCTTCAAGTATATTTAAAGCAAGAATTATGCCAATAATTCTTGATAACTACTTTTTGTTTTAGTATGAGTAATTTAATTTATTTTTTAATGTATATATAGGTATCAAATCAACTTATTAGATAAATGTATTTACAAAGTTACTAAAATTTTAAGTTTATATCTTCACTAGAAATAATTTATAAAAATCCATTTTCTTGTATAAAAATAAAGGATAGTAAACAATATTACTATCGTCTACTATCCTTAAAATATTATAATTTACATTACTTCACTATCTAAATTTGCTCCAGAGAATTGGCTGTTGTAAAGATCTGCATAGAAACCTTTCTTTGCAAGAAGTTCATTATGGTTGCCCATTTCTATAATACTTCCTTTATTCATAACAAGAATTAATTCTGCATCTCTAATTGTAGAAAGTCTATGTGCAATAACAAAACTTGTTCTGCCTTTCATAAGTTCTGTCATAGCCTTTTGTATATAAACTTCTGTTCTTGAGTCAACACTACTTGTAGCCTCATCAAGAATCATTATAGTAGGATTTGCTAGAATTGCTCTAGCTATTGTAAGAAGCTGCTTCTGGCCTTGAGATATATTAGAAGCTTCTTCGTTTAATATTGTATTATATCCATCTGGAAGAGTTTTAATAAAGTGATGAGCATGTGCTGCTTTTGCTGCCTGGATAACTTCTTCCTCAGTAGCACCTTCTCTGCCATAAGCTATGTTATCCATTATAGTTCCGTTAAATAACCATGTATCTTGAAGAACCATACCAAACATATTATGAAGTGCACCTCTTTTTATATCTCTGATATCTACACCATCGATCATTATCTTACCAGAATTTATTTCGTAGAAACGCATAAGTAAGTTAACGAGTGTAGTTTTACCTGCTCCAGTCGGTCCTACAATTGCAATTGTATGACCTTGTTTAACATCAAGGTTCATGTTCTCAATAAGTGGTTCTTCTGGTTTATAGCTAAAATCAACATTATCAAATTTAACTTCACCTTTAGGGAATTCTATAATCTTAGCATCAGCAGTATCTGAAATCTCCTCAACTTCATCTAAAAGTTCAAAAACCCTTTCTGCAGATGCAACTGTTGATTGAATTATATTAGCAATATTAGCAGTTTGAACTATTGGCTGTGTAAATTGGTTTGAGTATTGTATGAAAGCTTGAATATCACCAATACTAATTTTTCCGAGTGTTGCCAAATATCCACCTACAACACAAACTATTACATAACCTATATTACTAACAAATCTCATCATTGGCATTATTATACCTGATATAAATTGTGCTTTCCATCCAGCTTTATAAAGTCTATCATTAATATTTTCAAACTCTTTTATTGAATCTTTTTCATGTCCAAAAACCTTAACTATTTTATGTCCTGTATACATCTCCTCTACATGACCATTAAGTTCTCCTACTTCTTTTTGTTGAGCAGCAAAAAACTTTTGAGAATGCTTAGCAACAAGTGTTGTTATTACAATATAAAGTGGTAATGTTAATATTACTACTAATGTCATCATTGGACTTATAGTTAACATCATGATAATAACACCAACAATAGTTACTATAGATGTAATAAGCTGAGTCAAACTTTGTTGAAGTGTTGTTGAAATATTATCAACATCATTTGTTACACGGCTTAAAATTTCACCATGAGTTCTTGAATCAAAGAATTTAAGCGGTAAACGTGAAATTTTATCTTCAACTTCTTTTCTTAGGTTGTATACTGTTTTTTGAGCAACCCCTGCCATAATATATTGTTGAAGGAAGCCAAAAAGTGTACTGATTACATATAAGCCAAGTAGTAATAAAAGAATATCTCCTATATATTGAAAATCAATCCCAGGCACTGGTATATTACCTGGTTTTCCTGCTTTAAGTAATGCAGCATTTTGAGACATTACAGTAAATTTTCCTACTAATCCTTCAACTAATCTAGTTATAGCTTTACCTGAAATTTTAGGTCCTACTATATTAAATATAGTACTCGCTATAGCAAATATAAAAACTAAAATGAAATTCATTCTTTGTGGTTTCAAATAATTTAAAAGTCTTTTTAATGTCCCTTTAAAATCCTTAGCTTTTACTTTTGGGCCAGCAAAAGATCCCATTGGACCACCGCCAAAACCGCCACCTGATCTTTTATTTACTCTATTACGATTTTCACTCATGATAATTCCTCCTCTGAAAGTTGTGATGATACAATCTCAGAATATACCTTACAACTGTTTAATAGCTCTTTATGAGTTCCAATACCTGCAATTTGTCCTTCATCTAAAACTATAATTCTATCTGCATCCATGACAGTTGCAACTCTTTGCGCTACAAGAATTACAGTTGATTTTACTGTTTCCTTTTTTAATGCTGCACGAAGTCTTGCATCTGTTTTAAAATCAAGGGCTGAAAAACTATCATCAAAGATGTATATCTCTGGTTTTCTAACAAGAGCACGTGCTATTGATAAACGTTGCTTTTGTCCTCCTGATACGTTAGTTCCTCCTTGAGCAATTAAATGCTCATATCCATCATCCATTCCATTTATGAAATCTGTTGCTTGAGCTACTTCTGCCGCATGCTTAATTTCTTCCATACTAGCCTCGTCTTTACCGTATTTTATATTTTCAGCAATAGTTCCAGAGAAAAGAACAGTTTTTTGAGGTACAAAACCTATTTTAGCTCTTATACTTTCCTGACTCATTTCCCTTACATCAATACCATCAACAAGAACTGAACCATTAGTTACATCGTAAAAACGCGGTATCATATTAATTAATGTCGATTTTCCTGAACCAGTACCACCAATTATAGCTGTTACTTCTCCAGGTTTCGCACTAAATGATATATTACTAATAGCTTCTTGCTCTGCACCTGGATAGCTGAAGCTTACATCTTTAAATTCAACATAACCGCCTTCATTTTCATTTAATAATGGGTTTTTAGGATCTACAATTTCAGATTCCATATCTAGTACTTCATTAATTCTTACTGCTGAAGCTTGAGCTCTTGGAATCATTATAAATACCATACCAAGCATTAAGAAACCAAATAAAATCTGCATTCCATATTGCATAAAGGCTATTAAAGATCCAACTTCCATATTCCCTGAATCTATTCTTATACTTCCAAACCAAATTACTGCTACAGTAGTAGCATTCATGATAAACATCATTATTGGCATTAAAATTGCCATAATTTTATTTACTTTTATAGCATTATTCATTAAATCTTTATTTGCGTCGTCAAATCTAACCTTTTCAGTATTTATACGGTTGAAAGCACGAACTACTCTTATTCCTGTAAGACCTTCACGTAATACCAAGTTTAATTTATCTATTTTAACTTGCATCAATTTAAATAAAGGCATTGCAAATTTTAAAGTAAGCCCTATTATAACTGCAAGTAGTGGAATTACTACCGCAAAGATCCATGTTAGAGTTACATTCTCTCTTAAAGCCATAACAACTCCGCCTAAAGCTGTCAATGGTGCGAAAAGTGCAATTGAAAACATCATTATTGTAACTGATTGAACCTGTGTAACATCATTTGTAGTTCTTGTTATTAAAGTAGCTGTTCCAAATTTATCAAATTCATTTAAAGAAAAACTTTCAACTTTTGTGAATAATTTATTACGAATTATTTTAGCAAAGCCTATTGCAGTTCTTGAAGATAAAAATGATGATATAATTGAACAAATTGCACCTCCAAGAGATACAAGCAGCATTAATCCTCCTATTCTTAGAATATAATCAACTCCACTATATTCACCGTTATAACCAAGAAACGATATAGTTTGAACTACGTCTTTTTGAACAATTCCTTTATCAACTATATCAGCCATTAATGTAGGCAGATATAAGTTTGCAATTACTTGTGTAAAAACTAATAAAACAATTATTATTATATTAACTGTGTACTGTTTTAAAAATCTAAACAATTTAATCATTAGCGCACTCTCCTTAATTAGCGTTATTTTCACTTAAAAGTCTTTTGAATATTATTAGTCCCTCAGAAATCTTATTAAGCTCTTCTTGTGTTCCTTGATTTAGTATACTCTCAATATTATGTTCAATTTGTTTATTAAAATTCTTATGAATTTCAATGAATTTCGGAGATATACTTACATAGACAACTCTCTTATCATCTTCACTTCTTTCTCTTATAACAGCATCTTGTTCTTCAAGTTTATCAATAATACCTGATACTGTACTATTAGGCAAATGTAGCTGCTTGCTTAATTCAGTCACTTTCATTTTCTTATTTTTATATAAAAGTCCAATAACCATGCCCTGTGGAGCTGTCATTCCAGTCCGCTCAATTATTTTTTTCATATTTAATCTAAATAAATTCATTACTTCTTGAAATAATCTTGATACCTCTATACTTTCATTAATAATCTCCATATAATTTTCACCTCTTTTATATTTCGTATTCAAACATTTCGTGTACGAATATTTCACTTTCGAAATAAATTATATATCTCTAAATATATTTTGTCAATTAACAAATAAAACTAATTAAATCTAAGACTTTTATTCAATGAGAGCCTTAGATTTAATTAGTTTATTGAATATTTTTTTATTTTAAAATAAGCCTAATAATTTTATCATCACCTGTATTAATATTTCCTCTTCCATCTCTATTACTCGTTGTAATGTAAATTGATCCATCTTTAGCCTGAATAACCTCACGTAGACGTCCATATTCGTTTTTGAACCACGATTCTACATTATTAACTACGCTTCCATCTCTATTTAGTGAGATAACAAGCAGTTGCTGTCCACGTAAATTAGCAACTAGAAGTTTTCCCTGCAATGGTCCTTGGGTTGCAAAAGCAATACCAGAAGGCGCCCATGTATCTTGTCCGCTGTGTATTAATGGCTTTTTTATCTGAATTTCAGTAGATTCCTCATCTCCTTGAAAAAGAGGCCACCCATAATTGCTTCCTGGCTTAATTATGTTTATTTCATCATGAGCTGACTGTCCATGCTCTGACTCATACAAAACATTTTTTGAATTCCAAGCTAATCCTTGAGGATTTCGATGACCTAAGCTATAAAGTGCTGAATTAGAAATTGGATTATCTTCTGGAATACTGCCATCTAATTCTATTCGTAGTATTTTTCCTGCTAAACTTTTAGGATCTTGCGCCAATGCTGAATTTCCTGCATCTCCTGTTGTAATATATAATTTTTTATCTGGGCCTATCTTTATTCTGCCTCCATTATGAATTCGTCCCCCAGGTATTTTATCTATAAGAACTTTATCAATAACCGCCCTATTATTGCTCTCAATCACTCTCACAACACGATTATAAATTACATCTCCTTCTCCATATGTATGCATAACATACATATAATGATTTTTCGAATAATTTGAATCTAGAGCAATCCCCATCAAACCACCTTCCCCTTGACTGACAAAAGGTTCATTAAATTTTATTATTGGATTAGGATTAAGTTTGCCGTCTTCAATAACTCTAATTGCTCCAGACCGCTCCGTAAAATATATTTTTCCTTCATCACTTATATCTATTGCCCATGGTACGTATAAATTTTCAGCTATAACTTGAATTTCGTAATTAAGTTGTCTTGATGCCCCTACTATTACTTGTACATTCGATTTATTGTGACTCTTAAATACTGTGTTAAATAAAATGTTTTTAATTATTTTTTTCATAGTATTATCCTCCAAGTTTAAAATAATACATGTTACAATGTAAACTTTAAGGAAAAAGCAACAAATTCAAAACATATAATTTGTTGCTTTTCTCTCAACCTATATAATTACAATATTATTCTTTCAAGAGTCCAACTGTACCGGCTAAAATATAAATCATAATAAAAAATTTCATATAGTAAAATTAGCTTTTCCTCAGAACTACTCTAATATCACATAGTATTTATAAAACAATAAAAAAATCGCAGGAGACTGTGGTTAAGTTCCGTATTGTGCATATAAGAACATTTTATGCAGGCGAATAAGATTTCTTTTTTATTCTCTTTACGAACTGTAACTTTCTGAATCAGTATTTTTCATAACTTATACCCTCAAGGGGCACAATGTCCACAAATTTAACTTGAATATAAATTCCTAGAGAATAAAAAAAGATACCGAATTATAATCTATATGTTGCAATTCACAATGCACATTTCACAATTCACAATTACGTCTAAAATTCTTGTAATATTCTTAGAATTATGATTAATGATTATTTTTGCAATATATATATTCAGTATCTTTTTTAATATAATTTATCTGTTTTTATCTAAATATGGATAACATAATCATAAAATATACTTAGACTGTGCAATATCTTCCAACCAGAAATGAGTGATATACTTTTGTGGAATGTTTCATTGGTAATTTTGATGGATGTGATTCTTTTGCTATAAGTTGTTCCAAATGTGCTAGTTCAAAAAGTGAGAATCGAAATTTTATATTTCGTTCTTCGAACTTTCTCTG
Organism: Clostridium beijerinckii; assembly: GCF_036699995.1. Classification (NCBI taxonomy): domain Bacteria; kingdom Bacillati; phylum Bacillota; class Clostridia; order Eubacteriales; family Clostridiaceae; genus Clostridium; species Clostridium beijerinckii. Next base: position 2,319,845 of record NZ_CP144906.1, on the reverse strand, counting down.
TGAGCGCTTGTTCTTTGAGGCTAGCACTTTGGGTGCAACTTTATAGCCTTAGAATCACCCATCATAATTGCCTAGAAACTGGAACAAAAGTATATTATTCATTTCGGTGATGTATACGCATAAGTATAGATTATAGTTAGTTTATCTATACTATTTCCTATATCAAAGATAAATTATTGAAACACATCTTTACTATCTACATCAGCTTGAAGTAAATTCTTATCTTTTAACCATTTAATATTGTTATTCCAATTTTCTTTATCTTGACTTAAGAATTTACCACTTTCATTTTCCATAAGAGGTAAAAGTATCTCTAAGCTCTTCTTTTCTGTCTCTTCATCTAATGGGAAACTTTCATTTTGAGCCTTTAATATTAAATCTAAAGCCTTATCAGGATTCTTTTGAGTATATTCAAATCCTTTTTTAGCAGCTCCTAAGAACGCTTGTATTGTATCATTATTATTCTTAATTGCGTCATCGCTTGCAACAAATGCTAATTCGTAGTTATTTGGCACGCCAAAATCTGATGGCGCAAAAGTTTCTAATTCAATACCTTTTTTCTCTAATAATATTTTTTCATGGTTTATATATCCACCTATAATTGCATCAACTTGTTTTGTTTCAATTCCAGGCATTAAGTCATATCCAACATCTACAAATTCAACCTTTGATGGATCTCCACCAGCTTGTGCTACCATTGCTTTAACAGTTTCTTTATCGATATCAAAAGATGCATATCCAACTTTTTTTCCTTCTAAATCTTTTAATGTTTTAACTCCTGAATCTTTACGAACCATTAGTTGATTTAATGAACTTCTAACTATTGCTCCAACAGATTTAATAGGAATATTTTCGCCTCTCGCTAAGATAATTTGTTTAGGATAGCTTATTGCTAAATCAGCTTTTCCTGCTGCTACTAATTTAATTCCATCATCTGTACCTGCAGGTGTAATTAAGTTAACCTTTAATCCTGCTTCTTTAAAGTATCCTTGCTCTTCTGCTGCATATAAGAATGAATGTACTGCATTTGGATACCAGTCTAAAAGAACATTAACCTCTTTAAGTTCTTTGGTAGCACTCTTGTCTTCCTTATTATTAGAAGCACTAGAGCACCCGCTAAATACTAAACTAACTAACATAATAAATAGTAAAAATATACTAAGCTTTCTTAATTTCATGATTGTCCTCCTTCAATCCTCTTCTGTATTTTAATAAAGTCTTTTCTAGCAAGAATCCTACAGAAAATAGAATTAATCCTAGAAATGATAAAACTAACACTCCCGCAAAAACAGAATCTGCCTGAAGCATTCCTGCTGCTCTCTTAATATATATACCTAATCCCTTTTCAGCACCTAGCCATTCTCCAATGGTAGCCCCTGAAATACTGTAGGTTGCAGCTATTTTAAAACTGCTTAAAAAATTTGGTAATACTGAATTCATATGGAGTTTAAAAAATATTTGAAATCTATTTCCTCCAAGGGCTTTTAAAACATCTTCTAAATCTCTATCTACACTATTTAATCCATCTAAGGTACTTATAACTATAGGGAAAAAACAAAATAGTATTACCACTGCTACCTTTGACCATATGGTATATCCAAACCACATAACCATAATTGGAGATAAAGCTATAGTCGGAATTGTTTGAGAAAAAATTATAATTGGATATAAAGTTTTCGAAACATTTCTCCAAAGATATATGGAAAGTGCACAAGATATACCTATAATTACGGACGCAATAAGCCCTAATAGTGCTTCACCTAGTGTGATAAGAGAATGTTTATATATTAAATCTTTTTGATCTACTAAAGCCTTTATGATTTCAGAAAATCTAGGCAAAATAAAATTTGGCACCTTAAAATATGGTATTATAAATTCCCATGCCAAAATTATAATTATCAAAAATATTAAAGGAAATATATAGTCTTTAATTTTTTTCATTCTATATCCCCCCCTTTATTTTCTTCTAAGGAGTCAAGAACATTTAAAATATCTCTTTTTAGCTCAATAAACTCACTAGAAAGTGTAGTCTCATAATTCCTTGGTCTTTCAATATTTACATCTATAGATTTTAGGTTTCTATATGGAAGCTCCGTACAAATAAGAATTCTATCTGATAAAAGTAAAGCTTCCTCTATATCATGAGTTATCATAAACACAGTATTACTTTGTCTTTGACAAAGATCTAAAAGCCATGACTGCATCTTTCTTCTTGTTAACGCATCTAGAGAAGAAAATGGCTCATCCAATAAAATTATGGAAGGATTATTTACTATTGCTCTTAAAAATGAAGCTCTCTGCCTCATACCACCTGATAATTCATGTGGATAATATTTTTCAGTTCCCTTAAGTCCAAAACCCTCAAAGTATGTGGCTGCCACTTTTCTAGCTTCTTTCTTACTATAACCATTTAATTCAAGTCCAACTGCTGTATTGTCAAGAATATTTCTCCAAGGCATTAAGGAATCTTTTTGAGGCATATACCCTATAATATTTTTATTGCCATCTTTTAATATATTTATATTGCCCTTTTGTGGCTTTAATAGTCCTAAAATTAATCGAAAAAGGGTACTTTTGCCTGTGCCACTAGGTGCAATAATTGTGACAAATTCATTTTTATTTATATCAAAAGATAAATCATCTACTATTAATTTCCCAGAATCCTTATATCCAAAGGATAAATTATTAATTTCCAATGCTTTCATCTAAATAACCCAACTTTCCTTTTTGTAGCACCCATCCCAAAACATATATTCATATTTTGAAGATATAATGAAAATCTCTTCTAGTTTTTGAAGTTGTCTTTCTGGAAGCCCTTCTGCTAGTTTATCCATAAGTTTTATGCACCAATCATTTTCTTTGTTATATTCTTCTGTTGCATATGTAAGTATCCATTCACTGTAAAGTGGATGCTCTAATGCCTTACTATTCTTTGCTAAGGTTTTTCCAATAAATGCATAACTCCACATGCATGGAAGCAGTGCTGCTACTAGTTCAGCTAAAGATCCTTCTGATGATACCTGTAGCATAAACTTTGTGTATGACAAATTACTTGCATTTGGCTTTGTGGCCTCCAGTTCTTCCTTAGTTATTCCAAACTTTTTAGCATATTCAGTATGTGCATCCATTTCAATATTTACTATAGCATTTGCACATTTAGCAAATGCTTGTATATCTTCTAATGAATCTGCTTTAACCATCCCTAATGCAAAAAGTTTTATATAATCTATTAGATAAACATAATCCTGTTTAACGTAAAAGCAAAACTTATCTTCCTTTAAGGTCCCCTCACTAAGTTCCTTAAGAAAAGGATGCTCCAAGCATGCTTCCCAAATAGGTTTACCTTTCAATAATAATCTTTGTGAAAATTGCATAAAAAAACTCCTTCCAAACAGTACTAAAATACCATTGAAAAGAGTTAATAATCTAATTAAATTGTAAATCTACTACTTTTAGATTTAGCTTTATATTATCTTATAACTTCCCTTCGCTGGCATTACCCAGTGCAGGTTCAAAGGGTCTGAAAACTCATCTCAGCCATTCTGGCTCCCCTAGTACTCGTCTAAATTTTATACTCAAAGCTTAAAAATGTCAATGAAAATTTACCATCTTGTTTAGCTATATATGTCCGAAAACTCAATATTAATATTTTCAACCTTAGATTGGTTTGCATAACCATTCTTGTTTTTCTTACCTTCATCTTCTGGAACTATCTTAACAGGAAGACATATAATAAACTCTGTACCTTCTCCATAAACACTTTTTACTTCTATTGTTCCTTCATGCATCTCAACTAAAGCTTTAACTATAGATAGCCCAATCCCGCTGCCTTCATGGCTTCTATTTAATAATCGTTCTACTTGCTTAAATCGTTGGAAAAGCTGCGATACTTTTTCCTCTGGAATTCCTCTTCCTGTATCTTTTACAGAGATAACGATATAATCATCAATATCATATAGATTAACACTTATTTTGTCTCCTGGTTCAGTGAATTTAGTAGCATTGGAAATTAGATTAAGCAAAATTCTTTCTAATTTTTCCTCATCAAAAGCCATAATTTTTTCTTCATTATCTGTATCAAATATTATTGTTCTAGACATATACCCTACATATTCAGCAGTTGATTGTGTTATATCCTCTACAACTTGTACTATATTGCCATTTTTCAATTCTAGTTTCATATAACCTGAATCAATCTTTGTTATATCTATAAGATTATTCACCAATCTTACCAACCTATAACAGTTTTGTTTTATACTATTTGTATAATTCTTCATTTTTTCAGTATTTAAATCCTCATCTCTATTTATAAGTACATTAAATAACTGAGCTGTTGAAAATATAATATTTAAAGGCGTTCTTAATTCATGTGACATATTAGCAATAAATTCCGTTTTTAATTTTTCATACTGCACAGTTTCTTCTAGTAATCTTTTATTTTCTGCCAGCATATTATTAAAACTATTTGCTAAAACTCCGATCTCATCTTTACTATCTATATTACATCGTATTGTTAAATCACCTTTACTCGCTATCTCCATACAAGATTTCAACTTGTTAATAGGCTTAACTAATGTATTAGCTAAAAATAATGCTATAATTCCGCCTAAAACAATAATTATTCCCCCAGTAGCTATTGTGGTCGTCAAAATTGATTTTGCTGAAGAGTTTAATTCCTCATAATCTGCTGTAGTAACTACATACCAATGCCAAGCTTCAAAATACTGATAATATCCTAATTTCTTAACTCCGTTATAAGTGTACTCAATCATTCCACTTTTTTCATTATGCATTTTTTGAACAAAATCGTAGTCACTTACATTCTTTCCACTATCAGATGGATGAAGAATTACATTTCCTTCAGAATCTAGTATGTACGCATATCCAGTCTTCCCTAATTTGATATTACTTAATGTCTTATCTAAATAATCATTACTAATTTTATTTCCTAACCCTATTGCCCCTATTACTTTTTTATCTTTATCTAATATTGGCTTCATTCTTGTTAAATATCCAATTCCTTCTATTCTAATATCGCCAATATATTCTTCATTATTTAGTGTCTTTTTATAAGCTTCAGTATCACTTGAAATATATGTACCTAATATCCTATTACCATTATTAAATACGGTAGTAGAAACCCTTATTAGTTTATCATCTTGTAATAAAAACATTGTTGCTATACTACCTGTTGATTGTTTTAGTTTATCAACTATAGTATTATCTAAGGATATTCTTTGATTTCCTGAATATAAAACTGGTAAGTTAAAATCTCCAACTTTTACGATTTCATTGTAATCAACTCTCATATCAGCTAAATTGTTTAATACGTTATTCGCAAAATTTAAATCTCCATAAGATTTCTCAGTAAGCAAATCATTTCTTACACTCAAAGTTGTAATAATTGATTCTGTTAAACGCTGACTTTTTTCGTTTACCTCTTTAAAAACTGCTTTGTTAGATTTATTCCCAATTAATAACCCCAATACACTTACAGCAAATACAATTAAGATCAAATAGCTAACGATAAGCTTATATTTTATTCTCATTTCAAAACACTTCTCCCTAGTTAATTATGTTTATAAACACTAAAATCAAATACAACCATAATATACATAGCCATTTGATTTATTGCATATCCGGATAATTATACCACAAGTGCAATGTTTTTTGAAATATTATTATCTCTCTAAAATATATTTATAAAAAATAAGAAGTATCATTTTGATACTTCTTAACATAAACATTCATTAACTTATGGCTCTAGCCTTTTCAATGCCTCTACATCAATGTCTTCACTATAATCGACTCCATCAATTTCAAAACCATTTAACTGCATAAATTCCTTTTTATATCCGTCATAATCCGATAATATTTTAAAGTTATCTGGAGTTATTTTTTCCCACAATTCATTAACTTCACTTTGTACATCTTCCCTAAGTTCCCAATCATCCATTCTTAATCTTCCACTATCATCAAATTCAATTGGGTTTTCTGCATATATTTTATCAGCAAACATTCTTTGCATCTGCATAATGCAATTTTCATGTAAATTCTTTTCTTTCATTACTTTATATAATACCGCTGCATACAATGAGAAAGAAGGTATATATGCACTTGCCTTAGTAACAATTGCTTTATTTACAGAAACAAAAGCCTTTCCATTAATCTTCTTTTTCCACTCTTCATCTATTTGAATTGCAGTATTCTCAAGGTGACGTTTAGCCTCTCCTATTGTACCTTCCCTATAAATTTTATATGTTCTTGATGCTCCTATATATGAATACGAAATTGTTATAGCATTATCAGAGAGACAATCATTTTCAAGGAGTAGTTTACACCACTCATTCCAATCTTCACCTCCCATTACTTTTTTCGTTGCTTCTATCTCTTTATCAGTTGCTGAATTAACTTTAGTCGTAACAAGTTCATCTTTCTCCATATCAATTGTCGGACCCTGAAATTCTCCAGATGTAGTTTTTAAAGTTGAATCGTATATATTTCCTGTCTTAGGATCTTTTCTTCTTGGCGATGCTAAACTATAAATGAGTAAATCAATTTTTCCAAACTCATCCTTTATATATTTTATTACATTTTCTTTAACTTCATCTGAAAATGCATCTCCAATAAAGTTTTTTGCAATTAGTCCTTCTTTTTCTGCAAACTCTTTAAAAAATATATTATTATACCAACCTGCTGTTCCAGTTCTTCTATCTGTAATTCCTGTTTCAAACGAAACTCCAATTGTATCAGCTTTCGCTCCACCAAATGCTAAAGAAATTCTTGTAGCAAGGCCAAAACCTGATGATGCTCCAATAATCAGCACTTTTTTAGGACCGTGAAATTGCTTTGCATTCTTGCAATATTCGATTTGGTTTAGTACTTCTTTTCTACATCCATATGGATGACTTGTTTTGGCTATTCCCTTAATTAATTCAGGTTTAAATATCATTCTATATCCTCCATTTATAAAATCTTCTTTGGCTAGTCTTTGTAAATCTTCGATAATATACTCTCCAGCGAATCACTTAAATATTTTTGATATTTCTTATTAGTTATATGAATCTCTATTTCATTCTTCTTTAGTATATCTACTAAGATTTTGTTTTTGGCATTTAAATCTGCCACTGCGAGAACAAGGTTTGCAATAATGTTTTGCATATCTGCATTTTTACCCCTGTATTTCTCAATTATTTCTTTAACACCCATATAATCACCCCCTGATACAATAAATTATAAAAATATCAGTGATTATATTCCAAATTTTATAAATATATATTTTCAATGCACATCTTATAATTCACAATTCACAATGTGCAATTCACATTTCACAATTTTCAATTCATAATGCACATTTCACAATTAGGGTTAAAATTCTTGCAATATTTTTAGAATTATAATGAAAAGCTATTTCTCCAATACATATTATTCCCTTTAATGTATCTTGGATAGCAATATGCTAATTTAATTATAACTATCTCACTCTTATTCTCTATAATAAACAGTAGTTAAGCATAAACTTCATTTATACAAAAATTTAGCCCATTAAAAACTTTCTCAATCTATGAGATAATTTAATCCTAAAAATCTATATGATAATTGAACTATTAAAATCCATGTATATCCGTTTTCTTTATATCAAGTTCCTGAAACATGCTTGATATGATTCCCTTATATTCCTGTAAATTATTTGTCTTTCTTATCTTTTTAGCATATTTATCACTATTAGTAAAGATATGTATCATATAAAACCATAATTCTTTCATTTTAAATAAGACATTTCTATCACCCGAAAGAACTTCTTCATATCCTATGCAGACTTTATCATGAAATGCCTTCATTAATTCTTTATCCATAAGACGATTGGTCTTAATTTCTTCAATCAAGCCCGGATTTGCAATAAGTCCTCTACCAATCATTACTGTTTCAAGCTTCGGATAAGCTTCTGATAATTTCTTATAATCTTCTACATTAAAAATATCACCATTATAACAAACGGGATTTTTACTTAATTGTAAAGAATCTTTAAACACTTCCATATTAGGCTTATTTTTATAAAAGTCTGTCTGAATTCTTGGATGAATTATAAGTTCCTCTAGAGGATATTTATTAAATATTTCAATTAACTCATAAAATTCATCTGGCGAATCCTTTCCAATTCTTGTCTTTATAGAAATTTTATTTGATGCATTCGAAAATATATCTTCTAAAAATTCATCAAGCAGCTTTCTTTGTGCAAGAAATCCTGATCCCTTATACTTTGCAACAACAGTTCCAGATGGACAGCCTAAATTTAAATTAACTTCATCATATCCAAATTTACTCAACTCATTTACAGTATCAGTGAAATACTCAGAATTGTTAGTAAGTATCTGAGGAATAACATTGATTCCTTGATTATGCTCAGGCAGCACATCGTTTAGCTCTCTAGAAGTAAAGCTCTTATTCTTAGTTGGCGATATGAATGGCATAAAGTACTTATCAATTTGTCCAAAAAAAGTTTCATATGCATTTCTATATATATATCCAGTAACACCTTCTAATGGTGCAAAATAATATTTCATATCATGAATCTCCTCATTATGTAAGTAATTTCACCTATATTGTATCCAACAAATACATTTTTGTATATAGATAAACACTATATAACTTAGGCTTATACAATAACCCACCGAAAGGAGAAACATTGTTGTTTCACAGGACTATGAAAATTTCGCTGAAAGCACTAAATTGCAGGTTGCACAACTAATGCTTGCTCCCAATTTCATTGTGACAAGCATTAGTTGAACAACCTACAATTAAGAGCTTTTAACAGCTCATTTTCAATGCCTGCTGCACAAAAATGTTTCTGCTTTCTTGTATGGTATTTATTGCAAAGTATAAATCAAAATTTTAAGTTATTTATAGATATAGGGTTCCACATTGATAACAATACATATCTACTGTTTCAATTTCCTGAATACCAGCGATATTGAAATTTTATAAGTTTGAATATCATTGTGGAGCCCTATATCCCAACTATAAGCTAGATTTACACTATGAAATATATCAAAACTAGAAATGAGTGATATACTTTTGTGGAATGTTTCATTGGTAATTTTGATGGATGTGATTCTTTGGCTATAAGTTGTTCCAAATGTGCTAGTTCAAAAAGTGAGAATCGAAATTTTATATTTCGTTCTTCGAACTTTCTCTGTGAGCGCTTGTTCTTTGAGGCTAGCACTTTGGGTACAACTTTATAGCCTTAGAATCGCCCATCAGAATTACCTAGAAACTGGAACAAAAGTATATTATTCATTTCGGTGAGCTATACGCATAAGTATAGATTATAGTTAGTTTATCTATATCCACAAAAATTATATAAAAAGCTATAAATATATTGATTCAATAAATGAGTATCCTAATTTTAAGCCATAGAATATAAGTATTAATCCACAAATTATGTTGATCCATTTAATTATTTTATTAAATTTACTGCTAAACTTCCCTACGAATCCTGCAAGTCCACTAAACCATATGGCTGATGCCATGCATACCCCCAATATAAAGTACTTTGACATTTCTGCTGGAAGCGAAGCATTGAATCCACCTAATAATAAGGATCCATCAATTATTGCCTGGGTATTAAGCCACGTAACAGCAAAGCAAGAAATAGCTATTTTAATTAATGAATTATTACCAAGCTTTTTATCTTCTAATATTTGTGACGATGATCGTATTAATCCAGCTCCTATGTAAATTATAACTATAAATCCAAATAGAAGTATTGCCAATTTTAATAAATAATATTTTTGAATAAGCGCCCCTATTCCAAAAAAGCATGAAATCGCTAGTGAAATATCAAATAAGATAGTTATAAGTGCAACTTTGTATGTTTCAGCCTTACTTTTTTGCATAGCAGTGTTTATTACATATAAGTTTTGTGTTCCTATTGGTGCCACATAAGCAAGTCCAAATAGAAGTCCTTGTAATAAGTATTTAATCATAATTTACCTCCTTTATTAGTTCTTTTCTTATTGTAACTAATAAAATATAAAAAGTCCCCAACCAATATATTAGTTTATTACCCAACCAAAAGCAGCCATTGAAAAAATCAATAGCTGCTTTTACTTATATCATTGAAATAGCTCTTTTTTACTAATTCTGATAATATCCTTAACCCCTTTTCTAACTCTTCCAATGATGCATATGAATATGAAATTCTTAAATTTTGACTATTAGAAAAATCATAAATATTTCCTGGATTAATCAATATTCCTTTCTCATAAGATAATTCAAATAGTTTATTTAATGATAGTGATTTTTTTAATTTTAACCAAATATAAAATCCACCATGTGGTTTGCTCCATGTTGCTATACCATTAAAATACCTCTTTAAAATATCTAGTGTCACATCTCTTCGAATTTTCAGCTGATTTCTTAGCTGCAGTAAATATTCATCATATAAGCCACTATTAATCAATTCAGCTAAGACTTCCTGAGATAAAGAACTTGTTCCATAATCCATCTGCATTTTAAGATCACTTAAATGTTCAATTACATTTTCTGGTCCAACTAGCCAACCAACTCTAAGACCTGCTGCTATAGATTTTGAAGCAGTGCCTAAATACATCACATTTCCATTCTTATCTTTTGATTTTAACGGTAGCGGTGGCTCTTTATCTAACCATAGTTCTCTATATGCGTCATCTTCAATAATAGGAATTCTTTCCTTTGAGCATATTTCTAAAATTTCATTTCTTCTCTCTTCTGTCATTACAATTCCAGTAGGATTTTGGAAAGTTGGTATAGTATATAATAAAGTTGAATTATTGTTTTTCTTATTTTTTATAATTTCATTTGGCTTGATGCCAAAGTTATCCATTGAAACACTATTTAAATTCATTCCATATGATTGAAATAAATTAAGCGAACTCAAATATGAAGGCTTTTCAACAAGTATTGTAGATCCACTCTTTAAAATTCCCATAGAAATTAGCTGCAGTGCTTGCAATGATCCGGATACAATTAATATTTTTGATGGGGAAACATTTATATTATGCTTTTTCAGGTACTTGCTTATTGTTTCTCTTAAATGCAGTGATCCTTTTGGTTCTTCATAACCTAAATCTTTTACATTCTCCGAAACTTTGTTTAAAATAACTTTCATCATATCATGAGGATATAAATCACGAGAAAGTTCTCCTGTTCCTAACCGTATCATTCCATCTTTAAATTCTAATTGATTTATTTTTTGAATTGTAGGCAGGTTTGGCTTTTGTATACCACTTTGAATATAATTTTGCCATTTTAATGGTGAAATAGATGTAATTAGAGACCAGGTATTATTAACTATGACAGTTCCTACACCACTTTTACCTTCAATTAGTCCTTCTGCTTTTAATTCATCTAAAGCCTCTACAACAGTACTTCTATTTACTTCAAATATTTTTGCCAGCTCTCTTTGTGTTGGCAGTTTACTACCTACGTCCCATTCCCCTGTTGATATCATCGTCTTAATATAATTAACTATTTGCTGATATAATGGAATAGATAACATTTTATTTGGTTTCCAATTAACATTTAACATATAACTCCTCTAACAACTTCACTATTTATTTAAATAAATTATTATATTCAAATCTTATTTCAATATTTTACAATATTATCTCTAGATACTCCATAACTTAAATAACAATTGTCAGGATTGATCTTTCTAAGTATATCCTCTATAAATTCATCAATACTCTTTAATAGAAGACTATTATCTTTATAATAATTTGCCTTATTATTACCTACCTGGTCTAGGCATGTTATTGCAATAGATTTACTTATATTGATTTTTTTATTTTTGCTCTTAAAGTGAATCTTATTATAATCATTTTCTATATTCTCTGATAGTAAATCTATATCTAGTGGTGCAAATCTCAAAACACCTTGAAATTCATTTTGTATGTTAGTTAAATCTGTAATATTTTTGTATGGCTTCTCTTTCATTTCATTTGGCAATGGTCCTGCCCCATGTCTTGTTAAATAGCTCCTTGTTACATAGATTACTTCTATGTCTAGTTCACATGACTTTGCTTTTTCTAACAAATCTATCACATTGCTTACACCTGTTTTGGAATGGGTCACATAAGGAAAATATTTATAGTCCTCTGATAGCATTAATCCTTGTGCTCCTTCGAATATAGGAGTTTGATAATTTTCTAAAACTCTTTCTATATTAGATAATTCTACTTTTGATTTAAAATTTTTATCAACATCATAAATAAAGTGTTCTATTATATTTGCATCAAACAGTATACTCATTAAATTATCATTGGATGACTTTAAATTTAACTGCTCAAGCCTTTTATCTATATATTCTTTTTTTATAATTTTAAGTTTATCTTTATAAACTCCACTGAAAATATCGCCGCAGGTTATTTTATATCTATCCATGCTATTTCTTACAATCGACTCATTATACCCTAGTCCGCAGCTTCCATGTTTATTATTTCCTCTATGTCTTTCTAATATCTGATTTAATAGCATATCTTGTGGGATAACTACAGGGCAATTTGTATCTATCATTGTATGGGGAATAATTCCTATTTTATTAAGTTCATCATATTCTTTTAGAAATAACAAAGGATTCACTGAAAAATAATTGCTTAAAAAAGTTGGAATACCTTGTAAGCTTCCTGCTCCAAAATGTCCAAATACATGTCTTTTACTATCTGGTGTAACTACAGTATGACCTGCTTGAGCAGATGAATTGAATCGAATCACAACTGGATTTTCATTAATAGAACACATGTAGTCTGTCATTAGTCCTTTTCCTTCATCACCAAAATTAGAACCTATTACCACTTTTATAGATTTCACGCCAAGCTCTCCTTTCATAATATTAAACATGGAGCTGTCGCATTAAAAAACTTTACCACAGTATGTTGTATTAGAATTTTTAAATTTAATACAGTATATTGTAGTTTTTATTCTTTCTGCGGCAGCTCCAATAACATTAAAATTTTACAAGCCCATCATCATCTTTTGCATTTGGAACTAATTCCTTTATAGCATTTCTTATTATTAAGCTTGTACTTCCATCCCAACTATCAGAAACATTATCCTTGTCTTCTCCAGTTAATACTTGTAGTGTTGATACTATAAGTTCAGGCAATTTTGTATAATCTGACAATCTCAAAACTCTTTGGCCTAAAATATCATTCCATGACTTTATTACTTCATCTGGCTGATAACGCATATGACTTCCTTCTTCAATAATAATATGAAATACTTCATATTGCTTAGATACAAGCCTTAATAAATCTTGTGCTGACATGCTATCAGTTTGTATTGTATCTCCAAAGACTTTTTTTATTTCATTTTTAAGAACAGTCTTAGGACACTCTTCATCTCCTATAGTAAATAGATATCCCTTTTTTCCTCTTTTTATAAAATTATCGCATTTTGTATGCATTCCAGCAAACCACCAAGGCAAAGTATAACTTTCAGAGTTATTTCCTCCCCCTCCATGTTCCACATAAATTTTAGTTAACTCTTTTGCAATTCTAATATCAGCTTCAAATTGAGTTACCTGCAAAGGGGCTGAATCATATTTAACATCGCCAATTCCCATAAACATGATATGTGGGTCAGAAACAGGCTTTCTGTTATATATTTCAGTAGCTAATTTTTCTAAGCCCTCCCTTGCAATGCTATCTGCAATTATGCCCATTGAACCAGTTACATCTAATCCAATAATAATTGGCGTTGAGTTTGGATTATCAATGCTGTCACAGCTTTCTCTAAAACTTACATTATACGGATTTAAACTTGGATCAAGTTTCCTTGCTGCAAAAACATCATCTACTGTTTTCTTTCCTTTTATAGTTGCACTTGCATAACTATCCCAAGCTTTTGAATCCCATCTTCCTGTTCCCATTTTAATACCTCCTAAATACTCATATATTGCAATTCACAATGCACAGTTCACAATTTACAATTCACAATGAACAATGCATAATTCACATTTCACAATTCATAATTACGGCTAAAATTCTTGTACTATTTTTTGAGTTATGATAAAGAATTATTTTTGCAACATATATATTACTTGTTAATTTTCCTAGCATACAATTTATTTATATCAATATCCATTTCTACGAATTTTCTTTCTCCATAACTTTGCTTAATAACACTTTCCCAAAGCTTATACTCTTCCATTGGATTGTTTACTGAGACTCCTCTGACCCAATCAATAAGTGGCTTAGGTATATCAGAATCTTCAATAAAACTTATTCCATTCTTATCACCAAGCAAGGTTCTTCCAATTAGCCTTATGGATTCTAAGTCTAATAAAAATGTACCTGTTTTGGATGACTTTATTTCTGGAGACATGATGCTATAAATTTCGCTAGATACTCCAAGCATCTTCCCATCTATAGGAACTGTATACCACCATCCGCCTAACAAAAATCCAATATGATTTGAAGGTGAAATATAATAATTATCAATATTTATTCCATTATGTGATAGATTATTATAATATAGAAAACAAGTTATATTATATAAACTGCTTAGAATCCACATTACATGTCTTGGTGGAACTTTGCTGCTATAATAATTTAATATATCTTTAAGAGAATAGGCATCTTCTGGCTTTTCTATAAGCAGTCCTATCTTCTTATCTATGGTTTCAAATTTCTTTAACACTTTCGGAAAATACTTTTGGAATTCAGATTTCATGTTGTTATTCTCGTATTTTAAATTCTTGATTCTATCCAATGAATTTTCTACAAAATCCTCATGCTTTTTATCAATTAAATATAAAATTGATCTATTACCAATAAAATATTTTCCTAATTCAAATGAATATTCTACATTATATTTCATTGAATATTTTTCGCCATCAGAACTTGTTATTTTAATTAATCCCTCTTCCATCCAGGTTCCATTCTCTAATAATTTAACAGTTTGAGAATATAATTCATTTATTTTACTTGTGACTTCTTTGTATTTCTCTGAATCCCTATGCAAATCTGGATGAAATATTTTAAGAAGATCAATGTGTTCCTTTTTAGCTATTTCTTTATCACCTGTAAATAATTCATAGGGGTATTTCATTTCAAGAATTTCTTCAATAGTGTACAAAATTCTCATTCCCTTCTTAAAAATACAGTAAATATCCTACTTTTCTAATCCCTCAAATGCTTTTATGCAGTTTTGATTTTTCGAGTTATCTAAAACAGCAAATATTATATTATCAAAGTAACTAATAAAATTTTCGTTAATTAGAAGTTCTCGCCAGTATTGTGCTATTAATTTAGGGTCATTCCTAAATACACCACAACCATATGCACTTAGCTCACCTCCGTTACTTTTAGTAATAGCAATAAAAACAACATATTTTATCTTTAACTAAAACTCTCCATGTAACTTATCTCTAATCTCTTTTAATGAATAATCTTTAATAAGCTTTCCATCTCTAAAAACTACTTCTAATAAATTATCCTTACATTCCTCTTGTTCATTAATAGTAAGCTCGTCCTTATAAAGAATGTCCTCTCCATCCCTGTATACATAGCACATTCCTTTTTGAGATTTTTTAAAGTTTCCTGTGTCAGTTTTAGGATCTTTAAATATAAATTTTTCTTCACCGTTTATTACTGCATGAGTTGCTTTCAGAGCAAATCCAAAAGTATCACGAGTATTATATTGATAGGTGTAAGAACCAATTCCAAATGTGCAATTGCTTACTGCAAATCCTTTTTGCTCAAGGCACTTACAGATTTCTTCACACCTTTCAACTGTGATACTATCACCATATATTGTTCCTATATGAGAATCTAAAACTTTATATCCTTTTGAATTAATTTCTCCACCAAATATATCCCACAAAAGTTCAACAGTTCCTTTATATGCTGGACTATCATTTGGTGCTTCATTATCACCACAGATTATTTTAACCGGATCTCCACTATCTCCTCTGATTACTACATTGCCATCTCTATTTAATATATCTTGTTTTAATGTTGGTAGGATATTAGTAATAAGGTTCCAATAATCGTAGGTATCTGAAACTATACTTATGACACCGCTTGGAAATACTTCATTAATTAATCTCTTGTAAGCCTTAAGTTCATCAGTTCCATAAGTGCACATTACGCTATGCTCAGTTGATGGAGTTCCAAGTCCAACTATTTCATTTTCAATATTACAGTTATAATAATTTTCTAGATAAAGTATTGATGATATTGTTGCGGTTAAGTCAAATGAAAGTAAATGCCCTGCACTGCTAACCTGTGCACTTTCAATTGAACTAAATCCTCTCATGCTAAAATCACCGCAAGCTTTTTTTACATCACCATTTTCAACAGTTAAATCAAAATACTTTTCAACAATTTCTCTATATCTATATGCTATTGTTGCACTTGTCATAGGCTGCCATATATTACAGCTCATGAATGTCTCCAAATAATTTACAAGCCAAGCAAATTCATCGTGAGTATTAGTGATTTCAATCATAGGTGTTTTTATATTTACTCTTGTTCCTTCTTGGACTGCTTTTATTTGTATAGGCAAATACCCTAAATCATGCAATTTTTCTATGTGAGCTGTATCTGCTGCAATACTTCCCATTGTTCTAGATATCACTCTCTTATATTCACTAATAATTTCATACTTAGGAATGGAGAAAAAATTTTCATCAAAATATTCTATTAAATATTTTTTTATAAAAGATTGAAGCCCAAACATAACCACTTTGTTCATGTTTTCTTTTCTAGACATTCTTGGAGTCCAATAACTTACAAGCTTTGTAAGTCCAGGTGCATAGCACATATGATGTATTGTCTTATAAAAATCAGTTAATAATAATGGATCTATCATTTATATCTCTCCTATCTTTTAACTTTAACACTTAGTGCTTCAATCACATCTAATGCTTTGTCATGAAGACTATCATCAAAGCTTGCGCATAAAGTTCCATCTACAATTAAGTTCGCGTTTATATACTGAGATTGAAAGGTAACTACATTACTTATTACACACATGTTTGTTACAACTCCAACTAACTCTATTTCATCTATATCCTCACCAACATCCTTTGATATCTTTAACATAACTTCTGGCGCTATTCCAAAAGCGTTTTTATTGTAATGAAAAGTATTTTCTACTCCTACAAACTCTTTTAACTTTCCATAAAGCTCATGACCTTCAGTATCTATATAACAATGAGGTACAGGCAGACTCTTTCCTTCCCTTGTTTCTAGATAATTTTCAAAATGAGTATCATAAGTGAATAAAACTTTATCACCATTTTCTAAATATTTTTTTACTTTATCATAAATACCTTGTTCTAATGCTTCCGCTTTCTTAAATCCTAAAGCTCCATCAACAAAATCTTTTTGATAATCTATAACCACTAATAATTTATTCATAATCGTCTCCCCAATCTCTATAATTTAATTTAAAAAATAATCTGATTATTTTTATATTGCAATTCACAATGCACAATTCACAATTACGGCTAAAATTCTTGAGATATTTTTATAACTATCCTGAAGAATTATTTTTGCAATATATATAATTGTTCAAATCACTGAAAACACTACAAATTGTTAACTTTTTATATTTTTTTCTTTAAAGATATTTTCACTTTTAAATTCTTAAGTTTTTTCATTGTTAAAAATGTAAATTCTTATATTCCCATATTCCTTTATTCTTAAGTTCTTAAATTCTTATATTCTTTCATTTTTAACTTTATTGATAAACAATTTAAGAATTAGGCTTATTAGATGAACATATTTACAAAGTTGCTAAAACTTTAAACTCATATCTTCACTAGAAATCATAAATATATTTGTGGAGAAAACATTTGAAAATGAGCTGTTAAAGGTTCTTTGCTGTAGGTTGTTCCATTTTAGCTTGTCAAACTGAAAGTTGGAGCATGCTAAAGTGGATACAACCTGCTGCTTAGAACCTTCAGCAATATTTTCATAGCTTTTCGGAATCAAAATATTTATGATTTCGGTAAGTTATTGCATAAATCTAGGTTATACAATAGAGGATATTTCCAACTTCTCATGCTCTTTAGATAAAATGCTATTAGTAGTAAATACCTTACTAATTAAATCAGTCTTTAAAATTTCTCCATCAAAAATTGTATCCTCACAATGTGTTACCACCAAATAAATCTCAGTTGCACCCATTTCTTTAAGCTTTTTAGCTGTTAAAATAAATGTTCCACCCTTAGAGCATAAATCATCTACAATAATAGCTTTAAAATTTTTACTTTCCACAGTTCCATTTATTTCAAGCTTATTTATAAATCCAGTTTTAAAATCTCTTTCTTTGTTTGCAGTTAATATTTTTTCATATTCAATTTGTTTCCCGTATCTCTTAGCTGCACCTGCATCTGGATAAACTAAGTAAACTGAATCTTTTTTATCATCTACTTTTTCTAATAAATCTTTTGCTAATATTGCAGACATGTTTATGACTTTGACCCTATCAAGTAATGCCACACACACATCTGAATGTGGTTCATAAATTGATACTTCTTCAAAATTTAAATGATTAATAAGTCTGCATAAATGCTTTAGGGTAAATACAGTGACCCCTTCTGTTCTATCCATTCTGCTATAAGGCATATACGGAATTATAAGGTTACATTTAATATTTAATTCATCCAAATGCTCCTTTAAAAATATCAAATGAGTTATATCATTATCACTTTCAAATTTGAGTTTAATGGTATTTACCCATTCTTTAATATTTAACTCTTGGCTGTTTATTAAACTTTCTCCATTAGGAAATTTTTTAACCTCTATTTCTTTATCATTTAAAAAAATCATTTAATTATCCCCTCTCATATAAATTCTCAATTCTCTATCATTAAATTTTATTAATAACTTACATTTGGTTTAAAAATTGTGCTCCCAGTTTTCATTAAACTTAAATACTTTAGCAGGTCTAAAAGGTTTCCCCTCTATTTTTTCATCAGTTTCTATAATCATATCTTCCATTTTTCTTCTAAAATTCAAGATTTCTCTTCCCATTATTGCTTCATATACATTTTGAAGTTCCTTAACTGTAAATAATCTAGGCAAAAGATTTAGTGCAATTGGCGTATATTCTATTTTATTTCTAATTCTGTCTACTGCATAATCTATTATTTTATAATGATCAAAAGCTAATTCATCATTACTTTCATTTAACGTCTTATAACTATTTTCCTTTTTCCTAAAAATAGTTCTTTCTATTTTTTCTATTATTTCATAATTAAATTTTATTTCTTCATCTTCACTTTCGAATTTTAGAATATATTTATTTATGGTATTCGTCTCATTTTTTTTAGAATCAATTAAATTCTTTTCTACCCAAAACCACTTTGATTCTTTCCTATCTTTATAATCACCGAATCTAATATCCTCTTTCGATATTAATGCTATATTTCCGATACTTATTACTCTTGTCCTTGGATCTCTATCAACTTCTCCAAAAGTATATAATTGCTCAGTATATACATTATCTATTCCTGTTTCTTCTTTTAGTTTTCTTAGTGCTCCATCTTCTAGACTTTCATCATTTTTAACAAAGCCTCCTGGAATTGCCCATTTTCCTTTATAAGGATAATCATCTCTTTTAATTAAAAGAATTTGCATTCCCTTCTTTGGTACTTTTCTTGAATTCTCTTCTATCCTATCACCAGTTGTAAATATAATAATGTCATTTGTAACACTTGGTCTATCATAAATATTTACATCATATTCACTTAAAAATTCTCTTTCATTTTTATCTAATAGTTCTTGATTCAACTTACCCACCTCTATATATTTGAAAACTTTTTACTATTTATCATTTAGATAATATCAATTTGATTCTATGTATTAATATTAACTCTATTAACTTTATTTGTAAATACCTTTTTTAAAATTAATTATAGATATCCAAATTTGAAATTATATTTATGTGTATCAAAACCGAAATTAGATACAAATTTGTTCCAGCGGACTAATGAAATTTTCGCTGGATAGTTCTAAGTGGAAGGTTGAACCCATTTCTGCATGCTCCAAAAGCAAGTTTAGGACAAGCAGAAAATGGAACAACCTTCAACTAAGAACTATAACAACTCAATTTCAAATGCCGCTTTCACAAACATGTATCTAATTTCTAGTATAATTCACAAAGAATAAAGTATATCTTTTGGTTTCGATATCTATATAGGCTCCCCATTAAAAATTTAAAATATCTCAAGCAGAGAAATTTTCATATTCATATGGAACAAATATATGTTCAATTTGGGCTGATATCAATATAATTTCCATTCACGTTCGTTCGCTGAGATAAAGAAATAATAAAGGCTAAAAACTTTATAGTTCAAAACAATGTAGCACATTCGTATATCAAAATAAAAGACTAAAAAAATAGAGAGCCAATGTATGTATGACATGTGTGATATTTTGTAAATTATGTTATAATAATTGTTATTAAAAACTATAGTTTAATAAGCAATAGTAGATTATTGTGAAGTTATAGGAGCGTATAGAATGAAAGAATTCTTTTTAAAATCACTAAGAATTGGATTTTCAATATGGAGTGAAAATGATATATGTGATGCTTTAGAATTATGGAAAAATCCAGAAGTAACAAAATTTATCACAGCAGAAGGCACGATGTCAAAAGAACAAGTACAACAAAGGCTAAGAAATGAAATAGAAAATTATAATAATTACAATATTCAATATTGGCCAATTTATTTAATAGAAACTAATGAAAATTTGGGATGCTGCGGTTTACGGCCATATGATCATGAGAACAATATATTAGAAATGGGAATTCATTTAAAAGAGAAGTATTGGGGAAAAGGGATTGCTAAAGAAGCATGTTTTGCAGTAATGGAATATGCTTTTAAAAATCTTAATGTTAATGCACTTTTTACTGGACATAATCCTAAAAATTCAGCATCTGCTCAATTGCTAAAAAAACTTGGATTTGTTTACACCCATGATGAATATTATCCACCAACAAAATTATACCATCCTTCATACTTGATGAAGAAACAAAACTATATGAATTTTCGCTAAAAATGAATATTCATAAATCATGAATCAAAAATTAAATAATAAATTGTAAAATCGTATTATTCAAGAAAATGAATTTGCGATTTTTTTGTGTGCAATTTTTATACATTTAGTATTATAGGTGGACAATCCCATCTATAATTTTTAAGGCTATATTTAAACATTATATTAAACATAGCCTTATATTATTTAAGAAATGAAAATGAAAAAAACTTTTTTACAAGTTTTATTATACTTACACTACCTTAACATTAGCTTAATGAAATTCAAAAAATATTATTATATATATGTTGCAAAAATAATTCTTAATCATAATTCTAAAAATCTTGCAATAATTTTAACCATAATTGTGCATTGTGAATTTAAATATATACGTTCTAATTATGTAGTTAATTTACTTATCACAGAATAATAAATAAATGTATAAATCAAACCCGTAAGTGCAATAAATCCTAAAAAGTACTTTATTAATTTTAATACTTTTGACATAAATCTAATCCTTTCACTTTCTTTTTATTTTAGTGATACATGAAAATATGGTTTTATTATTATTTTCATGATACATCAAAATACCGTTAGTTTCAAAAAATGTTAAACTTTATTTGTAAGTTTATTCAAATATCTTCTACAAAATTATAATTTTACATAATCCAATATAGCTACATATGAAAACTTAATTTAATTAAATCAACTCGAACTGCCTAACTGAGACATTTTCAACATTTCTTGTTATTGGCAGCTTCATAAAAAATGTTGTTCCCTTACCCAGCTCTGTATCAAACCATATTTTTCCCTTATGAATATTTGTAATTGTATGATAGACCATAAACAAGCCAAGCCCCGTTCCTCCACTTCTTCTAAAAGAAAACGGTTCAAATAAAGTTTCATTGAGCTCCTCTGGAATGCCCCCAGCTGTATCTTTAATTATAATGAGTATGGAATTTTTATATTTTTCAGTTGTAACTTCAATTGACCCACCAATATCCATTGCTTGAATTGCATTGTTTATAAGATTCTCTATTGCCCTCTTTAAAAGCTTTTTTGATATGTTCGCATATTCATCTACATTGTCTACCAATGATAACTTTATATTTTTATGATTGCAAATAGGCTGAAAAGAGTTTAAAACATCTTTTATTAGAGGAGTTACCTTCTGTGGTGTAAGCTCTTCTGGTTTAAATATACTCAAGAGTTCCATTACCATATCATTCATTTCGTCAACTTGATTAATTATTCTATTAAAATAATTATCCATCCTAGCTTTATCTGAAGTTGCTATGCCAAGCTGACCTAATCCTCTAACTACAGATAGTGGATTTTTAAGATCGTGAACAGCTGTTGCAATTAATTCACTTGTTGCAGTTAAATTAATTCCAGTTGAGGTATTACTAAATTTATCATTAATATATTTCATAGCTGTCTCAATTGAATTTATACAAGCTATAAAAGAGTGTAATTTCACCGGATTCATATGTTCAACTGGAACACTTATTCCAATTGCCCCTATGATATTTTCATTATTTATAATTGGCACCCCTATACACCCACACTTACAATCAGGCATACCATAGTGTTCTGCCCCATAAACCAAAATTGGCTGCCCCAGTGCCAATGCAGTTCCTATCCCATTATTCCCAACATTTTCTTCTGACCAATTTACCCCAAGAGAAAAACCTTCTATTATTCCACCCAGTTCTTCAGTCTTTTCTCTAAACTCAATGATCCATCCATCATTATCTGATAACGCAATTGTATGTGGAATATTTGCTAAACTCATAGATAGTGAATCCATATATAAATTTGATATTTCTGTCAATTTATAATTTTCCTTCTTCTTTTTTTCAACATCCCTACTTGATAAAAACTCAAATTTAACTTTGTTAGGATTCATTCCTAACTTCTCACATCTTTTCCATGACTCTAATGTAATTTGTCTAGCTGTTGGATTTTCATTTATAGCTGATATAAAATCATCCCAAGATGAGAAATTATTGCTTATTTCTAATAGACACCTCATTCGTGACTTTCACCCCATACATTTATTGTTTGACTATAAGCCAAATCTATTATTGTTTATTATTCGCTAATCAGCTTCAAATTCCTCTTTTTCAACAAAATAATACATTATAAGATAAATAATCGGTTACTTAACTCTCTAATTATGGCTTTGCTATTAATATTATTGTTTAACAGCTATATTTTCTTTTAACTTGTCACGCTGAAAGTTGAAGCATGCTAAAGTGAATACAACCTGCTACTTAGAACCTTCATCTATATTTTCATAGCTTTTTGGACTCAAAATAGTTATGATTTCGGTAAATTATCACATAAGTCCAGTTTTAAAGTTAGATATCTATATCATAAATTTTTATTTAAATCTTTGCCAACCTTTATTATACATTCCTTTTCTTAATATTACCTTAATTATAGGAATTTTTTGATTTAATATTGAGTTTCTTTAATGAATAAATTTATATTAAGTTAAGATAATAATAAAAAGGAGAAATTTAGCATATGAAAATTCATAAAAAACTGCTTATTTTTATTATGTTATCAATGAATATTATTCAATTAATATTTTGTGGCGCTAATATACCTAATAATAAAGTATCAAAAGATAGATTAGAAATAGTAAAAGAAAAAGGGATACTGGTTGTTGCATCTTCAAATGATATTCCCTTTGCTTACATAGATCCGAAAACTAAAGAATTCACCGGAATTGATGCAGAAATTATAAGAGAAGCTGCCAAAAGGCTTGGGATAAACAAGGTAGAAATGAAGCAAATTCCATTTGATGATTTATTAAAACAATTAAATAATGATGATAGCATAGATATAGTAGCCAGTGGAATGTATGTTACAGATGAACGAAAAAAAGAAGCATTGTTTACAAACATATTCTATAAAGAATCAGAAGCAATAATCACTCCCAGGGTATCAAAAATTGTCTTTAAGGAAGATTTTAAAAATGCTGTAATAGGTGCACAAATAGGAACAGCCTTTTTAGAATTAGCCAAGAAATGGAAAGCAGAAGGTATTGTCAAAGATGTAGTTTCATTTAAGAGTCAAAATGATCTATTATCAGCAGTAAGCACTAAAAAAATAGATGCTGCAATGACCGACTCTATTTTTGCTTCATATATGATCTCTCAAAATAATTTATATTTGAAAGTATTACCTCCAACAGATTATACACCTGAATCTCCTGGTAAAATAGCTGCTGCTGTTAGGAAAAATGATATTACTTTAGCAAAAGCAATAAATGAAAAAATAGATGAAATGAAATATGATAAAACAATTCCTGAAATACTCGAAAAATACGGTTTAAATAGCAATTACTTTGTTTCAGTTACTGATGGTCATATTTATCAAAATTAAAGTGAAGGTAGTAATTAGTTTTTCTAAATACTGCCTTTATTTTAATTTATCACTTCTTTATAACATTTTAAGACAATAAGTATTAGAAATTTAAAATATATTTTATAAAGTATCACATTATTTCATAAAGCGCATAAGATACTTATATAAATAAACAACAAATGAAGGAGTGTTAACCCTTATGTACAGACGCGACGATGATGACTGTATGTGTAAATCTAAAGAGTATTCAAAAGAGTACTCGAAAAAATATGAATATGCACGCGCATATATATTGCCTCAAAAATATGAAAATTTGTATTCTTGCAAAGAAGGTTTTGTAAAAGGAACAATATTTAAAGACCTTTACAGACCATATAAAAAACATCATGATCATAAAAGCTATGATTATGACCATGATCATCATGAACATGAATACGATCATGAAAATGAATATGATCATGAATATGAATTTGAATACAAGAAAATCAAATACGAGAGGTGATATGATATTATGAACCAACGAGACATGCTAAATAGTATAAGAGTTTATCAGTTTTGTGCTGTAGAACTGAACCTATTCCTCGACAATTTTCCTGAAGATAAAAACGCTAAAGACGATTACAACAAGGTATCTTGTAAATTAACTGAACTAATTAGCGCATATGAAAAAAACTTTGGCCCATTAACAAACTTTGGATCTGCATATGTAGAAAATCCAAAAGCTTGGGTAAATACACCATGGCCTTGGGAAAATTGTAGCAGGGAGGAGGAATAAGAGTTTATGTGGTATTATGTAAAAACATTGGAATATCCAGTAAATCTTAAATGTAAAGATCTTAACATGGCTAAGTATTTAATGTCTCAATATGGTGGGCCTGATGGCGAACTAAGTGCTGCCTTGAGATATTTAGATCAACGTTATACTATGCCAACTGGAAAATCAAAAGGATTATTAACAGATATAGGAACTGAAGAAATGGCTCACGTAGAAATAATAGCCACTATGATATACCAATTAATGGAAAACGCAACTGTAGAAGAAATTAAGAAAGCAGGACTTGGTGGGCATTATACTGATCATGATAAAGCATTATACTATAACGACGCTCAAGGAAATCCATGGACTGCAACTTATATACAAGCCAAGGGCGATGTAATTGCAGATTTACATGAAGACTTAGCTGCTGAGCAAAAAGCAAGGGCAACTTATGAATGGTTAATAAACTTAACTGATGAACCACAAATTAAAGAAATACT
This sequence comes from Clostridium beijerinckii, assembly GCF_036699995.1. Classification (NCBI taxonomy): domain Bacteria; kingdom Bacillati; phylum Bacillota; class Clostridia; order Eubacteriales; family Clostridiaceae; genus Clostridium; species Clostridium beijerinckii. The sequence goes on along the minus strand of NZ_CP144906.1, from coordinate 2,294,178 downwards.
ATCATTTTTAAGAGAAAGAGAAGTTGTTCACTATCAAAGATTTGGTGAATGCTTAATGCACGTTCAAGATGCAATGTGTATTAAAAAATAAAGTATCATAATTTATATATATAGTCTTATATATATAAATAAAACTGCCTCAAAATAGAGTTTTGAGACAGTTTTATTATATGATAATATTTATCTAATAAAGGCACATATTTATAAAATGCTTAAAGTATCCTTTATACATAAATGCCTGCTTAGGTTCTATTGTATGTAAATAAAGTTTGTTTTCACAACTAGTACTATTTGTAATAGTCACTTTTTCATCTTCATCAATAGAAATTAACATTTTGGAAACATTACTATTTCATTTCATCAACTGCAGTTTTACCAGCAATTCTTCCGAAGGTAAATATATCAGTTAATGCATTACCGCCAAGACGGTTACCTGCATGGATACCTCCAGCAACTTCTCCAGCAGCATAAAGATTTTTAATTGGTTTATCATTTTCATCTAATACATGCGCTTTAGTGTCTATCTTAAGTCCACCCATTGTATGATGAACTGCTGGCTTTCTTGGAGTAGCATAAAACGGTGCTTTCTCTACTTTTAAGCTAAATGTATCCTTATGGAATTCAGGATCAAAACCTGCATCTACATATGAATTATATTTATTAATTGTGTCTACAAGAACTGCAGGATCCATTCCAACTTTTACTGCTAGTTCTTCTAGGGTATCTGCTCTAAATAAAGTACCAGCTTCTACCTGACGGTCTAACTTTTCTTGACTTGTATTAGCTGCAGTTTCCTTTATTTCATCATCAGCTATAAGATAGAATAAACCACCCTGTTCAATAGCAGCTTTTGTTAAAACATCTCTTCCAGAGAATTCATTGATAAATCTTTTTCCTTCTTTATTTACCATTACAAAGTTTTCAGGAGGTACTTGAACTCCACTGAATAATTCACCAGTTTCAGGATCAGCTACAGGCATCATTTGAGTAAAGCCCATTCCTGTAAGTGCTGCACCTACAGATTTACCAAGTAATATTCCATCACCAGTCATAGCATATGAATTGGTAGTTTTTACATCATCAGCTATTTCACTCCAGTAAGTGTTGTATTCTTTCAGCATCTTTGTGTTTGCACCAAAACCACCACTTGCAAGGACTACTGCTTTTGCATGAACAGTTATCTTTTGGCCATTGACACCAGTTGCTATAACTCCTTTTATTTCACCATCTTCTATGATAAATTCTTTTACAGGGCTATCAGTAATGATTTTTCCTGAGTTATCTTGTACATATTTTGTTAGTGCAAGTATAAATGATGAACCATGGCTTTTTGTAGGCTTATGACCACGACGCCAAAGTGCACCAACTGGAGCAAATACTATGCTCTTATCATACTCAACCCCTATATCTTCTAGCCATTTAACACTTTCTAAAGCTCTGTCTGTAAGTATCTTTACTAGGTCATATTGGCCGTATATTGTGTTACCATTAAGGTCAGTTCTTTTACCACCAAAATATGTTTGCATTCTGTGAAGTAATGGCGAATCAAATAGATGTCCCTTTTGTGTGCCAAACTTTTCCTTATAAGCAGAAAACTCTTCTCTAAGTGCACGGAAATCATCTATGTATTCTGGATGAATTAAGCTCTCATCTGTATCTAGTAGCTCTTCAATTGTATGTCTTTCTCCTTTATTTTCTTCAAACTGCATCTGCCACTCTGGATCTGCAGCATTGATAGGACCGCCTGAACGTATGGTGTTTCCACCTACTGCTGGATATTTCTCAAGAACAATAGCACTTTTGCCATTTTGTAGTGCTGTTGCAGCTGCACTTAATCCAGCGCCGCCTCCACCTACAACTACTACATCACAAGTATATTCTTCATCTTCTTTTATAAGACTGCTAGCAGGCTTTGGACGTCTCTTAAGTATGTCAGGGTTAACACCTGCAAGCTTAACTGCTTTTGCTACACCGTCTAGTACAGCATTACTAGTTTCTGACGCACCAGAAAGAGCATCAACATTTAATGTCTGTCCTTCAATTATTTTATCTGGTATTCTTACAAAAACTACATCTGCAAGTCCTTCTGTCTCACCCTCTGTATTTATATCTATACTTTCTATTCTTTTCTCACTAAAGGATACTTTCATTGGAAGACTTCCACTATGACCTATTGCATCTACCTCATATACTCCTGGGTTAAATGTAAACTCTTCTTCTTCATTAAGCTGATTTGAAATCTTTGCAAAACGCATAAAACGTAAGAAGCATATCTCTAGGAAGTCTATAGTTCTTTCATTGTTTAGATTACCTTCTTCATCAAATGCTTTGTGTGCGCTTCCAAGTAAAAACTCATATCCTGGCATTACATTTGCATCAACGCCTGGTGCATCTAGGATTTGACGAAGATGTAATTGTGCACGTGAAGAACCTTGGACATCAAGTGAAGCTCCAAGGATCATTACTGGTTTACCAGCAAGTGGATGAAGATCAAAGCTTAGCCATTCAATTAAGCTTTTAAGACTAGATGGTATTGAGTGATTATACTCAGGAGTAGCTATAATAACACCATCACTTTCAGTAATTTTATTATTAAACATCTGTATCACTTCACTTGAAGACTGATTATCAGATTGATTAAACATAGGAACATCTTTAATCTCAAGTATTTCTATTTCTGCCTTTGACTCAAAATATTTTTTCATAAACTGAAGGAGTTTACGATTATATGATCTTTTTGCACTAGTTCCAACAATTGCTGTAAATTTCATTGTTATTAATCCTCCTACTCTTCCCAAGTGAATTTTTTAACTTTTTTATGTAAAACTTTTTCTGCTAAAAGTTTTGATGTAATATCTGTAAATAGAAGAAACTCTCTGAAAATTTCATCAAGCTCTACTAGCTTATCTGCATAGATAAGATTTCCTGCGCTATCAAATGCACCTTGTGATTTTCCTAAAAGGAATTCACTGCTTGGCATTATTCTTGCCGCAAGCTCAGGTGAATCAAGTATTTGTCTAAGATGTGCCTGTGCACGAGAAGAACCAAGTGTACCAAGAGAAGCCCCAACTATTAAAACAGGCTTGTCTGTAAGTGCCTGACTAGTGTAACTAATCCATTCAAGAGCACTCTTTAAAACTGCAGGTATGGCATGATCATACTCTGGAGTTGCTATTATTACACCATTTGCTTTTAAAATTTTATCAGATAATTCTGCTACCTTTTCAGGAACATCAGAATCCTCTGGTTCATTAAAGGCAGGTAAATCCTTAATTTCATATAGTTCTATCTCTGCCTCACTCGAAAAATGCTTTTGCATAAATTGAAGCAGCATACGATTAGTTGACACATCTGAGTTAGTGCCTACAATTGCTAAATACTTCATAGTAATCCCCTTTCTGTACTTCAAAACTTCATAATTTTAGTAATTCTTTGATATAATTTTAACATGTTAAGTATATTATATCTAATAGTTATTTGTTGAAGTTTGATAACATATTTGTTATAATCGAACACAAGAATAAATGAGTAAGGCACTATCAAATCAAGTGAAACTTGATTCAGGTGGAGTTTGATCTCCATCTGAATCTTAGTTGAACTTATCTAGGGTCGTGCCGCTGTTATCTCCCACTTATAGAAGCGGGAGTGTTACAGCGGCTAGACATCAGATAAATAACAAGTCCATTTGCAATGCTATTTTGGACTCGTTATTTATTTTCATGTGCCTAATTATTTCGCAAAAGGGTGAATTAAATGTCAAAATACTATTCTCAGGATATTCTGTATTATATTGATGCCATTTTAAAATACAGTAATTATGGCAAGGCTGCCAAATCACTTTATATTTCTCAACCTCACTTGACACAGAGTATTAAAAGGATAGAAAATCAGTTAAATTGTGAGCTTATAAGTCGCAGCACGCTTCCATATCGATTAACCGAGCAAGGTAAGATATATTATCAGTATTTAACTTCAATAGAAAATAATTACGCAAGACTCATTAGGGAAATATCAGCTGTGTCAGATATAGATAACAAGGTCATAAAGATAGGAGTGCTTCCTAGCCTTGGAACCTACCTTTTACCTCTTTTTTTACCAAAGTTTTTGGATATGCATCCAAACTGTAGGATAGAGCTTTCAGAGACTTTACCAGAAAAAAATGAGAAACTCATTCAAAATGGTGAATTGGATTTTTGGATTGGACAAAATTCAAGAAATATTTCTCCAAACTTAAACTCTATTACTTGGGGCAGACACGGATACCGTGCTATTATTCCTCGAAGCTGTGATCTATATCAAAAAGATGTAGCCATTATTCCAGAAGGAACTATGGACATAACCAAGATATTGCGTCAAAATCTCATACTAACTTCCAAGGGTTCTGCTATAAGAAAGCAGATAGATCAATTATTAAGCATTTACAAGGTAGAACCAAAAATCATAATGGAAAGCACCGAAATCAACACTGTATGTAACCTTGCAGCGAGTAATTTAGGACTGACCTTTATACCAGAAAGCATATATGTAAAAGAGTGTCCATCTGAATACAACATATATCAAATTCCAATTGATGAATTGAATTTAGATTATTTTATGGCATATCACAGTGAAAAAAAACTAACTGATATTGATAAAGACCTTATAGATGCATTTCTAATTCATGGGCAAAATAATTTAGGAAACTGACAATTAATAACAAGTCCAAAATATAATGGCAAGAGGACTTGTTATTAATTTGATAGTGCCGCAAATATAGGAGGGCAAAATGAATGAGTATACGAAGATAATATATCTTATGGGAACGAAAATCTCTCTATATGTAAAGGGAGATGATGCTGAAAAGCTAGCAGAAAAGGCTGAGTCTATGCTTATTAATTATGAAGAAGTCTTTAGTGCTAACAGTGATAAATCACAGCTTGCAATGCTAAAAAAAACAGCTCCACTAGCTCCACAGGAAGTTGATGCAGAGCTGTATGAACTGATAAAAATAGGAAAAAAACATAGTCTATGTGAGAATACATATTTAAATATTGCAATAGGACCATTAATAAAGTTATGGAGAATAGGCTTTAAGGAGGCACATATACCAGAGAAAGAAGCTATAGCAAAGGTACTGGAACTTTTAAAGCCTGAAAATATACAACTAGATGATGAAAAAAAGACCGTGTATTTCTTGAAAAAAGGCATTGAAATAGACCTTGGAGCCATAGCTAAAGGATATTTTGCTGATAAAGTCATGGAATTCTTTAAGAAAAATGGCGCTGTTTCAGCTATGGTAGATATGGGCGGTAATGTTCTCGTTTTTGGAGACTCACCATCAAACGGTGGTGACTGGAATGTGGGAATACAAAATCCATTTCTACCAAGAGGAAATGCTGTGGCACTTGTAAAAATAAAAGATCAATCCGTTGTAACCTCAGGAATATATGAGAGAGTGTTTGAAAAGGATGGACGTAAATACCACCATATATTTGACAGCAAAACAGGCTATCCAATAGAAAGTAATATAGCTTCTTTAACTATTATTGCTGATAAATCAATAGACTGCGATATATATACTACAAAATTGTTTGGATTAGATGCTGCTTCAATTATTCATAGAGTTAATAGAATTAAAGGTATGGGTGCTGTTGTAATAACTGTGGATGGAAGACTAGCCTATACAGACAATCTTAAAGGAAAAATATCTCCATTAACAATGTAATATTCCAAAGAATAAGGTTGCATTCATTGTTGTAACCCAAAATCTCAAAAATTTTGTGCGAATTATAAATTATGTTTGTTTATATAAGGCACATTCAAATAAATAACAAGTCAATTTGCTTTCCAGTTAAATTTTTGTGGTTTTGATTGCAATGCTACCCCAATAAAAAAACATAACCGCTTGTAAGTAGCTAGTTAAGCTAGCTACAGGCGGTCTTTGATATTTATGGTGGAGGCGAAGGGTGACATTTTAAATCCACTACGCTTCACTAAAATACACACTTTCTATCTTACAAGTATGATTTTTCATTTTTGAATCATAACATATAGCTACTAGTAGTACATTTTCATGCTCTTTTATAAATTTTTGAAAATACTCTTTTTCCTTCATTTGATTAATTGCTGAATCTACAGTATCATCTTTCTTAAGTTCAAGAATAAATGGAGTATCAGCCTTTCTTCTTGAATGAAAAGTAAAATCAGCAAAACCTTTTCCTGTTTTCTCTTCTCTTTCAACCCTATATGTATCCCTTGCACTTAAATATGCTAAAGTTACTACACATGACAAGCTATTTTCGTCATTATATTGTAATATAGGTATTTCTGAATTGTGAATATCATGTAATATTTCTGCTACTTTTTCAGTATCTTGTGATACTGTTGCCTTTAACATGTTTCTAGAATTTTTAATAATTTCAGATACATAACCAAAAGATTCATCTTGAAGAGCTTTCTCAAATTCTCTCATTAATTCTTTATTAGGTATTTTCAAATATCCATCGTAATAAGATAAAAATCCTAGAATTATCATAGCTGAATATATTTCTGTTTTAGTTTTAGGTGCTTCTTGACCTGCCCTAAATTCTTCATTTATTATGATATCAACATCATAACCTGATACCATTTTTATTACATCTTCCCTTACATCCATAGTATTATACTTTAAATATTCCTTAACTTCATCCATAGCCCCTGTATTAGTCCAATAGCTTATACATTTCCCATTTTGAAGTGCTTTAACTACAGAACGTGGATTGTATATTCTATCTCCATCTTCATTTATATATCCATTATACCATTCACTTATTTCTTCAAAAGAAATCTTACTTTGCTTTTCACATAATTCCTTTACTTCTTCCTCTGTAAAACCAAAATATTTTCCATAAACCATATCATTTAACATTGTATATTCATCAAACATATTTAAAGCTGAAGTGCTTGAATGTTTCTTTATTGGAAGTACTCCAGTCATATAAGCAAGTGCAACATATGATCGATCCTTTAACAAATTTCTTAAAAACTCTAAGAAATCATTTTGATGCTCTTTAAATAAATTATTATTAAATATATAATCCCATTCATCAATAATAAATATGAATTTGTCATTTGTAGCCTCTAGCATATCACTTATTGTAAAATATTTTTCTGGTTCAATTTTGCCATATTGCTCTATTATATCATTTATAAGTGACGTTTTTATCATTTCCATATAATCACTATACGTATTTCCTCTATCTGATAACTTATTAAAAGATATGCTTATGACATTATATTTATTTAAATTCTGTAAATAGCTTTCACTATTACTTATTTCAAGTTTATCAAAAATTTCTTTACTATTAATTCCTTTTGTATAATAAGCTCCTAGCATGTTAATAACACTAGTTTTTCCAAATCTTCTTGGTCTTGTTATGCATATATATTTACTTTTACTAGATATTTTTTCATTTAATAATGATATTATCTCTGATTTGTCTACATAATATTTTTCCTTATATAATTCAATAAAATTTTCTAAAGAACTTTTCGTATTTAAATATATCGCCATAATACATCTCCTTTAGCAAAACCATTTATATGTTAATATTATATCCCATTTATAGGAACTATTAAACATAACATAATTTACTTTCCGCATCATCTTTTATATTTCTTTCTACTTCCCTCAAGGACATGGTTCTTTTCTTCCAATATTAATATTTTTATAATTACATTTTTTCTATTTTAAAATCTAAACTGATAAAAAGATTCAACAAATTCATCAATTGTATGTAAGTTCAATGATTCTATAACTTCTATGTCAGTTTGTTCACACAAGTCAATTAATATGCTTGCCATATAAGCATCTCTAACTACTATATTTTTAGGTCTTCCTATTCGAATAATATAATTTATTACTGTTTCAAATATTAGATCAACAACATTATCTCCAGGTGTTACCATGTTTTGTGATAATACCACTCCTTTTCTTGCATCTACTAACATACATAATCTATGTATAAATGGTTTATCATATTGCTTATCGTTTATTGCAGAATTTAAATATGCTATATCTAGTTCTAAAATAGAATTATCTTGTTTTTGCTTCTTTAAGCGATTTATTAATAATTCATCTTTCAAAATAGCAACAGGATAATCCATATCTGGAATAATCACTGCTTCTTCTGAATTTACCCATATATTGTTTTCCTCATCAAATTTACGCATTAATGTCTTACCATTTTTAAAATCAATCTCCATACCTTTATTTAGTGAATCAATAGCCATATATACATGTTTTAATATTTTTGTAAATTCTAATACTTCATCTCTATCAGGCATATACGGTACATAACCACTTTCAAAAGTTCTAAAATATATCCAATTATTTTTTCCTCTAAACTTCAAATCTAATTTCTTTATAATGTCACGTTCTTTTGTTGTCAATTCATCTCTATTACCATAATTACACATAACATTATTTTGATATCTTATTAACTGATGACTAGGCATCTCACTACTATAAGCCATTTTAAAAAAGCCCTTTATAGAATCTAATCCATAATAAGCAGCAATACCATAACATTCTCCACCTTTTCCCATAACACTGCATACACATGGCTCTTTTTTATTTGACTCAATTATAGTTATTAAATCCATATCCCATAGTCTCTCCCATGGCTTTAACTCCTTAAGCTTTATAGCAATATCATATAAAGCTCTCCATTCTTCCAACTTAGCTTCAGTTCTCATCTATTAAATTTCTCCTATCTATTTTTATTTACAATACACGTTTATTTAAATGCTCTTTATTATAATCAAATATTTATCTATTACAAAACCATACACTATAGTCATCAACTATTTCTTTTTCTTCCCCCTCAGCTTCTAATAAGCATAATTCTATACAATATTTTCTTCTTCCTTTCTTTACATCAACTATTATTCCATGCAAATCATCTATCATACCAATACCAAGAACTTTTAACCTATCACCAACTTTAATTATTGAATCATAATCACTTTCTACAACTTTTGCTTCAAAAGGAAATTTTAATTTAGCATTTAGGTATTTTTCCCACTCTTCCAGCACTTTTATCTCATCATCTTCTGGCATATCTTTTATTACATTATAAATTCGTTCATCTTGCTTACAATGTATTTCCCATTTCAATATTATCAAACTCCTCTACTATATGTTTTTGCCGCAACACTTAAAATAATATCATATTCAATAATATTTTAAGACATAATTTTGTAATTGATGCATCTTTTTTCACTCATACTTGCTTCCATTAGTATTTTTATTGAAAATTAACAAGTTCAGTCATTCTTCCCTCTGAAATACCCCAGGGGTGTTTTAGGAGAACGTAGTTATCCTCTTGCTACTGAAGTCCGAAGGGCTGAAATTGCTACTTAATTAACCTGTGTATATCCTAATTTTATCATACATTTTTTGGTATGTAATTAAAAAGCCATACTTTTTTTAGGAAGTATGACTTTTCTCTATTACACATATCTTAAATTATCCGTTTATTATATGTCCCATAATAAATCCAATATATCATCATCATCTGCTTTTCTTAATAATGTAAAAACTCTGCCTAAGTTATTTTGAAACATAGATTCTTCTATAATTTTATAAGTATCTCCATTTTCTTTAAACCAAATACTACTTTCCAATACATCCTTAATTTCAGCACTTGTATTATATGAGGTTAACAATTTATGTGCTGATGATTTAGTTATACATCCATCTTTTAGTTCTTCCTTAAATGTTTTCGACTTCATTTGAACATATTTTTTTCCATTTGGATAATAAATTAATACTACAGCCTCACTATCTGCATATTGTAAGACTCTTCTAGCCATTACTACTAGAGATACACCATACTGTTCAGCTAAATCTTTGATTAAAGTCAACGTAATTCTCTTACCTTTTATGTCCTCGAGTAAATTACTTTTTGGTACTAATAATTCTGATGCAAAATCATTTGCTTGATTCTCAACTTCATCATCTGAATCAAAATTTACTATCTTATCACACTGCTGCAAGTTTTCATGCCATGGCATTATATAATGTCCAATTTCATGAGCTATAGTAAAACGTTCTCTCTGAGGATATATTGCTCTAGAATTATCTATAATTATATTTTTCTTGCCTGCTGATACTATTAGCAATGCTTCAATTGAATATAATGGTTCATAATTGATTTTTAATTCTAATGTTTCACATATTTTTGTTAAGTCTATAGGTGGAGTTAAATCAAATGATGAAACAATATCCTGAGCGTACTGCTCAGGATAGTTATATATATAATTACTCATTTTATTTATATTTTTCAATAGTCTCTGCAACTCTTGAGTCTATTTTTCCTTTTTTATTTCTTGCTGCTATATCATATGAACCATTGATATAAGCATCTATATCTTTTCTATTAAATCTCCACTCTCTCCCAAACTTTACAGCCTTTATTCTACCATCTTTTATCATATTATATATAGTTTGATTACTTACCCTTAGAAGATCTGCAACCTCTGTTAGGTTTAAAACATCTGGTTTGTCTTCAGTTTTTATATCTTCTAAGCTCTTACTAAGCTTTTGAAGCATCATTGCATCTTCACTCTCTAATACCATTTCTCCACATTCTGGACATACATACGCACTTATACCATTTACAGTAACCTTATAATCACCCCACCCAGTGTTAATTGCAGTGATTTTCTTTTCCATTTCATGATTACAAATATAGCATTTCATACTCATTTTTTATGCATCTCCCTTCTTTTTAAAACATTTCCGATACATTCCCAAACCTCATCTTTTGTTCTACAAACTGTAACTATAACAGGAATATCTCTATCTGCCACTACCGTATAAACTTCAGGCTTATCTATATTACCTTCTTGAAATAACACTTTAAAATCATCTATTTCATTTCCGATTTGAACCTCAATATTTTCCCCTTCAGTTATGCAACTTATAACCTTCTCTAAAGAAATTTTACGCTCTCCCATTCTATCAAGTGCATGATTACTAACTCTATAATAACCATCATTAACCTTCTGACGTATATTATTTTCAGCCATTTCACATCGTAACTTTGCCAACTCATCTATCATAAATTTATTACCTCTTCTTATATATAATATACACATTTAATTAAAAAATTACAATAAATTATTATAAATTGTTATAAAATATTATAAATTAATATAAAAATTAAAGCCTTAACTTTTCTAAAGTTGTTAAGACTTTTAATATTATCCAATTCCTTAATTCATTAAATTTATTAATTAATTATCTGATTCACTTAACTCTATTTTCATTGAACTCAATAACAAGTTCAGTCATTCTTCCCTAGCAAATACCCCCGAGGGTGCTTCTGAAGTCCGAAGGGCTGAAGTTGCTGCTAAAACATGTTCTTATTTTCTAATATAAAATCTTTTTGATTTTCTATATATTGAGTTAATGGTTTTATATTATCTTTTAAAGAACCACCTAATGCCTTTTTATATTCATCTGCTGATTCACCATTCATATATTTTAGTGGTAATCTATTATCTAGTAACTGTTTTAAATATATAAATCGTCCTATTCTTCCATTGCCATCTTGAAATGGATGAATGACTTCAAACTCTAAATGAAATCTTGCTATATCCTCAATTGTTACTTTTTCTAGTGAGTTAAAATTATTTATTAAAATATTCAACTTATCTTCAACTTCCAAAGGACTTGCTGTTTCAAAATCAGCTCCAAGTATTTTATTTTGATATTTTTTAAATATTCCAGCAAGTCCCATGTCATACAAACTTGTTCTATACATTAAACTCCCATGCCATTCCTTTATCATGTCTAAAGTTAGCTTTTTATCTAAGGTATCAATTACCATATCAAATGTATAAAATGAATTTACTGTTTCTTGAACATCATCTAATTTATGAGTACCCTGAACTATATTTTTTTCAAATAAAAGCTGTAGTGCTTCTGGTGTAAAATTGCTTCCTTCTATTTTATTTGAATGATATATAAAATCATATTTTAATATTTCATTTAAAGAATTATGAAGACCTTTAGTTTCTTGTAATACTTGTAGAAATTTTTTATAATCTATGTTTTGCATTTTTACACCACCCTCTTTTTTAATTGAGAATTGAAAATTAAGAATTGATGCCCTGCAAGGGTATCCTGTGGAGAATTATTTCCTCTTTTCAAAATTATCTCCTATTCTCTATTCTACATTCCCCATAGCAAGTTCACTCATTCTTCCCTCACAAATACCCTCGAGGGGTGCTTCTGAAGTCCGAAGGGCTGAAGTTGCTAGACATTAAATGGTAGTCGAATTGATTTTTCATATATTTTTTACACTACCCTTTAAATAAACATTTCATTTAAGTTAAATATCATCTCAATAATAACTATGACTCTTTAATTTTTATCAGGCAGTCTTTTCTATAAAAAGCCATTCCATATAAGCAAAGTTTTATCAATAAAATAATGTCCTCTTGTTATTAACATTTCAAAATTATCTATGCCTATTGGTAGTGCTTTGGATTCCATTTAATCACTTCCATTTCTTTTTTGTCTTGCTAGCTTTATTATAACCTAAATTACATTAATCTAAAATAATCTTTTCCAATTATATAGTAGAACCACTGTCTCCACATGTCACGAAGTGGTTGAGGCGTTTTCTCTCCCCCTTTCCGCAACATAACTTACAAACGAGGTGAATTTTGTTGCATACTGTAAAAAAATTCTTCAAGAAATTTTTTATAGCACAAAAAAGCACATAATTAGATTGATTAATCTGTTTATGTGCTTTTCATTCAATTATTCCTTCAATATGTTGCAAAAAGCTATATTCCTTACAATTTTAACTTATTAGCAAGTTCAGTCATTCTTCCTTCACAAAGACCCTCGAGGGGTGATTCTAAAGTACGAAGGGCTGAAATTGCTATTCCCATATTGCTTCTCTGAATGACTTTCCACATAACTGTCAAAGAGCTTCTTCTCCTGTTTTATCAGTCTCTCTAGATATTTCAAACCGTTTGAAAATATACAATGATATAACTAACAAAACAACTCCAACTGCTAGCTTAATAGGACTGAAATCCACTTTATATAGTTCTGGAAAATATGATACTATATAACAGAATAAATTATTCAAACCATGTAATAAAATAGTTATAATAAGGTTTCTTGTTTTTAAATATACTAATCCCAAAATTATGCCTAGTAAAAAGGCATTAATCCCCTGGATCACATTTAAGTGCAAAATTGCAAATAATAATGCGGAGACAGTTATTGATATAATAGGCTTATACCTTCTTGATAATTGTTCCAATATTATTCCTCTCATAAATAACTCTTCAAAAATAGGAGCTATAAATACCATCGAGCAAAACGCTGCAAATGGAGTTTGTAACATTTCTGTAAAAACAGCATCAATCCAACTTTCAGAGACTAGATTTTGTACTATCAAACTAATTGTATTATCATATGTTAAAATATACCCAATTAAAATAAATAAACAATAAATGGTAATTTTTATATCAAACCTACATTTTAATTTTATGTCAAACTTATTTTTCTTTAATAAACTCTTATATATAATAATATACGCTATCATATTGCCAATAGCAGATGCATAAGTATTGTCTAAAATTTTAATTCCACTTGCAATATTAAGAATACCCATTAACATAGCTATAAAAATTCCACCTATTACTTGAAGCCCGATTATTAGAAGTAGTATCATAATACTCTCCCAAATACTGATACCACCCTTTATTTCATTATCATCTTTATGTACACACTCCATAAAAACCTCCATCTATATTTACATATTAATTGAAACAAACAACTACCAACTTCTACCATTATGATACATAACTATGTCCATGCATATAACAATCTATATCCTGAAACTACCAATAACAACTTTATAATACATTGTATTTTTTATAATTATAGTACACTATGCAAGTTATTGTGTAACATTCTCTAATCAAATTTATAAGTATCTTATTCCTACCATATCCGAATGGTGAAGGCATAACTATAACAAGTTCAGTCATTCTTCCCTCACAAATACCCCCTGTGGTTGCTTCTGAAGTCCGAAGGGCTGAAGTTGCTAATTTAATCAGCTAACTTGTATCTGGTAATCTTTAGACCTCAGAGGTCGTTGCAATCAATTTACCACATATATTTTCCTAATGCAAGTCTACACGCGCTTTCAGCGGGCGAGATTTTTATACTTTCCTATACAATAACAAAAAAGAACACCCTAAAAATTAAGGTATTCCTAAATTGCTCTATTATATTTTTTAATTAAAATTCGCCTGCCAACATCATCGTTGCATTTCCATCACCAGTATCAATAATATAAACCTTTGCTGTCACTCCAAAGTTCGTATAGAATTTCATAGTATTTTTGTATTGTGGCTGTTCCTGTGAATGAATTATTTCTTGTAAGCCTTCCTCTTCATCACTTAGCTTTAAATCAAAGGCTTGCAAATAATCCTTTTCCTCCACGTCCATTTCATCTAGCATTTCCCATAGTATTAAGTATATAAGTGGATTTATTTGTCCCTTTATTCCTCTTGTGATGTATCTCTCTTTATCAAACATTGTTATCAATCACCTTTCATTCTTAACTGTGGATATGATAACGCAAAATTTTAATAATGCAAGATAAATCTATAAAAACTATTTTATTATTTAATTCGTAATGATTTGATTTGCTCTGCCATGTTACATATAAAATCTCTTTCTGCTGAAGTCAAACTATCAAATACCCTTATAAACTCATTTGTTTTATAATCTTCTCCACGAATAATCGTTCCAACAATAAAGTATTCTAATGGAGTTTCTAGTATAACACTAATTTCAGCTAACCTTTTTTGCTTTATTCGATTTCCAATAAGCTTATAATCTATTATATCTGAATCTTTGATTTTCATGTATGGCCACCTCTTTAATCATACTGTATCAACATTACCTTATATGTTTAATTAACATATAATTCAATATAGAAGCCATTCTTCACTAAGAGGTGTCAAATTTTTATATTAATAAGTATAAAAATAGCACTAACCTATTCAAGCCAGTGCTATTTTTTAATTTAAGGTCTTATTTACATTTATCAAGTATTTCTTCCAGTCCTTCGTTACTTGTAATAAGTACTTATTCTACTTTATAGTTTTGTTTTAATTCAGCCCTTAATTTATCTGATATATCTGTATATATACATATTATTTTTGTATCAAATCCCTTTATTTTTTCTTTAATTTGCTCGTCTGTTAATCCCTTTATGTTTAGTTTCTTATAACTTGGAATTAAATTTGTAGGTCCTCCGTATGGGTCATAGTCTTTATCTGTTAGATTTAGTACGTCAACTGTAATCTTACCAGTTGCATTAACTACATTAGTCACATTGCTCATTGTTGCTACATTACCATTAACTGATAATCCTAAGTTTAAGAAGGAGTTCATATCACTTAAACTTATAAACTGCTCGTTGTTGATTGTGTATATTGATGGTTGTACCTTTACATTATTTAACATGAATGTTTCTGTATATGGTGTTGCTACTGCATTTTCAGATGGTAATGCTTTTAATTCACTACCGTTTGGTGTATATATACTGCCTGTTACAATATTATTGTTAGTTGTTTTAGCATAGTTTGCTGTTTTATTAAATTGTCTTGTTGTTTTATACAATATAGTAGCTAAGTCTTCAGTTCTGATATAGTTTTCTCCATTAATATTGTATGCTGGTAATGATGCTGTTTTACCAATTGCTTGTACCACTAATGAAGTTGGTACTGCATTTTCAATTTTTGCTTCTGCTAAGTTTAAGTTCTCATCATTGTTTCCAACGTATAAAAGACACTCATTGCCTCCTTCACCATAAGAACTATCGGTTATTTTGTATAAGCCTGGTTCAGTTAATGTAATTGCCTTATCTGTTTGATAATCAGCTTGAAATGGTAACTCTTTTAGATAATCCTTTTCACGTGCTCCACTTATATATCCCAGATTATCCATTTGAGGTCTTATGAATACAACTCTACCTCCAGATACCCTATACATTAATTTATCATATTGAAATATATAACGTCCGTTTGTTCCGCTAAAATTCACTGTTACGGGTCCTTTTGCCCATAACATTGTTTTATGGTCTTCTCTTCCTGCCCCTACTACGTTATTAACAGATAGAGTTGATTTGCCTAATTTAGAGTTATATAGTCTTGTACCGTCACCTACTGGTGATAATGTTTTTATTACTGGGTTATTATTACTGTCACGAACATATACAAATGAATCTTCTTGTAGTGCAATTGCTTCATTATGTGAATCATATGTTGTGTTAACAGTATTTGTATCTGCAAATGCTCCTGTAGATGTCATAGTTGCAAGTATTAATATCATTACTAATGTTCTTATTTTTTTGCTCATTTTTTTATTCCCCCTAAACCTATATTGAGTACTCTCGGAAACTCTATAACGTCCGAATTTACTCTCTTTTAGTTATTTATACTTTCCTGAATTACCCCCAATATTTATGAATACTTTTAAACTTTTTCTGCATAAAAATCTTTATTAATCAATAAAGATTTTATTAGAACCATTATTAACACATTAATTAGGATTTTTCATAAAATTTTATATTCATTCATTAGTTTCCGAGAGTACTCTATATTGTTAGTTTATTTTTTATTTGCTGTTTTCTTGAATATTTTTTGCTAGTGATCCATCACCTGCTGTAGAAGTTATCTCTCCATGATTTGTTCTTATATTTATTACTTCTAATATAATTAAAGTAAAAGTATTTTAATTCTTAAATGCATCTTGGTAATTTTTATTATTAGCTTCATCATTAGCACCTAATTGAAAACTCTTTACTTCATCATATGTAGTACCCATTGACTTACATAATTGATTTATATAGTCCATATTTTCTTCAACAGTTTCTCCAAGTACTTTTATTCCTGCTATTGCTGAATCTATTTTTAATTTTGCTTCTTTTAAAATCATTCCACTGCTGAACACTTTGCTAGTATCTGTTTTTTTTGTTGATGCATTTGTAGAAGTATTATTCGCTTTATTCCATTCATCAATTGTATTTACCCATGTAGGCTCTATCATAAAATGTCCTGTAAATGAATAGTGTCAACCATTTGCACTATAGAAGTTTTCCAAGCTTTGTCTGCTTGATAGTGTTGCAGACTGCTTCATCTGTCCATTTGATATTAAATGACTATAGGTATCATTAGTATCAACAATGACAGCATCATAAGCCATATATCCATTCGCATAAAAATAATACCAATTACCCTCTATCTGTTGCCATCCTATTGCATAATTACCATCGTCTTTATACCACTTCCAACCTATAGAATCTTGTTTCCATTCTGATGCACTTGCATCAACTGGGCTTATTACTGTTATTGAAGCTATAAACTAATAAACTGCTTAGTAGTATTCTTAATTTTAGTTTTTTCATCATTATTTCCCCTTCCCTTTTTTTCTATAGCAACTCCCAACAAGTGTACATTTTGATAGTAGCTAAAGTAATGATATTATTATAACATTTACCTAAATTTATACAATAAAAACCTTCCAAAAACGCAAAAATTTCACCTATTCACTGTCAAATATAAAATTGATAGTGAATAGGTGAGATTTTTATGAAATATGACTTATTGCAAAATGTACACTTTCTGATAGAGAACTACCTCTTTTTCATTACTCGATGTTCTCTCAAACGTCTATAAAATGTAGCTTTCTTTAGCTCTGTTTTCTCTAATAAAGCCTTAAACTGTAGCTCTCCGTGTTCCCATTGCTTAATCAAATTTCCAAAGTTTTCAGGAGGTGTTTTGATAGGTCGGCCAAATCTCACACCTTTAGCACGTGCAGCTGCAATACCCTGAGCTTGGCGTATATGGATGCTTTCATATTCTTTCTGAGCTGCAAACGATAGTAACTGTAACACTACATCTGCAACAACCTTTCCCATTAAATCGCCTTGATGTCTTCCACGTGTAGCAAGTTCAGTCATTCTTCCCTCACAAACACCCCAGGGGCAATGTCATAAACCTATGATTCAATATTTTTACAAAATATAATTCTGAAATCAACTCTATAGAAATATGGATTTTTTTTTCATGATTACTGTTATTGATAATATTAAATTTCTAATTTTGGGTACGAGAAATAAACCTTCACAATGTTTAATGAAAGTTTTTCCATAAAAATATATAATTGTATTTTATAAAGCTCGTTTCTTATTCATTCTATTTACCATTTGAGTACATTTATGATTTTTTCTCTCAAATTTCCTATCAGGTCTAACAGGAATTGCATTCCTTTCGATTTCTTTTTCAATATATTTTAGCATCCTTGAACGTTTCCAAGGATTATTTGTAGCTATCATAGTAATTAGCGTATCTTTAAGTTTGCCAATTAAGACATTAGTATTAACTTTATACTCATACTTCAACCCTTTTTCTTTGTATTCTTCTTCAATTACTTGATTAGCATCTTTTTTTGCTAATGCAACCATATTAGCTAAATACATTGTTGCATAAAAATCTTGCTCTATCGCGATCGGTGTTTCACCTGTAAAATTCTCAATTTGCAACTTGTTTTTTATTTCATTATATTTAACCTCAATTCCCCATCTTCTAAAATAAAGCTCTTTAAAATCCGCTACTGAAAAGCCTTCATCAAATATAGTAGTTATTAAAGTTTCAACAATACCAGAATCTAGATTGAATTTTAGTACTCTCATCTTTAAGGTATGACCTTTATAAGAAACATCTATAATTTGATCAGCATTTGGAGCATTAACAACAACCTTAAAAAATCCAGTACTTACTCTCATTAAATATTTGATTTTTTTGGATTCAATAAACTTTATAAAATCATGCGATGGATACCTCTATCAAACAAGATTAAATCATCATATGTACCTATTTCACACATTTCATTTATTAACTCTTCAGCAATTTCTCTTTCTCCAGTTCTGTAATGACCTAGTTTAGAAGCTATTATCATATCATTTTCTATATCATATAATGCTGAAGCTCGTGCACGTGCAACTTCAGAATTTTGATTTTCAATATAGCCAAATACATTTCTTAGAGTTTCACTATCATGTATTTGTAAAACCGTTCCATCAATTGCTAAGAGTCTATATCCACGATATTTGTTAAAAGGAGTATCATTATAGAACCACTTATTTACCTCGTTTAATAGATGTATAAAAGCCTTAGGCGAAACCTTTCGGCGAGCTTTTGAAAATGCTTGTTTAGTTATTCTTATATCATTTTTATGCACTTTATTAAAGAAGTCGTCCAATTCAATTTGCAAGCTTCTTTTCACAAAATTTAATATAAATAATATTATGTCATTAAATTTCATTTTACTTCTTCCCATCCTTGTAAAATAAGTTTCTATAACTCTGAATTTATATAAAAACATTATATCATTTATAACTTGATTTGATCTTTTTATTCCTTCTTTAAAATTATTAATTTTAGCCATAAAAAATTCCTCCATAAATACTTAGTAATGTATTATTGATTATAGAGGAATTTCCTTTAAAACCGTATTTTCTGAATATTTATTATTACATTTTCCAATTTATCCAAGCTTAAGTTTATGACATTGACCCCCGGGGGTGATTCTGAAGTACGAAGGGCTGAAATTGCTAATTTTTTAGGTAAGATATGAAGAAAGCATTCCAGCAAATAATAATTCTGAAATACTTTCTTCATTTTTAACTAGTTTCTTTATAATACTTGCCATCTTTAGCTTCATCATATAAATAAATTATTAGTTGCTCCATTATTTCAAAAATATTTGACTCAATTTTTTCAAACTCAGTAAAGTCAATAGGTTGTTTTTGTGAACCATGAGCAACATTATTCCTTAGATTTACCAACTTATTGATTATCGTACTTTTATCATCAAATCTATGAAAATCCAGGCCAAACTTGTAAAAATTTTCTTGCAAAACATCGTACATCAAATTTGATTTTGTATTTATTAGATCATTTGTTATTTTAATTTTTTGTTGAAGAAAATTTTGTGTAAACAATGATGTGATCTCTTTTCTTCGATAAAATCTATGCAAATAATCCTCAGCTGGTGCTTCATTTTTGAAAATCTTACATTTTCTATTTGTATCTTCATAAGAATTAAACATTTTGTGCAATGAAGCAGCTACAATATATTCTGTATATTGGTTTAATTCTTTATCTGTTGAATTTAAAAACTGAATGTATAGTTCTAAACAATCCTTAAAAAAGCCTTCAAAATGAGCATATAACATTACTACAAGAGTCTTTATAATTGGTATATTATCATTTTGGTCTTTTAATAAATTCCTTAATGACATATACTCTAATTTTCGCCAGGTTAATGAATCTTCCATTTCTGTTCTGAAATCTTGTAAATCCATATCCTAGCTTTCTCTAATGGTTTTTATAACCATTGCAATTCTTTCTTCTGTATTTCTTTTACCACCTGTTCTGGTTCTAAGAAACTCTGTACTTTGTTTTAAATTATTTAAAGATTGTTTAATGCTTCCCATTTTTTCAGGTACTAAAAGTTCTACACAATTAGCTACTCCGCAAGAAATACTATCATACAAATACATTATAATATCTGATTTATATTTATTCTCACTTAAATTAATACAACTTGAAAATGCATTTTTCCCAAACATCTCTGCAATGAACTTAAATGTTTGTTCAAAATCTTTTTGTTCCTTATCATATTCAAAAACCAGTTCTTTTGTAGTAACTTTCTCCATATAATCTGTTAAAAAAAAGTCTAAGTCCTTTTTATAGTTTTCAAGATTATTTTTAAATGCAAAAAATCTTAAAATAAGTTCTTCATCTTTCTTTGTATTAATATCTTCTTCTCTTAAATTTTCTATAGAAGTCCTAAAATCTTTATTATTACTACAACTTATTATAAAATCATTAAATTCTGTTCCTAATAACCTAATAGTACAATTTCTAACCTCTTGTGGGCTTAAAAGCTCTCCACCGGTATTTAGCCTTTTGAACATGTGATATCTTATGTCTGAATTATTTTCTTTTCTCAATACCTCTACTCTAATAAAATTTCTTTTCAATTTTAATTGGATTGCTCTTGGTAGCTTGCTGAAAGTATATCCATTTAATTCTTTTACAATATCGCATCCAATAAGTTCTAAAGCACTTGTTATTCTATCCTTGCAAAATTCTTTTTGTAATTCTGTGTCCATATCTTCATATCTAAAATGTAAATATGTTGATATTCTTTGAAGTCCATCTATTAATTCATAAACTCCATCTTCAATTTCTATTACAAATACAGGCGGTAACGGCATTTCTAATATCAATGATTCTATAAACATTGATTCTTTTTCTTCTGACCATCGAAACATTCTCTGATATTCAGGATCAATTATCAATTCCTTATTATTATACATGTCAAGCAATTCATTAAACGATATATCTAAGCTTTTTGTTTTTACATTTTTAGCTTGTGTATCTAAAGCACTGATCAATTCTAAGTTATTATCTTCCACTACAAAATCCCCCTTATAAAAATTCAGTTTTTACATATAACATAAAAATATGTTTTTTTATCCAACTCTTGTAATTATCTTAAACCTTATTCCCTAGGAATAACATATCTAGAAAGCTTAATTCCTTTACTTACTTCCGTTGCGTAAGATGGATTTAATCCAGATACACGAATTATATCTTTGGCTTTAAAATTATTTTCAAGAATTATTGATGCATATTTAACTCCAAACAAATGAATATTAGCAACCTGATAACCTTCTGGCGCATTATCATACATTTCCTTTAAAATTCTACCTAATTCATTTTCAGTCATTTCAGCACCTCCATACCATTTAATATTTCTTTAAGAGCTTTTAACTCATCAATATTTAATGTTACCCCTTTTCCCATCTTCTTATGTTCTGAGTCCCAATCTCTAATATCATATTTAGGTTCTTTATCATTCCAGCTGATTAAATTTAATTCTTTCTTCCATCCCTTAGCAGTTTCTGAAAGAACTTCTATTCTTTCTTTAATTTCAAACTTAATATCTGCCATATCAACCCCCTCCCGTAATTAAAGGTACTGTCAAAAATAATATATTAAAAAACACGCTAACCTCTGTATTATCAATACTTTTCAAGGATAAATCATATTTCCCCTAAACACCACTAAATTATGTGGTATATTTATGCTTACATCCTCTTAATGACCTAAAAATCGGAGGTTAAATTGAGGTCAAGGCCAGGCTAAGAGCCTGTTTATTTCAGCCTTTACGTCAATTTAAAATATGATTTATAATTTTGCATGAGGATGATTAATAATAAGTTGTCAGAATATTTTTTTCATAAATCTTTGACACTACCTAATTAAACAAACATATAACAATTTCAGTCATTCTTCCCTCACAAATACCCCCGGGGGTGCTTCTGAAGTCCGAAGGGCTGAAGTTGCTATAAATGAAATCTTGCTATATCCTCAATTGTTACTTTTTCTAATGAATTGAAATTATTTATTAAAATATTCAACTTATCTTCAACTTCCAAAGGAATTGCTGTTTCAAAATCAGCTCCAAGTATTTTATTTTGATATTTTTTAAATATTCCAGCAAGTCCCATGTCATACAAACTTGTTCTATACATTAAACTCCCATGCCATTCCTTTATCATGTCTAAAGTTAGCTTTTTATCTAAAGTATCAATTACCACATCAAATGTATAAAATGAATTTACTGTTTCTTGAACATCATCTAATTTATGAGTACCCTGAACTATATTTTTTTCAAATAAAAGCTGTAGTGCTTCTGGTGTAAAATTGCTTCCTTCTATTTTGTTTTAATTATATATAAAATCATATTTTAATATTTCATTTAAGGAATTATGAAGACCTTTAGTTTCTGTAATACTTGTAGAAATTTTTTATAATCTATGTTTTGCATTTTTACACCACCCTCTTTTTTAATTGAAATTTAAAAATTGATGCCCTGCAAGGGTACCCTGTGTGGAATTATTTCCTCTTTTCAAAATTATCTCCTATTCTCCATTCTACATTCCCCATAACAAGTTCAGTCATTCTTCCCTCACAAATACCTCCGGGGGTGCTTCTGAAATCTGAAGGGCTGAAATTGGTACAACTTTCCATTCCATCCCCTGACCTGAAGGCGAATTCTTAAAGTTAACTTAGTAAACTTCAAAATTACCCCTACGGGACATGAAAGAAATTTACTTAAACTATCCGCTACTTTACTAACTGTGTGCAGTAAGGCAGCATTTCTTCTATCTTGGCTACGATACGTTTTTGTTCTGCTAGTGGAGGGAGTGGCAGTATAGTATTTGCAATGTCTCTCATTACCCAGTTTTTATTTCCTACTCCTCTAGTATTTTTATCACACTGCATTTGAACTACTGGAGACTTAATCGCATAAAGTAAATATTTATTATAAATTAAATCAATGTGAAACTTTAATAATGCTACACTTACAAACAAACTAAATTCTTTATTAGTTTCAACAATAACAGGAATTCCTGTTGTTCCAATCTTTGTTAAGAGGATATCTTCTAGTTCCGGATTGCATCTTTTAAATAAAGAATCGTGCTCTTCTTTTGAGATATATTTTGTATTAGAAAAGTCTATTTTACCTGAGCTAATATCTTTTACTGAAATAAACGGAATTCCACAATCTGTATACTTAGGTGTACTATGAGCTCCATCAGTTAGTTTGTTTAATAAATTACCTAATCTCACCCATTTCCAACTCTCCGGAATCTCAAAAGGCACCTCATCCTCAGTAATTTCAGCAAGTGGTTTTTCTTTCTTAATCTTCTTTTCCTTTATAAGCTTTTCTTTTTCTTCTTGTATCTGCTTATATAGTTCTTCAGCAGTACCCTCTTCCTCTCTTTGCTCCACTAACTTTCCTTGGATTGCGTATTGCAAAATTGACTTCTGCATATCTTCTGGGAACTTCTTATTAAACTCTTCTAATTTAGAATGGGCTGTGCCGTATTTTTCTATATAAGGCATTAAATCTTCTATTTTGGCTACAATACGTTTTTGTTCTGCTAAAGGTGGAAGGGGAACAAGCAAAGTCTCCCAAGCACTTTTATTTATTATTGGTGTTGCAGTTCCTGTAGCAATATTCCTCATATTTAACAAGAAAAACTTGGAATCCATTAAATAATAAATATATAAAAAATCACTCAATATTGGAGTAATAGCATTTATTTGTTGATTATATGTTACATCCATTGTATTAATAGCACATTTGCCAATAGAGCCACCTATACACACTTGTAATATTGAGTATTTTTCACTTACTCTTCCTACTTCTTTACCTTTCTCAGAAAGTCCTTGATTTTCATAGTTTATTCCTCCATTCAAAATATCTCCTGGAGATATAAACGGAATATAATCCCCAAAGTATTCTAGCTTCGATTTTGATGGTGTGTTACCTGTTTGAGTAATACCTAAATCTCGTAACCTAACCCATTCCCAACTCTCAGGTATCTCAAAAGGCACTTCATCCTCTGTTATCGCAGCCAGTGGTTTTTCTTTCTTTATCTTCTTTTCTTTTATAAGTCTTTCTTTTTCAGCCTTTATCTCTTCTATCAGTTCTTTAGCAGTACCTTCTTCTTTTCTCTGTTCAACCAGTTTTCCTTGGATAGCTAGTTGCAGTATACTGTTTTTTAAATCCTGTGCATTCATATTACAAATTACCTCCAAGCATTGAAGTAATCTTATCTAGCACATGGTCTATTTCAGCATTTAGTGATGCTCTTTTTTCTTGATACTGATGAATTAGCTCCATTGGCTCTAAAATCACTTCTTCCTCGTGAGGAAATCCACATAAATCTATATTATAATTTAAGTCTTCTATCTCTTTAACTGTGTACTTCTTGGCTTTTGGGAATCCGTCTACTTCTATTTCTTCTCTGTTATCCCACCAAGTTATTGCTGGCTTGAAATGCTCTAGCTTCATTGGTTTAGTCTTTGAAAAGTTCTTATAACCCTCTGGCATATCTAATCTATAAAACCATGTTTCTTCTGTTTTATGTGTGTTATCAAAAAATAATATATTTGTTGTAATTGATGTATATGGAGCAAATACACTATGAGGAAGTCTGATAACTGTATGGAAATTAAACTCACTAAATAATTTCTTCTTGATATTTACTTTAGCATTATCTGTACCAAATAGGAATCCATCTGGAAGGATGATGCCACATCTACCATTTTTCTTTAATCTAA
Organism: Clostridium beijerinckii; assembly: GCF_036699995.1. Lineage (NCBI taxonomy): Bacteria > Bacillati > Bacillota > Clostridia > Eubacteriales > Clostridiaceae > Clostridium > Clostridium beijerinckii. The sequence goes on along the minus strand of NZ_CP144906.1, from coordinate 2,268,903 downwards.
ACATAATGATATTCATAAATAAATCAGCAGTTTCAGAGCTTCTTAAATCACTTGGAAAATTAACCTTTACGCTGTCTTTTTCATTTCCCCCATAAGGTGGATTCATGAGGACCACATCGAATTGTTCCATTTTTCTATATTCTTTGTAATCCGTTTCTAGAGTATTTCCATGGATTATATTAGGATTGTCAATATCGTGTAATAGCATATTTGTTATACATAAAATATGTGGAAGTGCCTTTTTCTCTACTCCATAAACAGAGTTATTATAAATCTCTCTATTTTCAAGGGAATTTCCAACTTGCTTTTCTAAAGCATTTAAAGCAGAAACTAAAAATCCACCAGTCCCGCAGGCAAAATCTCCTATCTTTTCACCTAAAACTGGCTTTATAACTTCTACCATAAAATCTGTTACAGCTCTTGGGCTATAAAATTCTCCTGCATTTCCTGCACTTTGGAGATCTTTAAGGAAAGATTCATAAATGGTACCAAAAGCATGACGTTCTTCATATTCTGTAAAATCAATCTCATCAATTATATTTACTACTTGACGGAGGAGTACACCATCCTTTTGATAGTTATTAGCATCTTCAAAAGCGTACTTTACAATGATTTGATTAATTGGTGTTTCTTCATCTATTTCAATATTTTTTAGGGCTGGGAATAGTTTATTATTTACAAAATCAAGGAGATTATCTCCTGTAAGTGCTTCTCCATCTTTTTTGTCTATTGCCCAATCTCTCCACTTTAATCCATCTGGAATAATGGATTTGTAATTATCATCATATAATTCCCATGCTTCTTCCTTTGCATCATATATTTTTAAAAATAGAATCCAGACAATCTGCTCTATCCTTTGGGCATCACCGTTTATTCCTGCATCATTTCTCATAACATCTTGGATTCTTTTAACAAAATTTGTTATTGCCATTATTTTTACCTGCTTTCATTAGTAGTTTAGCTAAATTTATACTTCAAACAATTCTATTCCATTTAAACATAAGGTTAAGTCGTTAAATATATTCACTTTCACCTGGTCTTCGAAAGAGAAAATATTTTCTTCATTATCAAAATAAACTTTAATAGTTTTCTCTAAATAATTTACTACCCAATACTCTTTAACACCTTTAGATAAATATAACTCTTTTTTTATTTCATTATCCATCTTTATGGAACTTGGACTAACTATTTCACATATAAAATCTGGTATACATACTATATTATTTCCTACGAGTTCAAATTTGCTATCGCATACTATAAATAAATCTGGAACTATAGGCTTTTTTAAATCAGCAATATTTATTGGTTCATTAGGATTAGTTAAAAATAAGTCAGTTTTATCAGGAAATAATCTACAACTCTTACCTCTTAAATAATTATAAAAATTAAAAAAAAGTTCGCTATAAACAATACCATGATTTGGGTGTGGTGATGGACTCATATACTTTACATCATTTATCCATTCTACAGTCATATTATCATCATGATAATTTAAATTAGACATAAAATCACCTCTTTCATTTTTTTTACCGAAATTTTGCATTTAAAATCTATACCTTAAATATATCCTCTAAGTTTATAGACATATCTTTAAAAACTGTGCTTATATAATTAGCCTGAATATTTTCAAAATCATCTTCTGTGTATTGCATATTCTTAACATACATAATAATTTTATCTAATAATTATATAATTTTATGCATAGTAAATTTCATTTTCTAATTCACGAACAGCCTTTTGATAAGCTCCTTTTCCTCCAAAGGCTTTTACTATCTTCATAGGACTGCCAAATCTCGTAAACTCATTAAGCTCAAGTACTTTTGTTTCTTCAATATCCTTGATACCATCACTTGCATATTTATCAAGAAGCGCTTCTAGGACTTGTTTTGCCATATCAGAGTACTTGTATAGATAATGCCTCTTTTTAACATTGTTTGCCCTCTCAGCTTTAGTTAGTGGTGCTTTATCATAAGCTAAGTGGCAGATTAAATCAAAGTCATCTAAATCAGTTTGTTGAGTTTCCTCTTTTATGGCATCTAGTATAACTCCTTCTTCTTTTAATTCATCAATAATTGCTTGTTTTTTATCTGCTTCTGTCCACTTCTTAAGAAAATCATCTAAATTTGCATATTGTTTTATGATATTTTTCTTTGTGTAATCAATAAGACTTTCAGTTATTAATTTACCATCCTTATCAACATACTGAACTCTTTCTGAAAGAACCTTTACGCAGACATCACCAATGTAATATTTCTTAGGTTTATCCTCATCATCAAAGCCATCAGTATTATATTCTCCATCTGTTTCTCTTGCTTCATCTGCATATGGATTGTCACCTTCTCCATATATATCCTGAATTTCATCCGCATCTGGCTCAATTACTGGATCACTTTCACCTAGTTCAATTACTACTTCTGGATTTCCATTAAAATCTGGGTCAGCAAATAATCTGCTGGAATTACGAAAATCCATTATTGTAAAATATGTTTTGCCGTAATCCTCAAGAAGTCTTGTTCCTCTACCAATAATTTGCTTAAACTCTGTCATACTATTAATATTATTATCTAGTACAATTAACTTACACATTTTAGCATCAACACCCGTTGTCATTAGCTTGCTTGTAACTGCTATAACAGGATATGTACTTTCTTCATCTATAAAATATTCAAGTTGTGCTTTACCTTCATCATTATCGCCTGTAATACGCATGATGTATTTGTTATTTTCTCTATACAAATCCTTGTTTTCATTAATAAGAGCCTGCCTCATCCTCTCTGCATGTTCAATATCAATACAAAATACTATTGTTTTACTAAACCTGTCTGTCTTTTTTAAAAACTCAGTAATTTTAGCTGCAATTACCTTTGTTCTCTGCTCAATTACAAGACTTCTGTCATAATCTTTGACATTATATTCTCTATCCTCTATTTCATATCCATGCTTATCAATCTTTCCGCTCTCTGGTCTATATCCTTCAAGGTCTTTATCAAGTCCTATTCTTATTACTTTATATGGTGCTAAAAAGCCATCTTCAATACCTTGATTTAGTGAATATTCATAAATAGGCTCTCCAAAATAACTCTGACTTGAGGCTTCAGTTGTTTCAATCGGTGTAGCAGTACATCCTACATGAGTGGCTGATGAGAAATAATCGAGGATTTTTCTCCATGCTGAATCCTCTTTTGCACTTCCTCTATGGCACTCATCTATAACAATTAAATCAAAAAAGTTTGGCTGAAACTGCAGATAAGCTTCTTCTCCATCATCACCAGAAAGCTGTTGGTACAGAGCTAAATAAATTTCATAGGAACTATCTAAAGTTTTTTTCTCTACCTTAGTCATTTTAGAGCCAAATGGTTTAAAGTCCCCAGAAATAGTTTGATCTACTAATACATTTCTATCTGCTAAAAATAATATTTTTTTCTTTATACCTGCCTTCCAAAGTCTATATATGATTTGAAAAGACATGAAAGTCTTACCAGTTCCAGTGGCACACACAAGTAATACTCTATTTTGTCCCTTTGCTACTGCATCCACAGTTCTATTAATGGCTATACGTTGATAATATCTAGGTTTTTTATAATTAGGAACATAATAATAAGGTTCTAGAGCTGCCTTTTCTTCCACTTCATTTAAATTTTTATCTTTTATATATCTTCTATACAATTCTTCAGGCGATGGAAAGTCATGAAGACTTAGCTCGCGTACTTCTCCAGTTATTAAATTCTGCTCAATAAAGCCATCACCATTTGAAGCATATACATAATAAATATCTAAAGACTTTGCATAATCTATTGCCTGCTGTAAGCCTGCTCCTACTGGATGATTATTATCTTTAGCTTCAATTACTGCCAAAGGAAAATTACTCTTATAAAAAAGAACATAATCAGCCCTTTTTTGTTTTCCTCTTGCAGTAACATTCCCACGAAGTATTATTCTCCCAGCAGTAAAAGCGTATTCTAAACGGACTTGTTTCTTTAAATCCCACCCAGAATCTACGATTGCTGGTGTTATATATTGTGCTTTAATATCTTCTTCTGACAAATCTCTCTTCCCCATTTTACTCAATCCTCTCTTATATTTCATATAGATATTTATAATTCATACATCATTTATTCTTTTACAAATTCCATTATATATCCAATATTGCACCTAAGGTAATTAAAGATTTTATACGTTTTTTTAATTACTAAACTGCCTTTCCATAGCATCTCACACTCTATAACCATTACAAACTCTTTATTATTAGAATAATTTATCATTTTTAATTGTAACACAATACTCGTAAATATTTAATATTCTCTCACGCTTTTGTCAATATTTTGTATATTCTTTTAATTTAATAAAATGGAATTTTACTAGTTAAATTTAGTTTAGTACAAAGCTATAAAAATAAAATTTCCCCAAAACCTAAGTCTTGGGGAATATATTTTTTAACTCTATTTTCAAAAACAAGCTCTTTTTGTAAGTACAGAAACATCTTCAATCCTTGTATTTTCAATGTGTTTACTTACGATATAGCAGACCCACTGTCTGAGCATGCTTTGTATTAGGCAACATATTAGATTATACAGTAAAGCGCGACCTTTGAAATCCGCCAATAATATTATAATAACTGTTACTTTATCTCTTTCACCCTGCCTACAATACCGCTTTCAAGCATCACTTTTATGCCACGATGATGCTCTGGTGAATTGGTAAGTATCTTCTTAACTATTCCTTCTGTCAATTTTCCTGTACGTTGATCCTGCTTTTGAACAACTAACACTGTTGCTCCTATTTTAATATTGCTTCTATTTGTTCCGTTCATTTCAATTTCCTCTCATCTATGTTTAATATTTATCCCATTGTACACTAAACTAATTATTATTTAAACCTTGCATATAAAACTTCTTACCTTAGCACATCTAAATTTCTTATATGTTTTTTTCAATTACTCCATAAATAATTGAACCACTTTTTTTGCCGCCATAATATTTTTCTATTCCTAGCTTTTCAAAATCGTTAGAGCCTTGTCTTTCTTTAATAACAACTCTTTTTGAACATACTCTAAGTGCTTCCATTAAAATATCTTTTGTTAATCCTTTGTGATCTGCAAAATCTCTAAAGGAATTTATTGATGTTGATTTTTTATTTGGTTCTTTAAACATAGGATCAAAATATACTACATCAAAACTATTATCTCTTTGCTTTAAAATATAGTCTTCATATGATTCATTAACAACCTTTATATTATCTATATTTTTACCATTAACACCATTATAGTTTTCTAATCCACATTTACTTAAATAAGCTATATACTTATTAATTTCCGTACCTACTACATATCCCTTTTCTCCAACAACTGCTGAAAAGACAAGAGAATCACCTGCAAGACCTAATGTACAATCTAGTATGTTATTTCCTTCTTCTAATTTTGTTGCCTCTATTATGGCTTCCTTATTTCCTTGTCTTATTGATTTAACCTTAAGTTCTGACATATTAGGATGCCAAAATAGTGCACTATCTTCTCCCTTTATAACAATCTTATCTCTTTCAACTACTAATAAATAGTCAAAACCATCTTTCAAAATTGTTTCTTTGATACTAAAATTACCTCTTTTTATATATGATATGTTTAAATCTTTAGATACACCTTTTGCTTTATAATTTAAGCTTTCATCTGCATCTCTTGTAGTAGTAACTGCAATCTTCATTTTTCCCTCTCTGTCTTTCCAGCTGCCTTGTGCTCTAATTTATTTTCATTGATTTTTAGCAAATTCAACTCGATTTTTACCGTTATTTTTTGAATAATATAATGCTTCATCTGCCTTTGCAATAAATTCAGCAGAATTTTGATTTTTATTTGGAATATCATAAACTATGCCTATGCTTACTGTCACCACTCCATAGATTGATTCAACATGTTCCATATTTAAATCTTTTATGCCTCTCATTATTTCTTTTGAAACTTTTATAATGCTATCTTTATCTGTATCTTGAAGGAGTACTATAAATTCCTCTCCACCATATCTTGCAGCCATATCAGATTTTCTTTTAATGGTATTTTTTAAAACAGCTGCAACATTTTTAATACATTCATCTCCTTTCAGATGACCATATGTATCGTTATATTTTTTAAACTCATCGACATCCAGCATCAATATTGCTATAGGCTTAGAATTTCTAATACTTGAACTAAATGCCTTGTTAAAGAACTCATCAAACCGCCTTCTATTAGGAATACCAGTAAGTCCATCAAAAAAAGATAGTTCTTGTAAAAATTCATTTCTTTCTTCTAGTTCACGAGTTCGTTCTGCTACCTGCATTTCTAGATTAGCTACTAAACCTGTTAGCTGAGAACCCATAATATTAAAGGATTTTGTTAACTGTCCTAGTTCATCTTGACGATTTTCATGATCTACATATTTAAAACTCATATTCCGCCTAACTAATTTTTCCTATTTAACCTCAACTATTCACTATATTATTTGACTAAAAATTATTATGATTACGGTATGCAAATAATATTTAATGGGGGGATTGGAATGGATAAAGAGTTGTTATTGGAAAATATTGAAATGGAAGCATATAGCCATGGAAAAGCGACGCTTGTAGCAGGTATGTGTAAGAAACTAGGAGTTATCAACATCTTTGATCAATATTTGACTAAACAAAATGGGAGAAAGCCTGATATAGCTTATGGGATAATGGCTCAAATGATGTTAGCAAATCTTTGTCATTCAAGACGACCATTATATCTTATGGATGAGTATTTTGAACATATTGATATTGAAGGGACATTTAACAGCGATGCGAAGCCTCATAATCTTACAGATGATAGATTTGGCTGTTTTCTTGATAATTTTCATGAAGCTGGTCCAAGAAAAATTTTTTCTGAAATAAGTATGACTGCTTTCGCTACGTATGGATTGAGTATAAAGAATATTAATTACGATACTACCTCAAAGGTAATGTGGGGCCAGTATGAAACAGAAGAAGGTAAAATAGATGAAATATCAATTGATTATGGATATAGTAAAGATAAAAGAAATGATAAGAAACAAATAAAAATTGGAATTGGAACAGCTAACGGTATAGTTGTAGACGCAAAAGTTCTTTCGGGTAATACAGATGATAAAACTTATAATAATGACGCTATAGATGATGTTGATGAAATTTTAAAAAAATCCAAAACTAGTAAAGATTCATTCTACTATGTTGCAGATAGTGCATTTTTTACAGAAGAAAATATTAATAAAGCAAATGGTAGAGATATAAAATTTATAACAAGAGCTCCTGAAACAACAAATATGTCTAAAATCTATATTGGTAAATTTTTTAGTGAAAGACAGTTAACAAAAGATGTTATTTTTGAAAATGCCCAAGGTAAAAAAGTTAAATATCAAGTATTAGATTATAAATCAGAATATAAGGGGATTCCAGTTAAACTGGCAGTCTGTTATTCCTTCACTCTTGAAGAAACCAAAAGGAAAACTATTTCTAGGCATGCAGAAAAAGAATATGCCGAATTAGAGAAAAAAATCAAAGTATTTTCCAAGCGTAGCTTCGCGTGCGAAGCAGATTCACAAAAAGAAATAGAAGAGTTTTTAAAGACTAAAGGGAAAAAATTAAAATACCATTCTGTTAATTTGAATATTGAAATGAATGAAAAACGTAAGCGTAAAAAAGCTGATAATAAGGATTCACAAAAGGAATATGAATATACTATTAATTTAGAAATTAACCGTGAAGATTCAAAAATTGAAGCAGCAATTGAAAGAGAGTGTACTTTCATCTTAGCAAGTAATGATTCTGATATTTCATGTGAAGAAATGCTGAAAGAATACAAAACTCAAAGCAGCGTAGAGAAAAAGTTTCAGCAGCTAAAAGCACCAGAGTTTATAGATGACCTTTTTGTAAAAACTCCCAAAAGAGTTGAAGCCTTAACATACATGATACTTATTGGTTTAATGATTTTATCAGTAATGGAACATGTAGTCAGACGTGAGATGAAGAAAGATAATACGATTATACTTGGACCTGGAAAAATAAAAATGTCCAAGCCGAGTTTAAAAGCTATAATGGGTATCTTTGAGTATGTGCCTATACAAGTAATTAAAGTTAATAACAATTGTATAAGAAAGTTTCAAAAACCACTAAAAGATAATCAACGGCAGATATTGAATTATTTAGGTTTGGATGAAAGTATTTTTGTTGGACATGCTATTTAACAAGTATATATTTCAAAAAATTTAATAATGATTCCATTAGGGATAGTTTAGAAATTTACTATGGAATAATTCACATATAGATATATATTATTCCAAACTTTAAATAAAGAAAAGATATTTCACTGAAATGCATAGCATTCAGCGAAATATGAGTTATAATACTTTCTATAATTTCACAAAACAACTGCTAGAAAAGTCAACTAGATTGATTAAATAATTTAGCTTTGATATACTGTTATAAAAAACTAGGAGGAGAATACATATGTTTGAAGAAGATAACTATGAAGAGAATGTAAAGTTATTTGAAAAAGTAATTTCTACACAAGCAGAAGAATTATTATCTAATAAAGACTTAGCTGTTATCTATATTGGTCGTGCAACATGCCCATTCTGCCGCAAATTTGCAAAAAAATTAAGTGCCTTGACTAATAAAATTAACACAACAATTTACTATGTAGATAGTTCTAATTTTTCAGATAATTCAATTGGTTCATTTAGAGAAAAATATAATATTGTAACTGTACCAGGATTTATTGTTAGTAAAAAGGGAGAAATAGAGGTTCGCTGCGATTCTTCACTTTCAGAGAACGAAATATTGGATCTTTTAAAATAAATAATCAACGAATTTAATTATTATAAACTAAAGATATACTAATTATAATAATACAAAAAGGTGATAGTGCTTTTCTATGGTAAGCATAAAAATTTTAGCAACTTTAATATTTTTAAAGGTAACAGTAAAATATCCTAGTAAGGCATAAATAAGCTTTACTAGGATATTTTAATATGTCTAATGTCTCAAATTCGTATTATTAACCTAATGGATTTATGAATAATGATAAGTAAGTCTTCACCTATGATATAGTTCACCCTTCATTATTTGTAAATTGTAAATTGTTAATTGTAAATTGTGAATTGTGCATTGTGAATTGTGCATTGTGAATTGTGCATTGTGAATTGTGCATTGTGAATTGTGCATTGTGAATTTCAACATATAAAAATAAAACTGCCTCAAACTAAAGCTTTGAGGCAGTTTTATTATATTTTAATAACTTTTATATTTTAAAGTTATAATTTTCACTTTAATACTTTTAATTTATTAACTAAGTTGTTGTTCTAATTGTTCTAAATCACTTATGACCATATTTATAACTTCTATTTTAGACTTAGCATACTCATTTTTAGGCATCGACTTCAACCCACATTCTAAACATTCCTTTGTACTCTTATATTCTTGTAATAATTGTGTTACATTTTCTACCATACCCTTAACATCCCTCTCTTTATTCAATCTCTAAATTATAATTTTCTTATTTTCTTATTTTCTTATTTTGTAAAATAAATTACTTTATTTATATTATTACCACCTCCGTATAAAAATATAATAAATTTTCAACTTTATATTTATATACGTTTATTATAGCATATATTACATTTAAATCTTATATTTTTTCTAAAAATTTTACCATTATCAGAATAATCTACCAAAAAACATCCTATAATTGTAATATAGATATCCAACTTGAGACATAAGCTTATTCATATAACTCACCGAAAGGACAGGTACTCTGTTGTTTCGGTTACTGAGAATAAGTTGAGGGTTCCTCATTGAAAATTTGAAATATATCAAGCAGAGAAATTGGATACATATTTGTGAAATAAGCATTTGAAAATAAGCTGCTTAGAACCTTCAGCGATATTTTCATAGCTTTTCGGAATCAAAATATTTATGATTTCGGTAAGTTATCACTTAAATTTAATTTTAAATCTTACCATTCAATTTAAAATTAATGTTTTCAAAATAATACATACCATTTTCAACTTTTAGTAATTCCCAAAATAATTTATGCTTCTTTGCTTCATTGTTAAATTCATCTTCAATACTTCTATTATTCTTTTTAATGTTGTTTATGATTATATTAATATTGTTTCTTCTCCAATTATTATAATCAAACTCCATCTCTGAAAGTACTTTAGTAGTAGTTGAAAATTCTATACTTGGTCCATTTAGATCTCTTTCAAGATTTCTTATAGTATATGAGTTTTGCCCTGGATCTAAAATTATAAAGTATCCATAATCAAAAGTGCTTCTAATAAGTCTGCCATATATTTGCTTAGCTTTAATACATACCTGCGGATAATTCACATCCTGATACCCCTTCTTCTGGTATGTAGTAATTGCTCTTAAAATAGGATATTCTGGACTATAGTTTGGAATTTTATCTAACATAACACAGCTTAATGCATCTCCAGGTACATCTATCCCCTCAAAAAAGCCCTTGCTTCCAAGTATTATAACCTGCCTATTTTTATCATTTAAAGCTCTTACTGATTTTTTGCTCATATGTACTTCTATTTTTGTTCCTCTAGTAAGCAGCTCAAGTTCTTCACTCACAGCAGTTCTCCTTGCATTATTATTGAATAAAACAAGAATATGACCATTTATTTTTAATGCGGTATTATAAATAAATTTTGAAACATTTTTAATGTATGATGGTTCATCATACCTCCCAACATCTTTTAAAGCAAAGATTTTAGTCCTTTTCTTTAAATCAAAAGTTGGTGGAATTATAAATTCCTTTGCCTTTTCCTGTCCTAAATGCTTTTTCATTTTATTAAAAGAATTTTCTATTCTCAATGTTGCCGATAAGAACGTTGTACTTTTAACATCTTTTAACATATGTTCATTAACTAGCTCTCCAACATTTAAAGGAACATTTTTAAGTGTGAATGATTTATATTCTGAGTCTACTTCTAATATTTTTGCATAGAATACTGAGCTTTCTAAAAACTTATCTAAAACATCAAATGCACCCTTAAGCTTTGCTATATAATCAGATAAATTCTTGTGATCATTATCCCCGTCTATTTCGTCATCTAAAGTTATATTATAAATATAATCATTTAACATCTTATATAGTGGATATATACTTTCTTTCAAAACTGATATCTCAGATCCTATGGCCTTTGTTATTCCTTTTAAATCTTCTCTTGGAAGGAAAAATTCAGTAGTAAAATTATATTCTCCGCTGATAAGTCTTAAGCTTCTAAAATCATTTAATAATATGTTTATATTCACTATAATATCATTTACTAAATACATAATTTTATCTTTTTCTATGGTTTCCCTATAACCAAAGCTGGCATTTAAAGTTAAAAGCATAGCTATAATACTTGGATGACCTTTATCTATAAGATCTAGCAATTGTATAAATTCAGCTGAAGAAAATTCCTCAGCAAAAAAATCATAACACTTTTCCATTAAGTTATGACCCTCATCAATAATTATGTGGTTAATTTTTTTCTTTTCAGTATATGGCCAGCATGCTAAAAGAGAATGATTAATAACTGTGATGTTTTCCTCAGGCAGCTCATTATACCTTTTTCTTAAAAAACAAGCCCTTGTACATTTATCAAGCTTACATTGTTCACTATCACAATTAACTTCCCTTATGTACTTATCCAATTCCAGATGTTTTTGCACTAGATAATTTATATTTTCTATATCTCCATAATTACCATTTTCACAAAGTCTCCTTAGAAAAAGTAATGCTAGATTCCCTTTTTCATCCATCTGAAATTCTTCACATTTATTTATTCTTTCTATGCAAAGATAATTTCCTTTCCCTTTCATAGCACCATAATTTAATTTATCATCTAATCTTAATTTTTTAAGTATAGTAGGAATATCTCTCTCAATAAGTTGATTTTGTAATTCCTTTGTATTAGTAGATATAATAAAGCTAGCATCATCTTTTCTATTTTTCTGCTTATTTAGGTACGTTTCAATAGCCGCTATTATTACATACGCAAAAGTTTTCCCGCTTCCTGTTGGTGCCTCTATAAATATCCTCTCACCTTTTTCAAAGTTTTCTCTTATCTTTTTTGCAAATTCCTTTTGATCTTTTCTATACTGGTATCCAAAATCTCCGCCATTATTCCATATCTCTTCATTTTCAAGTAAATCTTCATATTTCAAATAATCTATAGGAATTTTCTTTAGATTAAGTTCCTCTTCTTTGTTCTCTAGGTAATTTACATATGTATAACCTTCCTCAATGAAAAAAGGAGGCTTCAATAAATGCTTAGTCCATGGCCATTTTTGTAAATGCTGATATTCCTTAACAATTAGATTATGCAGAGATTTATTCTTTTTTCTGCTGTTTTCTTCTCTATTCCATTGCCTTAAAAGTAGTGAATTAACTACTTTTAAGGTATCTATTGAATCTGATAGTCCTCTATGTAACTCATCCTTATTTAAATTAGTAATTTCTTTAATTAAAGAATTTAAATTATATTCCTTTCTCCATGGTTCTAAAATTATTGCAAGCTCCATAGAATCCATTATTGTATTTTTTATTTCAGGAATATAAAAAGATAAAAATTTTCTTTCAAAATTTGCATTGTGGCATATTAAAGGTAAATCTTCTAAAAACTCCAGTACTTCTTGTTTTATAGAATTCAAACTTCTAGCACTTAGTAAATCTGCCTCCTTTAGATCACTGCAGAGACTGTAAATACTTATTGGAACGCGTCCTCTTGGTCTTATTAATGTATTATAAGTAGTTATAACTCCATCCTTAACCTTAACAGCTCCAATTTCTATAATTTCTGAGCATGTTTCATCAAGTCCAGTTGTTTCTATATCTAAATATATTACATTATCTAAAACACTGATTAAATCTTCTAGCATCTTTTCCCCTACTTACTCTTTTAAATACTGTTTTGCAATATTTAAAATTTTCTTAAAATCATCATTATACTTTACAACATGCTCAAATAATTCTGCATGTGCTGGTTCTTTATATCTATGTGAAATTCTATTTCTAAGGAGTCTTGATTTTTCTAAAAAGTTGAACAACTCAGCATCAAGTACTTTTTCCTCTTTTAACACTTCCAAACTATCATTTAAAGTCATACCTATTTTATACTTTTTTAATGACTTAAGAGTTACCGATGTAAAGTCTTCTAGTATTGTATTAAAACTTACAAATAATTGTCTCAAACTAGATTTTGCAAGCTTAATCATTATTTTGTTATCACTATTGTTTTTTAATATCTCAATGCATTCATCGATATCACTTATACACTCTTGAAAATCTTCAACTATCTTTATAAGTCTTTCTTGATTCATGACAACACATCCCTTCTTCTAAACCAAAAGAAATTCTCATTTTCTCTATATATTATATCAACTTCTTCTTTATACTTTTCTAAAATAATGTTATTATCATTAGAATATATAATTTTACCTTCATTTAATACATTTATCTTTAAAAATATAGTTAATTCTCTACTTCTTAAATCTATAACATCAATTTCTTTCCCTAAAGTTCTTTCTAAAAATAATTCAAGTTCTAATATTCTATCTAAAGGTATACTTTCTATACCTATTACTGCTATATCTATATCTGACTCTTGAGTGAAATCATCGTTGTTAAAACTTCCAAAAGTGAGCATACTCGAAATGCCATATCTTTCTAGAAGATTATTTACTTCTTCACTTTTTAGTTTGCTCATAATTTGTTTTTTTTCATCTGCCAACGTCATCTTGTTCACCCGCCAATTTACAATAATTTATGTAATAAATTATAACACAATTTTATTTAAACACATTTATTATTTTGGACTTTATAAATAATACTATGCAACTTATATTTTTTCAATATAGATCTCCCACTCTAAAACTAAATTTGTTTGATAACTTACCGAAATCATAAATATTTTGTTCCGAAAAGCTATGAAAATATCGCTGAAGGTTCTAAGCAGCAGGTTGTATCCACTCCAGCATGCTCCCACTTTCAGTGTGACAAGCTAAAGCGGAACAACCTACAACTAAGAACCTTTAACAGCTCATTTTCAAATGTTTTCTTCACAAATATATTTATGATTTCTAATGAAGACATGAACTTAAAGTTTTATCAACTTTGCAAATATGCTCTTCTAATAATTCGAATGCTTAAATTGTTTATCTATATATACCGAAATTGCATATATTGTTATTTCACAGGACTATGAAAATTTCGCTGAAAGTGCTAAATTGCAGGTTGCACCACTAATGCTTGCTCCCAATTTCATTGTGACAAGCATTAGTGTAACAACCTACAATTAAGAACTTTTAACAGCTCATTTTCAATGCCTGCTGCATAAAAATGTTTCTGCTTTCTAGTATGTATTTATTGCAAAGTATAGATTAAATTCTCAATGAGTTGTTTATCCATATAGATATCTAGCTTTAAACTTAGATTAATGTGATAACTTACCGAAATCATAAATATTTTGTTCCGAAAGGCTATGAAAATATCGCTGAAGGTTCTAAGAAACAGGTTGTATCCACTTTAGCATGCTCCCACTTTCCTAGGGAAGCTCGACTCACATTCGTTCACTAAGTAAGCGATTCTCACCAAATCAAAGATTTGGGTTCTCTGCTTAAGAACCTTTAACAGCTCATTTTCAATGCCTGCTGCATAACAATGTTTCTACTTTCGGAAAGATATATGCATAAGTTCAGGTCTTAGTTGTATATCCAATAATTTCCCACGCAATAAAATAAGCTTGAAATAATATCTACATTTTCAAGCTTATCAATGATAATTCTAAAAATATTGCAAGAATTTTAGCCTTAATTGTGAATTGTGCATTGTGAATTGTGAATTGTGAAATGTGCATTGTGAATTGTGAAATGTGCATTGTGAATTGCAATATATATCTACATTAATCCCTCAATTTTTTTATTCCTTTTTGAAAATGCATTTGATATTTTCAAAAATTCTTGTAAATTGCAATTTCCTGTTCTTTCACCTATTCCATCTAACGTGCAATCCACATATTTAGCACCATTTTTAACGGCTTCTAAGGAAATTGGAATGGCCATTCCAAAATCATTATGAGCATGTATTTCTATTTCTATTCCAGTATTGCTTACTAAAGTTTTAATTGAATTTTTTATAAGTGAAGGCATGGATATTCCTACGGTATCTGCATATCTTGCCCGCTTTACACCCATAGCCATAATTATTTCACACAAGTTTATAAGATAGCTAATGTCTGCCCTAGAAGCATCTTCAAAACCTATAGTAACTTCATAACCTTTGTCCCTTGCTAAAAATATACATTCCTTAAGATTTTCTTCAACCCACTTTTTATCCTTTCCTAAATTCGAATATATTTGTATATCTGATGTAGGAACACTAATATGAATAATATCTGGTTTACACTCCATGGAATGAAATATATCATCTTTATTCATTCTATTCCAAGCGGAAATCAGTGAATTTTTTCTTATTTCTAATATCCGCCTGATGCATTCTTTTTCTAAATCTCCCATTGCAGGTATGCCTGCCTCTATCTGATAAATCTTCATTTTATCCATATATTTTGCAATTTCAATTTTTTCATCAATTGAAAAAGCTTTTCCTGCACATTGTTCACCATCTCTTAAAGTTGTATCTACAATATATATTTCATTATCCAATTTTTCATTGCAAATCAATATATCACCACCTTATAAAATCTAGATGCACAGTTTCTTATATAATCTTTTTATTTCATCATTATTTAATCCACCACGCTTTTGTGTGCTCAATTTCCTTACATCTTCCAACATAATTGTTAAATTATCATGCTCATATTTTATGTTCAGTTCTTCTAATTTTATTTCTAATGCATTTACACTTGAATGCTTACCTATAATAATATTTCTTTTTCTTCCTATTTCACTAGGATCATATGGTTCAAAAGTTCTTGAATCTTTAGCTATTCCATTTACATGAATGCCTGATTCTACATTGAAAATATCTTTTCCTATAAAGGGTGCATTTCCTTTGATTTTACTTTCAGTAATATCTTCAAATATGCTTAATACCTTCGGAAATAGCCTATAGTTACTATGATCTTTTATTTTTTCTAAAAAAGAAGACCCTCCTAATATTTCTTGAAGAGGAGCAAAGCCGCCAATTCCTGCAAAAGTCGTTACAACTTTTTTCCCTCCAGCTTTAACCCATTCTAAACTCATCGCAGTAGCTGATTTATAATTATTTTTTATACTTAGCTCTATATTATTTCCAAAGAACTTTATTATCTCTAAAAAAATCTTATGATAATCATAAAAGATAATGTCATCAAGCCCCACTATTCTTGCATTCATTTTGTTATATATGTTTAGCTTATTGTTTAATATATCATATAATACATTAACACTTTCTATTTCAATTTTATTATTGTTAGATATTATGAATTTTACATCTTGAGGCAATGGTGATAGTTCTTCATAGAGCTCTTGAGTAATTTCTATATAATCGCTTCCTATTATATATAGTAATTTTATCAATTCTTTAACCTGTGCGCTTTTCTCTTTTAACTTATCACCAAATATTTCTCTCAAAACAATTATTGTCCTATCTATAATTTCGATTTTTCTTTCCTCCATAATTCCACCCCTTTTTAATTGCAAATTTTTTCTACATGTGAATATGATCTACATAAAAGAGGAGCCTACTTAATATATTGATATATTAAACAGGCTCCTTTGCCAAGAAAAAATGGCCTAAAACAAAACTTATTAGTTTGGTTTTAGACCACATTGTCTTTGTTAATATGCTATTTTATACATATATTATCACATAACCAATGCTTTGTATATATAAAAAAAATATATATTTATTTGAAATATCTCATGCTAGTCTTTTTTAATTCTCTTGTGCTATATAAAATTTTGTAATTTTCAATTCCTATATCATCAGCTATCTGCTTAATAATTTTGTTACAGCTTTCCTTATCTTTCTCGTGTATCATTGTGTATAGATTATAATCCCACGAACCAAAAGGTTTCCTTTCATAACAGTGTGTAACTACAGAAATAGATGCCATATATTCTCCAATTTCATCTAATCTTTCATCATCAATCTTCCAAACTACCATTGCATTAGCTTTAAATCCAGCTTTTCTATGATAAAGTATTGCTCCTATTCTTTTTAATATTCCAGTTTCACTATAATTTTTGATTTTATCTATAAGCACATCTTCATCAATACTAAGCTCTTTAGCTATATCCTTATACGGATTAGTTATTATAGGAATATCCTCTTGCAATCTACTTATTATTTTCTTATCAAACTCACTAATCATTTGTATCATCCCCTTGAAGATTTAAAGCCACTTTAATCTTAAATAACTTAACTGAAGGTAAACTCATTATTTCTTCCAAACCAGTATTTCTTTTTATTTCTTCAAGAATATTAATCAAATTCTCTTCTGAACGCGTTATCATGGTAAACCACATATTATACTCATCTTCTCTTATATAATTGTGAGTTACTTCATCATACATATTTATATATGCTGCAACTCTTTCAATTTCATTTTCAGGAACTTTAGCTGCACAAAGAGTACTTGTATATCCAATTTTTCTCGAATTAAAAATTCCACCTATTCTTCTTATTATTCCTTCATTTTTTAAATTACTTATTCTTTTTAATACTTCATTTTCTGTAAGTAATAATCTTTCCCCTATTATTTTAAAAGGATTCTTATCTATTGGAATTTCATTTTGCATTAAATTAAGCAATTCTTTATCTGTTTTATCCATAGCAGTTCCTCCCAGCATAAAGTTTTGGAATGTCAAATAAAATCCTTGCCTTTAATTATTAAAAATGCAGATTTTATCTGATGCCATATAATCTCCGTCATTATAATATGCAGCTCTTGCTCTGCAGCCTCCACAACTTTTTTTATCTTTACAACTGTTACAAGTTCCTTTATATTCTTGAGTTCTTAGGTTATTGAGCAATTCACTATTTTTCCATATTTCATCAAATGGTATTTCTCTTATATTACCAGCTACTTCTCTTAAATAAGCACAAGCCTGAACATCTCCTTTTGGATTAATAATACAATAGCTTGTTCCTGCAATACATCCACGTTTAAATCTACTATTTATACCTAAATTTTCTGCAATTCTAACAAATTGTGGAGCACAAGTTGGCTTTATTTCTATGTTTACTTCACTTTGCTTTTTCATTATTGATGTTAATAACTTTTCATACTCTTTTGAACTTAATAATTCATCTTCAATATCTTTGCCTCTTCCTGTAGGCACAAGAAAGAATATATGATGAGCTGCTGCTCCCATAGCTACTGAAAAGTCAGTCAAACTAATTATCTCATCTTTATTCCAATCCATGACAGTTGTATGAATTTGAAATCTAATGCCTAAATCTCTACAATTTTTCATTGCATAAATAGTATCTCTAAAGGCTTCATTATTTCCTCTAAATTTATTATGTTTTTTTGAATCAAGACTATCAAGACTTATTCCTATTGCAGAAATACCAGCAGCTTTTAATTTTTCTGCAATTTCCCTTGATATAAGAGTGCCATTTGTTCCAAGGACAGGTCTTAAGCCAGCTTTGGATGCATAATTTATTAATTCAAAAATATCCTCTCTCATTAATGGTTCTCCACCAGAGAATATCATTATTTTAAAATTAGCTTTTGCAATTTGATCTATAAGTAACTTTGCTTCTTCTGTATTTAATTCGCCTTGACTTTCTTTTCCTGAATCTCTATAACAATGACTGCACTTTAAATTGCATTTATTTGTAGTATTCCATGATATTATCATTTGCATTCACTCACCTTTACATAAAATCTCATATACCATTTTGTATTTCTTATTTCATAATATTAATTTCATCATCTGTAAGATAGCAAGCAGGATCCTCTGCCCAAAAATCATTATAAACTGCTTCAGCTCTAGTTCTGAAATTGCCATTACAAACATTTAACCATTTACAAGAAGAACATCTGCCCTTTAATAATTCTTTTCTATTTCTAAGACCATTTAATATTTCATTTTCAGAATTTCTCCATATAGATCCGAATTTTTCTTCTTTCACATTTCCAAAAGTATGTTGCCAAGTAAATTGATCTGGATGAACATTTCCAAAAAAGTCTACATTTGCAAAAGCCATTCCTGACCTATTTCCACCATTAGTCTTTAAAAGTTTTAATATGTTATCTGATTTATCTTTGAATTTTTCTAATGACTTTAAATATGTATAAACAGCATCTGCATGATTATCAACTGTAAGTATCTCAACACTCGGACCAAATTCTATTGCCTTACTTATGATTAAGTCTAGAGCTTGTCTTGTTTCTTCCTTAGTAATATCTTCATCCACCATTTTGCTTCCTCTTCCCGAATATACTAAATGGTAGAAACACACTCTAGGTATCTTTTCTTCTTTTATTAGCTTAAATATATCTTCTAATTCTTTATAATTGTTTTTATTTATAGTAAACCTAAGACCTACTTTTTGATTAACTTCAATGCAGTTTCTAATTCCTCTTAAAGCACTGTCAAAAGCGCCATTAACACCTCTAAACGCATCATGATTTGATCCTATACCATCAAGGCTTACACCTACATATCCAAGGTTTATTTTCTTTAAAGATTTGCAAACATCTTTATCTAAAAGAGTACCATTAGTTGATATTGTACTTCTTATTTTTCTTTGACTTGCATAATCTAATAATTCCAAAATGTTTTCCTTCATGAGAGGCTCTCCTCCAGAAAACAATAATGCTGGTACGTTAAAATCTTTTAAATCGTCTATGAACTTTTTTGATTCATCTAACGTAAGTTCGTTATCATATCTTTTATTATCTGAACTTGCATAACAATGTTTACATTTTAAATTACAAGTTTTTGTACAGTTCCAAGCAACTACAGGTCCTCTTCCTGGACTAACTCCATACTTTTCTATGGCTGCGCCTTCTACATACCTTAAGCTATCTCCATAATTATCAGAATTACATAAAAGTTTAGTTATACTTATCATTTTCAAATCTCCTTACATCATTGATTCGTTATGATCTAAGCAATTTTTTAAATTCATAAACAAAAACAAATCTAAATTTTTTAACTTCATAAACAAAAACAAATCTAATTTTTTTTACATGGACAGAGCTATCTTAAAATCAAAACCATAGAGATAGTTACTCTCTATGGCTTCAATTAATTATTCTTCATTATACCATGAATTGTTAATGCAGTAAAACAATACTATTCTAAAATATATGGTACCTTATACCATCGATAATATCCGAAATCTGTAACATAAAATACCGCCAATACTTTTGTAATTAGCGGTATCAAATATTTTTATTTTTTTACTGTTTGTTTGATAGAGAGCAGTTCATAGTGCAACTGCTTACTTTTATGAACTAGTATAAA
The DNA here is from genome assembly GCF_036699995.1 of Clostridium beijerinckii. Taxonomy (NCBI): domain Bacteria; kingdom Bacillati; phylum Bacillota; class Clostridia; order Eubacteriales; family Clostridiaceae; genus Clostridium; species Clostridium beijerinckii. Next base: position 2,248,455 of record NZ_CP144906.1, on the reverse strand, counting down.
AGTAATTTTTAAATAACTAATTCTTGTACTACTTTTCCACCTTCAATATGTTCTTCCACAATTCTTTCTACATCTTCAACTTTTACATTTCCATACCAAGTTCCTTCAGGATAAACAACTACAATAGGACCTTTATTACATACGCCTAAACACCCTGTATTAGTCACCATCACCTCATTTATTAAATCCCTATCCTCAACTTCCTCCATAAACTTTTGCACAACCTTTACAGAATCCTTAGAATAGCACATTCCTTTTTGCATTCCATTAACTCTACAACTTGCACAAACAAAAATATGATGTTTAATATCAATCATTTCACTCATCTCCTATTTTCATTAAATATTTATACTTTGATGTATATTCCATACCAGAAAGAAGAGGTACTCTTTTGTATAGTGTTGCATTGATAATATGGCTGTAGGCATTTCTTCAGTAGAAGTTGTTCCATTTTTGCTTGTGAAGTGAGAGTCCAAAATTTTATTTTGGGTTCTCGAACTTCCTCAGCGAATGAAATGAGTCGAGCTTCCTTAGGAAAGCTGGAGCATGCAGAAATGGGTGCAACTTCTACTTATAGAAATCCACAGCCAAATTATCTAGCAACCGAAACAACAGAGTACCTGTTCTTTCGTTGGATATCACATTAAGCTCTTAGCATTTCTTTAACTTCAGTTCCTTTTAATATAGCTTCTGCTGCTTTTTCAACAGCTGTTTCAATAGTTTCGCATGTCATAAAAACTTCTATATTCATACTTTTAAATTTTCTTTTTGGTTCATCACCAATTCTAAGACAAAGTACTCCATCACAGTCTGAAACAACTTTTGAAAGCTTAGCAAACTTATCTTCCTCTTCCTCACAAACTTCTTTACCATTACAATATTTTTCAACATTTCTTTTTTCCAAATATCTTGGCTCTCCATTTTTATATTCATAGATATAAAATTCAGATGCATGTCCAAAATGCATGTCCACGCCTATTCCACTTTTTGATGCAATAGCAAACTTTAGTGGTTTTTCTTCTGTAACTTCCTTTACATTTGATGGCTTATTAAATTTTTGAGATTGATCATCTCCAAGTAAACCAATAGCATCTGCCCTACATTGCTTACAATGATACATCTGCTCAATATGCTCTCCACATTTTTTTCTTAAATCCATTATCTCTTTATTACTTGTAAGCGGCATATTTTCAAAGACACTTCCTTTTACAGGAATCATTTGCATTATATTTGTTATTCCTGCTCCAAGTTCCTTTGCTTTTTTTGTTACTTCCTCTATATGATGATCATTGATTCCCTTAAGCATTACTATATTGACCTTAACCATAATTCCTCTATCAGCTAAATACTTAATACCTGATAATTGGTTAGTTAAAAGGATTTGAGCTGCCTCTTCACCAGTATAAGTAACCCCTAAGTAATCTACGAATTTATATACTTTAGCAGTTATTTTAGGATCAATAGCATTCATTGTTACAGTTACGTGACTTACCCCTAAATTAATCAGCTCTTGAGCATAAAATGGAAGCATCAATCCATTTGTTGATAGACAAAATGTAACTTCTGGATCATGTTCTCTTATAAGCTTCAAAGTTTCCCTAACATTATCAAAGTTAGCAAGAGCATCTCCAGGTCCAGCTATTCCAACAACTTTTAAGTTGTCCATTTTTGATTTTACTAGTTTGTATTTAGCAAAAGCTTCTTCTGGAGATAATACTTCAGTTGTTACCCCAGGTCTGCTCTCATTAACACAATCAAATTTTCTTAAACAATAATTGCAGCTAATATTACATTTTGGTGCTATAGGAAGATGCATTCTCGCATACTTGTGAGCTGATGAACAGCTAAAACATGGATGTGTTTTTGTCTTTTCCTCTACTTCTTCTTTGCTTATAACTCTTGCTTCCATCTTTTTCTCCCCCTCAATTACCGTAACTTCATTCTCAATTACTGTAACTTCATTATTTATCTCTGTTTCTTCATTATAATATTCGTTATATAAATTCTCTCTAAAGGTCATTTCAGTCTTAGCAAGCATAACATTAGTAATTTGATCCCCTAAATTTAAAGATCCTTCATAGCCTATAGATAATATTCTCTGTCCACCAATCCTATCATGAATAGGAAATGACATTCGAATTAATGGAATCTTATGTTTCTCCTCTATTCTTCTTCCATCCGAGCTTCCAATCATTACATTTACCTTTAAATCTAAGGCGAATTTTTCTATTTCCTTAAAATCTGCCTCATCTATGATTTTGCATTCACCTGCAAATAACTGATTTGAAAGTTCGTTAACTTCTTCCCTTAAGCTTGGTTCAAGCTTTTTACATACATCTCCACTTGCAATAAGTACTGGAACAGCTCCGTTTTCAACAGCTAATCTTGCAGTTGAATATACAAAATCAGGTTCTCCAAATATAGCGATTCTAGCTTCTGCATTATATTTATGAGAATCAATCATAGCGTCTAAGTATCTTCCTCTTTGTTTTTTATATTTTTCTGGAATTGGATTTCCTGATATTTTAGCTAGCACTTTTAAAAAATTATCAGTATCTCTAAGACCTCTTGGAACATTAATTCTAAAATTCTTAACTCCAAAATTCTCCTCTAAATAACTTCCTACGGAATATTCTTCTTTAATAAATGTAGTTAATTCAATAGTAGCTTTTGCACCACCCATAAATTTAATTTCTTCTATACTTGTACCATTGCTTGGCAGCCTATTATATTTTTTGCTATGAACTCCATCTAAGTTCTCAGACAAATCAGGCAGCAATATATAATCAATTTTAAAATCATCCAATATTTCTTTTATCTCTCTCATATCTGCACTGCTCATTGGCCCGGCAATAACATTTACTTTTTCATTTTTATCTGTATACATTTCTACATTTTCTACAACTGCCCTTAATGCTGTAAAATATCCGCCATATTGGGTTCCACCGTAACCAGGCGATTGTATTGGTATTAATTTAACTTTACTATCTGGGTGCTTTTCATAAAATATCTTTGAAAGCCTTACTACATCCTCTCCTATGGTTTCTGCAAGGCAAGTTGTTGCAATACCTATAACTTCTGGATTATATAATTTAATTAAATTTTCTAATCCTTTAATCAAATTATTTTCACCACCATAAACAGTTCCTTCTTCAGTTAGTGAAGATGAAGCAATATCTACAGGCTCATTATAGTGTGTTGCCATATGTCTTCTAATATATGTACTACAACCTTGCGAACCATGTAATATAGTCATGCAATTTTTAATTCCATATAAAGCATTGCTAACTCCTATAGGCATACACATTTTGCATGGATTTACGGTTAGATTTACATAACTTTTAGATTCCTTCATTCTCTTCACTCTCCTTTACATACTTCCATACAGGACTATTAATTGAAAGATTAATTTCCTTTGCGAAATTAACAGCTCCTACAAATCCACCAAGAGGATGCTTTCTTTCATGATTATGGTCACAAAAGGCAACTCCCAATTTATAAGCAAGTGGTCTTTCCTTAACCCCTCCAACTAAAATATCTACATCCTGCTCAATCATAAATTTTTCTAATTCCGAAGGATTTGCATCGTCCAAAACTACTGTTCCATCCTTAACTAAACTATTTATAACTTCATAATCATCTTTCTTTCCAGTTTGTGTTCCAACCATTACTGTATCTATTCCAAGTTCATTAAACTGTTTGATTAAGGAGATTGCTTTAAATCCTCCGCCTACATATATTGCAGCTTTTTTCCCCTTAAGATTTTCCTTATATTTCTCTAATATAGGCATTATTTTTTCTTCTTCTTCTTTAACAAATGCCTTAGCTTTTGCTAGCATTTCTTCATCTCCAAATAAGCTTGCTATTCTGAGCAATGAATTTTTTGTATCCTCAAGCCCCACAAAACTTATTTTAACGAAAGGAATATCCATTTCTGCTTCCATTCTCTTTGCTAAATATGTCATGGATCCAGCACATTGAACAACATTAAAACTTGCGCTGCTGGCTTTGACTAATTTGGCATAACTGGAGTCTCCAGTAATAGTTGATATCACATCTACTCCAATTTTCTTTAGATACTCTTTAACAATCCATATTTCACCAGCTAAATTAAAATCACCTAACATATTAATTCCTTTTCTCTTAGGCAGAATATTTCTAGAAAATAAATTCATTAATGCATTGCAAGCTAATTTATATCCTTTAGATTTATTTCCAGAAAACCCTGGCGACATAACTGGAATAACAGGTACATTATATTTTTCCTCAGCCATTTTGCATACGGCTTTAACATCATCGCCTATTACACCAACAATGCAAGTTGCATAAACAAAAATCAACTTAGGATTATGATTTTCCATTATTCCCTCTATAGCAGCAATTAATTTTTTCTCACCACCAAAAATAACATCTTGTTCACTTAAATCAGTTGAAAAACTATTTCTATATAAATTTTCACCACTTGAAAGACTTCCTCTTATATCCCAAGTGTAACTAGCACAGCCAATAGGTCCATGAACTATGTGGTATGCATCTGTTATTGGATTTAATACAACTCTTGCTCCACAATATACACACGCTCTTTGACTAACTGATCCTGATACACTATCACCATCACACTTCATAGATTTTTTATTATGACCTTCTTTAAAACACACAAAATCTTCTCTTTCTTCAAGAAGTGAATTAGATATCCTTTTTTCCATAATGTCACACACCACCTTTTAAATTTGTAATTATAGATTGAGAATTGAGAATAAAGGATGAAAGTTAACTTTTCTTTAAATAATGCACACAATACATTTTTTACAAATTCCTTATAACAAAATTTATTACTCATTCTACATTCTCAATTTTCAATATTAATAAGCATTAAAATCCCTATTAATAAATAGAGCAATTGACATGTTTTATCCATGTTCAATTGCTCAATCATTGAAATTATTAACTTTTTTGAATTTAACATATCTTCTTAGATCTGATCTTAATTGCAGCAAAGTTCCGCATTGTGGCAAAGCCACTCTTTTTATACGTGCATAGCTGCTTTTTTTATTTAAGATCTTTTACAAAACTAATTCTTCATCACAATTCTAAAAATATTACAAGAAACTTACTGTAATTGTGAATTGTGCATTTTGAATTGTGAATTGTGAATTGTGAATTGTAAATTGCAATATATATATGATTTGGTTTATACTATTTCACACACTCTTTCCAAATAAATAAATTTAAAAAAACAAATTTAAATTTTAGATATACACTACACCAGAAATGGTGGGTACTCTTTTAAATAAATAAATCAACATTTAAACTTAACTTGCAGTGAAGACTATATCCCAAAAGAGATATTACCCTTTTGTAATCACAGGGTTCATAATATGTAGCGTTTCATCTAGAATACTGCCACAGGATTTCTTCATTATAAATTATCCATTATTACTTATCCCAAATACACATCTTATTAAACACTCACTTCACACACTATTTTTAGATAAATAAATTTAAAAAGTAAATTTAAGTTTGGGAGTATACACTACACTAGAAATGGTGAGTACTCTTTTGTAACCAAAAGGGTCATAATATGCAGTGTTGCATTTAGAATACTAATGTAGGATTTCTTCATTAGAAATCATTCCATTTTCGCTTATCCAAATGCATTACTTTCCAACTTACTTCACGCACTCCTTTAGATAGATAAATCAACATTTAAATTTAACTTTTAGTGTATACTCTATCCAGAAAGAGGTGTTACTCTTTTGTGCAGCGTTGCATTTAGAATAAAGTCGTAGAAGTTCTTAATTATAAGTTGTTCCATTTCTGCTTGTCCCAATCTTGCATTGGGAGCATGCAAAAATGGGTACAACTTATAATGCTAGAACTTCACAACTTTATTCTATAGCAACCGAAACAACAGAGTAACATCTCTTTCGGCTGACTACCACACAACCTTAAATTCCACATATTTATCTACATTACTAATTCAAAATCTTCATCTTTTACATCTCTATCTTGTCTATCCATTAATGCACCAAGCATTAATTCTAATAATCTCATAGCACCTCTATATCCAACATTAGGCATATATGAATGAACATATCTATCTAATACTGGGAATCCAATTCTAACTAGTGGAATATCTTCAGCTCTTGCTATGTATTTACCATGAGTTCCACCCATTAGTAAATCAACAGATTCATTCTTAATTAATTGATGTAATTCAAAAAGATCGGCATCTTGTTTAGCTATGCAGCCTTCAACACCAAATTCATCAAACAATGCTTGCATTTGTTTTTCAAATACATTGGATGGAGTTCCTGTAATTACATACTTAGGAATCATTCCAAGCTCTAATAAGAATTTAGATAAAGCAATTAGTACATCTGGATCTCCATATAAAGCTACTTTCTTTCCATCATAATATGGATGAGAGTCAATCATTATATCAACTAATTGTCCTCTTTCTTCTTCAAGTTCATAAGGAACTTGCTGCTTGCTGAATTTACTTAATTCCATAATTAACTCATCTGTAGAACCAATACCTATTGGCATTTTTAATGTAGAGTATGGAATCTTGAATGATTTTTCAAGAGTAGCAGCTCCTGCTTCTGAAGCAAAACTTCCTAGTGCTAATGTTTTTTCGCAGTCACCTAATTCAATAATATCTTGAATCTTTGTACCACCTTTTGGATACATTTCATATTTTCCAGTCATCGGAGCATCAAAAACTCCAGTTGTATCTGGTAACATTGTGAAATCTACACCCATAAGCTTTAATAATCTCTTTACTTCACGCATATCGCCAGGGTTAACGAATCCAGGAATCACGCACATTTTTCCGTTCTTTACTCCAGTTGTTTTAGATAAACCTTTAATAAAGCCAGTAACCATATTAGAGAATCCTGTAATATGTGATCCAACATAACTTGGGGTATTTGCATGTAACACATATTTTCCTTCTGGAATATCTATAGCATCAATAAAACCTTTTAAATCATCACCAATTGTTTCTGATAAACATGTAGTATGAACTGCAATTATTTCTGGATCATACATATCAAAGATATTTTTAACAGCAGTTTTAATATTGCTACCACCACCAAATACACAAGCACCTTCACTAAATGATGAACTAGTTGCTATAGCTGGTTCTTTGAAATGTCTAGATAAAACTGTTCTATGATATGAGCAACAACCTTGTGAACCATGACTGTGGGGCATACATCCATGAACTCCAAGAGCTGCATACATAGCACCAACAGGTTGACATGTTTTACTAGGATTAATAGTAATCGCTTTTCTTTCCTTAATTTCTTTAGGAGTTAAATCTAACATTATACCTCACCTCCAAATGTTCCTTCTAATATTGATTCTGTTTTCCATGGAGCTACAGTGTATTTCCATGCTGGAGTATATAAACTCATTGTTACATCTCTACCAAAGTTTGCAGCGCCCTTAAATCCTGCATAAGGTCCACTATAATCATAAGAGTGCAATTGTCTTGATAATACTCCACCTTTTTGTATTATATATTTATCCTTAATGCCTGAGAAAAACATGTCAAGTTTTAACTTTTTAATAAATTCTTCTGTTTCAAATTCATTTAAGTCATCAACTACAATCGAACCTTTTTTCATGTCACGCATCATACCTGGATAATATTCTAAATTAATGATTTCTTTCTTTAATTCTTCTAATTCTTCATCTGTTTTAACTGGTTTATATTTACCTTCAATTTTTTCTACTTCTAATACTTCGATATTTTTTAAATCCGCATCTTCAATTATAGTTGGTATTACTTCTCTACCTTCATAATCATCTCTATGTGCAAATTCAAATCCTGCAACTAATGTTTCTACACCTAAGTCATTTAATAGCATTTGATAATGGTGGGATCTTGAACCTCCAACATATAAACCTGCCTTTTTACCAGTTAACTTGCTTCTATAATAATCCATATCATCTTTAATATCTTCAAGCTCTTCAGCTATAACAGCTTCAGTTCTTTCTGTGAACTCTGGATCATTAAAGAATTTCGCAATATCTCTTAAAGTTCTAACAGTACAATCAACTCCGATAAAATCAACTTTTATCCACGCAGTACCATATTGAATTTTCATCATTTCTGCGATATAATTAATGGAACGGTGACATTGGACTAGATTTAAATCTGCAGTATGGGCTTTTCTTATATCGTCAATGCTAGCATCACCTGTCATGACTGATATAACTTCATAGCCTATTTTCTTTAGAATTCTTTCTATTTCCCAAGCGTCACCACCTATGTTATACTCACCAAGGATATTAACTGAATGAGTTTTTGGTGTGTAATCCATAGTTCCGATTACAGATTTTATCAGCTTGTTATTTGCAATATGATGTCCTGCTGATTGAGATACACCTTTATATCCTTCACAAGGGAATGATATAACATCAATTCCATACAATTCTTTAGATTCATTTGCAACTGCTGGTAAGTCATCACCTATAAGTCCAACTGGACATGTTGCACAGATAAATATTGCTTTTGGATTAAATATATCTACAATTTCTTTTATAGCAGCCTTTAATTTCTTTTCTCCACCAAATACGATATCACTTTCACCTAAATTTGTAGAAAAACAATATTGTATAAAGTTTCCGTCACCTTTTTGTGGTACTGCTTTATTTCTTCTAGTACCCCATGAATAATATCCACATCCTATCGGTCCATGAGTTAAAAGTACTATATCTTTTAATGGTCCAAGAACAACACCTTTACATCCAGCATAACAACATCCTCTATGTGTCATAACTCCTGGTATAGTTCTTCTATTTGCATCTATTTCTTGAGTTTCCTGCTCAAGTTCAAGCATATGTTTCTTTCTGTTTTTATATACTTTGGCACTATACTTGTCCAAAACGCTATCAACTTTACTCATTAACTTCACCTCCACACTTTAAATTGCCTCTTCACCTATTTGTCCATCTCTGACTCTGTATACTTCTTCAACTGGTAATACAAATATCTTTCCATCTCCTGGAGTCCCAGTTGAATTTACACTTATCACAGTCTCTACTACTGTTTTTACTTCGTCATCTTTTACTACTAAAGTTATAAATCTTTTAGGTATTAATCTTCCTCTTTCTGATAAATTCTCACCATACGATGTTGGTGGCACTTCACCAGTTTCCATATAAGCTTCAACTAAAGCTATATCAATTGATTTCTTGCCTCTTCCAAGTACTTTTCTGCAAGTAATGGATGGAAAGCCAGCTTCTGCGAGTGCTTCTTTAGTTTTATTAACTTTATTCAAACGAATAATACACATAACTTCTTTCATAAAGCTATTCCTCCTATTTCAATTTTATAATCCTGATTTCCCACTACTTACAGTGTATACTTCCTCAATTGGTGCAACGAATATTTTTCCATCTCCAAATGCACCTTTTTCTCCAGTTCTAGAATTTCTCATTATTACTTTTATGACATCGTCTTTATCTTCATCTTTAACTGCAATCAGAAGCATCTCTTTTGGAAGTTCATCATAATATATTTCTCCAACTTTGATTCCTTTTTGTTTTCCTCTACCATAAACCGCCATCTTCGTTACTTCTGGGAAGCCAGCATCCAATAATTCTGAAAGCACAGTACTAACCCTTTCTGGTCTTATTATTGCGCGAATCATATACATATCTCTCTATCTCCTTTTATTTAATATTTTGTTTTATATATTTTTCAACTTAAATTTCACATTATAAATAATTGAATTCAAAAAATCCTGAATGGAAAAGTGGTGCTCCAAAAGTGATGCTCCAAATCTTGTATTTGGATAGCAGAACTTTCCCCTTGCGGGCATCTTGCATTTGGATAGCAGATCTTTCCCCTTGTTGGAATCTTCTATTGGGTTAACAAAACTTTCTTTATGAGCTTCAACATTAATTAATAATTGTGAATTGTGAATTGATAATTGTGCATTGATCCTAGATATCCATTAAACCATATTCCATTAATATTTCTTCTAATCTTTCTTGTTTCATTGGTTTTGGAATAACAAACATTTTATTATTTTCTATATTTTTAGCTAATGTTCTGTATTCATCAGCTTGATCAGCCTTTGGATCAAATTCTATAACTGTTTGTTTGTGTATTTCTGCTCTTTGAACCATATTATCTCTAGGTACAAAGTGAATAAGTTGACTTCCAAGCTCTTTTGCAAATGCTTCTAATAGTTCGTATTCTCTATCAACTTTTCTACTGTTACAAATGATTCCACCTAATCTAACTCCACCAGTTTTAGCATATTTTTGAATACCTTTTGAAATATTGTTAGCTGCATATAGTGCCATCATTTCTCCAGATGCTACGATGTATATTTCTTGTGCTTTACCTTCTCTGATTGGCATTGCAAAACCACCACATACAACGTCTCCGAGTACATCATAAAATACATAGTCTAAATCAGGTGTATATGCTCCTAATTGTTCAAGCATTCCTATTGAAGTAATAATACCTCTACCTGCACATCCAACTCCTGGTTCTGGTCCGCCTGATTCAACGCATCTTATATTTCCATATCCTGTTTTCAAGATTGCATCTAATTCAATATCGTCTCCTTCTTCTCTTAAAGTATCTAGAACTGTTTTTTGTGCTAAACCTCCAAGAACTAATCTTGTAGAATCTGCTTTAGGATCACATCCTACTATCATTATATTCTTTCCCATTTCAGCTAAAGCTGAAGTTAAATTTTGTGTGGTTGTAGATTTTCCTATACCACCTTTTCCATAAATAGCTACTTGTCTCATATTAGTTTCCTCCTCTTAATTAAATAGATTATATAAGCCCAAATGGGTCGTTATAACTTATTTGTATTAATATAACAGTAAATTAGTTTAAAAAAATAAGCCTAATTTATTTAACTATTAATAGTTATAATAAAATAGACTCCTTTGTCCTTTCATTGTAATAAAAAAATCTAAGTCGTTAACTTCCTCATTGAGTTAAACACTTAGACTCCATTGCCTTAATGACAGGTTAATATTCATTTTTTAATTTAAGTTATATTGTTTCAAAAAAAACTTGTGTATAAATTACTTTTTTATTAATTTCTGTTTTTCATTTGTTTGTTTTATTTATTGAAACTATAATATCACAAAAAACTGATATTGCAAACTATTTTTTTATTTTCTATAACTTTTTTAATGATAACGATATATTTTTATCAATTTATCAAAATCATTCGTGTTTTGTTAAATTTAATGAGAATTATTTATTTCTATCTCCATTAAGGGTAAAGTGCCTTTCCCCAAATGCTTTTATCTCAAATTTATTTTCTTTAATTTCATATTCATATTGTTTATCTATTATGACCTTATCATCAATAAATTCCACCTTTAAAGTTATCGTATCCAGAACTTCACTGTTAGAATACAATCTAATTTTTTTTGGAGAATGAAAAATCGTGTCACCTTCCGATGTTTTAATTGTAATTGTATTAGTAGATGTGATAAGAGATTTTATGCTTCCATCCTCATAAAATTCTAAAGAATTACTATCCCCATGAATTCCCATTGCATTAACGTCATAAGCTTCGATTTTTCCAATTGGCGTTTTTATATTTGTTGCAATTAATGGCTCACAGGAGTTTATTTTTCCGCTTTTATATAAAGAGACTCCTATTCTCCCTGCGAAATTACATTCTCCAACATTTATTTTAATTTTTTCTTTTGGCCACAATGTGATACTTCTAAGTTCTTGTGTTTCATAAAAATGAAGAGACATAATCTTAGCTTCAAATGATGAAAAATCAAAACTAAATTTATAAGCTTTTGCTAATTTATATTCATCATCTTCAGTCCAATACCCTGACAATCTTCCATCCAAAGGAAACAATCTATTTATTTCACCATCTTCATAGAATGTTATTTTTTCAACTTCAAATACACCTATACTAGTATTTATTACTGTCAAATCATTTAATGAAATACTCTTAATATTGCCATTCTTAAATACCTTTACTGGTGGAAATTCTTTTCTTCTTTCATCTACAAATCCATGCAACGGTACTAAATTATAGTCTAAAACTTTTAATTCACTGTATTCTTCCACCTTATACGCTTCTGGTTCTCCAGTGGAATAATACTCAGCAATAATAGCATCATTTAAAATACCATACTTAGTTATTATTTTCTCCATAAATTCGCCTCCTAGTCTATTATTTCTTTCATGTGCCTCAAACATTTTTCTGTACAGTTACCATATAATCATTTCTTTTTATCTCATTAATGGATAATAAGATTTCACCCTTGTCCATTTTTGCAACCAGCCAAGGCGGTACATGACAACAGCGTACTTCTATTTTTTTAACATCCTCTTTTTCTAAATAAGGAATTATTGCCTTTTTAGAAGTTATTTCAGGATTTATCAGCTCTAATTCCTGTAGATCTATCATGAAATATCCATCGCCAAGTTTCTTAGCAATTTCAACTTCTTTATTTTCATTCTCCTCCTGGACCATTTCATTTTTAATAATTTCATCAAAATAATCAAATGGGTTTCCTTCCAATTCCCAAACACTAAAATCCCCCATATAAAATACACTATACGGAATTCCAAAAGCCTTTTTTACTATTATAATTTTACAATCATCCATTTCATTAATTACATTTTTGTATTCCTGTCTGATTTCATTTATTGATTTTTCACCACCTGCCCTATTAATTAAAATAGTTTTTTTTGTTTTCCACAAATGTTTTTCTTTTGCAAATATTTTTACATATCGTGCTTCTTCAAAAGAACTTATAAGATCTTTTTCGTTTAAAAATACTCCTATTTTATCCATATACTATCACTCCTTTATTTAGATATATTCAAAAAATAATCAATCATCATTTATTATTTTCTTTCATATACCTTATTTTTTAATAACAAAAAGGCACAGTAAAATTACTGCGCCTTTGCATAAAATTATAATATTAATCTTATACTATATCATTATTTATGTTTTATCAAGTATTTTGCCTATATCTTTTAAATCATATCCGCCTAAACTTTCAATTTCCCTCTTAAACTCTTCACTTTGAATAGTTCTAATTATAAGTTGATATATGGGATATTTTAAATCAGATTCCTTGATAACTAAGTCATATCTTTCTTCCTGAATTTTAATAAAATCAATCCCATCAACCTGATTAGCTGCCTTTTCATTTCCTATCCCAACATTACCTTCCCCTCTTGCAATACTTCTTGCTACTGCAGAGTGGGATTGTTTTTCAATATTATATCCTTTAATTTGTTCTCTATTTATATTATTAACTCTTAATTTCTCGTCAAGCAAAATTCTTATTCCAGAACCTTTTTCCCTATTTATCATGGATATATCTTGTTTAATCAAGTCCTTCCAATTAGTTATTTTATTAGGATTTCCTTTTGGAACATAAAAACCAACATTCCTGTAAGCAAGGTTTATAATTAAACAAGATATACCTGGAACTAGTTTCCTTACAAAAGCAGTATTATATTCATTAGTATCTCCATCCCACAAATGTACTGACGATATAGAAATTTTATCATTATATAAGTCATATAGACCTGAGTAGCTTCCTGTATTAGACCTAAGGACCCTTATATCATTTGCCTTTTCCCTAATTTTTTCTGCTAAAACATCTAAAATCACATCTTGTCCTGATATTATAATATCATTTGAATTTTCCGCTTTTTTTATATTACTCAGATTTTCTTCTATTACTGGCTCATCTATTAATATCTTAATCTGATTATTACTACCTTTTGTTACCTTTTGACTATTGATGTAATTCTCAACATCCTTTTTATCAATTCTAAGCTTTTTCCCTACTTTGTATCCAGGTAATTCACCTCTTTTGACCATTTCATATACTGTATTTTTAGTTATCTTTAATAGTTCAGCGACATCTACTGCCGTTAGGGATTCTTCATTATTCATAGAACTTCCCTCCTCCGTATAATAATTTATTCTAACATTTAGAGGTGAGAATTTCTAGCATTTAGAAACATTTATTTAAATTTGGAAGTAATTTGTTTATATAATTATTGCTTATAAAATCCCATCCCAACCAATTTAACTTATAATTGTTTTCTTTTAAATACTCTAAATAATCCATTGGATGAGGCAGTGCTGCATCTTTGCATATATTTCGTACTTGTTCACTAGTAAAATAACTCACTACATTTTCCAACATGTTTGAAATATCATTTTGGACTAATAATGTCACTGGACTAACTATTGCACCTTCTTCAGGCCAAACAATCTTAACATTCTTATTATTTTTAAGAAGCCTTGCATAAAAATAGGGAATAACACTAATTGTAGGTGAATTCTCAATTCCTTTCCCTGCATTCTTTACCATTTCAGCTGGATGTCCGCCAAAGCCAACAAGTTCTTTTAATTTCATAATTCCATCCATACCATAATCTTTATATATCGCTAGCAATGTTGTTTCACAATACTTTCCTCGCTTTCCTCTTATGGCAACTTCTTTTTTAAATGAACTATTCAAAAGGTCTCCCCACGAGGTTGGTATATTTCTTTTATTCAATTTAGTTAAATCTACTGCCATAACTAAATGATTTAATGCCATTATATAATAATTACCTTTTGGATCACTAAAATCATTTTCAATTAATTTTCCATCTTCTATGTTTTTGATTTCCTTAAAGTATTTCTCTTCTATTGCCTTATCTCTAAAATCTTTTCTATAAAAACTATTAACTCCAGCACTTATAATAATCTTTGGCAATTCCTCTTTTTTAGGAATATATGAAGACTCATCCATCCACATGACCTCATAATTAGAATTACCTTCAACAAGATATTTAAAATCACATTCACTTTCTAAATTATTTATCATTTCATCAAAACCAATTTCTATTGGCACTTTTATAGGGCACGGTAACAATCCAAGAACATCGTATTCTGATTTATCAATTATATTTTTCATTTTTCCCATATTTTTAACCTCCATCTTATATTTTTTTCACTTATTTTTAATAAGAAGATGTTCCATTTTTGCTTGTCACGAGCTTGCCTCGGGAGCATGCATAAATGGCGCAACTTCTGATGTTAGAAATTCACAACTGTATTCTATAGCAACCGAAACAACAGAGTTCACCTAATTTCGGTTGGCTATTGCGTAAGTCTAAAGTAGCATTTGGATATCTATAGAAAATATTCTTTCATATCCCAATCTATTACTTCTCCACTTCTTAAGGCATTTCTGAGTTCTAACATTTTATTATCAATTTGTTTCATAATCTTAAGATTATCTCTTTCCTTTGGAACTGTTGTGATTACTTTATTTATCGCACCATTTTTTATCACAATTCTCTTATCCCCAAGCAATGCTAATATAGGGTCATGAGTAGATACAAAAACTATTTTTCCTTCTTTAACTAAAAGTTCTAATGCCCTGCTTCTATCTACCCCTGCATTTTCAATTTCATCAATTAGTACTATTGGGGAAGCGCTTAATAATGCTGTATCTGCAATCATTAATGCCCTTGATTGCCCCCCGCTCAATGAAGTTATCGGTGTATCCCCAGTGAATTCTTCTCCTGCTAGTTCATTTGCATATTTTACTATTTTGTCTGTAATACTTTTTATCTCTATAACATTCCTGCTTTTTGCATGCATTCTTATAAATTCTTCTACAGATACATCCATTACAAAATTCATATTCTGCGAAAGCTCTGCAACCAGCCTGCTACAATTTAAATTTTCTCCATTTATTTTTATAATTCTTCCAGTTGGAGTATCACCACTCGCAATACACTCTATATCTTCGAGTAATCTACTTTTACCAGATCCTGTAGGTCCAACTATGCAAATTACTTCCCCTACTTTAATTGTAAGTTCAATATCTTCTTTATTTCCACCTTTATCATGTCCTCCTACAATTGTTAATGAGTTAACTATTGTGCAGTCTATTTCAGATATTTCACTATTTTTGTCTAAAGAATAACTCGTTTTAAGTTCTCTGTTACTTTTAATTTCTTGGAAATTTATTTTTTTTGTGTTTCCAGTTTGGTAATCTTCACCTATTATTGTTTCTCCAAGGCAATAAGAGCATAATGCTGAAGGCATTGTAAATCTAAGTTTCTCTCCTTCAAGACTCTCAATAGATTTTGCTTTTTTTATGCTTAAGCTTAATTCATAAGCCCCCTGACCAGTAAGACCATTAATATACACTATCTCTGCTTTGGAATTAGCCTCTTTTACCATAAAACTAAACACTTCTCTTTCAGCCTGAGAAACTATGTCACCTTTTGTAATTACTATAATATCCGCATATTTTAACATTGGTCCAATCTTTTTAGGGGTGTTTACTCCAGACAGACTATCTATTACGCATACTGCTAAAATACCCTTAATATGAGGTGAGCACCTATTACATAACCCCGCACTCTCGCTTATCAACAAATCGAACCCATTCTCTGTTCCATATTTAACACAATCATCTATATTACTGATATAAAAGTGATCCGGGCAAAGATTTCCTGATAATCCTACCATAACTTCAATTCCTGCGTTTTTATAAAGTAAATCATCAAAAGTTGTAAGGCAGTCAAATTTTACAACTCCACATTTTCTTTGTTCCGATTTTAAGCACTCAATTACCTTTAATATTACTGAAGTCTTGCCCGATGATGGTGGTCCAGAAAATGTAACAAATTTCAAATTAATCACTCCATTCTTGTTCAACCTTTTAAGATACCATTACTTAGATATCATAATTTAATTTTTTATAAACAAAAAATCTCAAAGAGTTTTCTACATTTCTGCATTCTCCTCTTTGAGATCATTATTAATGATTCCGAACATTGCATATAGATATCATAAATATACACACATATAACTATATTCTTGTAGTATTGTAAAGAATTATTTTTTTGATATATATCCTTTTATTTAAATATATATAGTAGTCTGCTAGTAAAAAAGAGAATATCTTAGCTTAAGATATCCTCTTTTGATTATGATTTCATATGTAGTATAAGATTATAGAGAACTAAGCCATAACCATTACTGATGTTGCCTTAATTACTGCTGTAGCTTCTGATCCTACTGTTAATCCTAGTTCCTTTACTGCGTCCATTGAGATAGTTGATGATATTATAATATTTTCAGCAATCTCGATTTTTACTGATGCATTTACTGCCCCTTCTTTAATTTCAACAACTTTTCCTGCCAATTGGTTTCTTGCACTTAATTTCATTTTTATTTCCTCCCCAAGTTAAATTCAATCAATGTTGTTATGTTACTATTGATTATGTACATTATAAATTATTCCAGCTTAATTTACAACAATATTTTTACTTATATGTTAATTTTTATCATTTCACAATACAATTCGAAAATAGTTTTACATCAGCATCACATTTATAAAATCCTTTATTATTTCAATAAATACACTGAGTCAAAAATATCTTGAAATAATTATAAAGGATTATGGGTAGAAGCAATAACATTACGTAATTACTGTTTCTAACTGACAAATGCAATATAGAGATGTGATATTACAAGCTATATTACTTTTACATAATTATATATTTTCTCAACATAAGCAAAAAAAGATCTCAAAGAAGCTCATACATTTCTGTAATCTCTTCTTTGAGATCTTTATCTAATAAAACATAATGTAACATCACATTACCATTAGGCTAATTATAATCATATCCTAATAATTTTGTCAATATTTCTATTCAAGTACTTATTTTTACAATTACATATTGTTTTTCTTATAAATAAATGCTAGTATAATAAGCAACAAGCAAAACATAATGAAACATATCCAAACATAACAAAACATAATTATAATAGAAATATTTTTATGAATGTGAGGTTTTATTTATGAAAAAGAAAATAGGATTATTTAGTTTAGTAACTGTTTTATTAACAACGTCACTTATTGGTTGCGGAGCTCAAAAGGCATCAACTACTCCACAAAAGGAATCTGCTACTGAAGCTTCAATAGAATTAAACATTTCCGCTGCTGCTAGTTTAAAAGAAGCACTGACAGATATACAAGACGAATACAAAAAGACTGCTCCAAATGTTACTTTAACTGTTAACTATGGTGCTTCTGGATCTCTACAGCAACAAATAGAACAAGGTGCCCCTTGTGATATCTTCATTTCAGCTGGTCAAAGCCAAATGAAAGCGTTAGACAGCAAATCTTTATTACTTGAAAATACTAAAAAAGACTTAGTTAAAAATGATTTAGTTTTAGTCGGACCTAAAGACACTGCTATAACCGGTCTTTCTGATCTAACAAGTGATAAGGTTAAAAAGATAGCTGTTGGGGAACCTAAAAGTGTACCAGCTGGACAATATGCTGATGAAGTTTTCACTAAGCTTGGTATTAAAGATTCTATTTCATCAAAACTTGTTTTTGCAAAAGATGTAAAAGAAGTACTTGCCTGGTCGACTTCTGGAAATGCTGAAGTTGGATTTGTATATAAAAGTGATGCGTTAAGCAGTAAAGATGCTAAAATTATAGAAACAATAGCAGGGGACAAGCATTCACCTATTACATATCCAATCGGAATAATTAAGGCTAGTAAAAATGCTGATGCCGCAAAAGCATTTGAAGATTTCTTATTTACTGATACTTGTAAAAAGATCTTTGAAAAATATGGTTATGGAATAGCTTAATATAGTTAAAAAAAAATAACAATTCAAAAATATCACTTGAATTGTTATTTTTCTTATTTTAAACTATTATAATATTATCTCCAGCTTTAATATACCCCTCTTCTAGTACTTTAGTAAATATTCCTTCCCTAGGCATTACACAATCTCCTACCAATTTTCTAATTTCGCAGCCCAAATGACATTCCTTTCCTATCTGAGTAACTTCTAGCATAACATCCCCAATTTTAAGCTTTGTTCCTATAGGAAGTTCATATAAAACTATTCCCTCAGTAGTAATGTTTTCAGCAAACTTTCCTGGAGTAAGTCCTTCGGCTTCTGATGATTTCATTTTATCAATACTTTCAATTCCAAGCAAACTTACCTGCCTATGCCACTCTCCTGCATGAGCATCCCCATCGAGACCATGATTAACTCTAAAAAAACCTTTTTCTATAGGATGTTTTATAACACCTTTTTTCTCACTTATATTCACTGCAATAACCTTACTCATCATAATCCCTTCCTTTCAAATATGCCTGATTTCCCTCCACTTTTTTTTACAAGCATAATATTGTTTATGACCATTTCCCTATCAATAGCCTTACACATATCATAAATAGTTAATGCTGCAGTGGATACAGCAGTAAGGGCTTCCATCTCAATGCCTGTCTTTCCTACAGTCTTAGTAGTTGCAGTTATTTCAATTTTATTGTTTTCAATGTCAATTCGAAAACTTATATCACAGCCAGATATCATTATAGGATGGCACATTGGTATTATTTGTGGAGTATTTTTGGCACCCATTATACCTCCTACCTGCGCTACTGATAATACATCCCCTTTTGAAATAGTACCTTCTTTTATTCTTTCAATGGTTTCTCTTTTCATGGAAACTGTTCCAATTGCTACTGCTTCCCGTACAGTGTCAATTTTTTCAGATACATCAACCATTCTTGCTCTTCCTTCTTCATTTATATGAGTTAGTTCCATTTTTCTTATTCTCCTATCTTATACTCCCTAAGTTTTTCATTCTATTGATGCATACTGCTATAACTTTTCCAACAGTATTTATCCTCCTATTTGAACCATGTTTTTTAATTCTATATTTTCCGTGTCACTGCTATTAAAACCATGGTGACTTGGTTTATTATATATTGTATTTTCAATAACTCTTTTTAATTGTTCTTTACTTATTCCACTACGTAGAAGAGGCTTTAGTGCGACTCCATTATTATAATGAAGACATAATTTCAAATTTCCATCAGCAGTCAAACGAATACGATTACAAGTATTGCAAAATTCATTTGAAATTGCACTTATAAAGCCAATACTTCCTTTAAAATCTGATAAGTTATAATACACAGCTGGTCCATTACCATGTTTAATTTTTGAGTTCTGAAGAGTTCCAAAATTTTGTTCTATCTGCTCAAATATTTGTTCATTACAAACAGGTGAATAACTTTTTCCAAAACCAATAGGCATAAGTTCTATAAAACGCACATCGATTGGATTTTCTTTAGCAATTTTCAATATATCTATTAAGTCATCACCATTTAACTGAGCTATTGGGACACAATTTATTTTTGTTTTCAATCCAAGCTCCACTGCTTTTTTTAATCCAAGCTTCACTTTATCTAAGCAGTCTCTGCGAGTAATTTTATTAAAGCTTGTACTATTTAATGTATCAAGACTGATATTTACACTATCAAGACCAGCTTCTGCTAAACTATCTGCCATGTCACCAAAAAGTACGCCATTTGTGGTCATTGTTATCTCTTCAATCCCATCAATATCTTTGATTCTTCTAACTAAATTTACAATACCCTTTCGTACTAATGGTTCTCCGCCTGTAATTTTGACCTTGTGAATACCAAGCTGTGAAACAGTTTTAACTATTAGCATAATCTCCTTAAAAGTAAGTATTTCGTCATGTTCTAAGTTTTCAATTCCACATTCCGGCATACAATATACACATCTAAGATTACATCTATCTGTAACAGAAATTCTAAGGTATTCAATATTTCTACCACTACTATCTACCATTTTATTCACCTCATATCAGCCAAGTTTATCACAGATAATTTTTAAATACTTATTAAAGACATTAAGCCATAGGAACACTTTCAGGTTGACCTTGCAATATTTATCTAAGATTCATATGGGGATCAAATCCCACCTTAATCAAGTTTCACTTAATTAAGCTTTGTCAGTCTTATTTCCCGAAACCACAATTAGGGAATGTACAAATATCGCATGAAAGACACAATCCACCATGCCCAAGGTTTGCGATATCCTCTAAAGTTATTTTGTCATTTACCATAACTCTTGGAAGAACCAAATCAAAAATAGTCCGTTTAGCATACATTACGCAGCCTGGAAGTCCAATAATTGGGAGTGTGCCATTATAATATGCTAGTAAAAACATTGCACCTGGAAGCACAGGAGCACCATAGGAAACAATCTTTGCACCTGTATTTTGAATTGCAGTCGGTGTTGTATCATCAGGGTCTACACTCATTCCACCTGTACATATTATTAATTCTGCACCTTCTTTAATAAAATCCTTTATAGCTTCTGTAATTAATTTAGGATCATCACTCAGAATCTTCTGTCCTAAAACTTCAACATTATATTCTGCAAGCTTTTCTCTAATAACAGGCCCAAATGTATCTTTAATTCTTCCATAGAAAACCTCATTACCTGTAGTTACAATTCCTGCTTTTTTGTGGATAAATGGAAGAATCTCCATTAATGGTTTATCACCGGCCAATTTAACTGCCTCGTCCATTTTCTTTTGTTCAATTACAAGAGGAATAATACGTGTGCCTGCTAATTTATCACCTTTTTTTACAGGAAAATTACTGTGGCGTGTTGCAATCATCATTTCACCAAGAGAATTTATTTTACGAAGCTTTTCAATATCAATTTTAAACAAGCCATCTTCTGCCGCAATTAGTTCAATTTTGCCTTCCTTCACCTTAGTTGCACTCATATAGTCACTTTTACATATTTTACAGAGAATTTCTGCTGCTTCATTTTCATGAAGCATCCCCTCCTTTTTTTCCCATACATAAAGATTATCTTTACCTATTGATAATAAAACTGGAATATCTTCTTCAGTAACAATGTGCCCTTTTTTAAACGCAACATCTTTTTTTTCTCCTTTGATAATTTGTGTAATATCATGACAAATTACATTACCTACAGCTTCTGTAGTTTTAATCTTTTTCATTTTTGTTCCTCCATCATTATTTGGTAATTTTGTATAAGTATAACGAATTATAAGTAAAATTTTTTTCAAAAAACTTTTTAAATATTAATTGCAACTTCTAAAATAACCTTTCAAATTCATTCTTTGCAAACTGGTGTACATTCTGTTCAAATTGCTGATATTTTTCCAAAAATTCAGTACCTTCTTTTGTAAGATAAGTTTTTCCACCATTGCTCCCACCATGCTTTCTTTCAACTACTGCATAATCTAGTTCTTGTTCCAACTGATTTAACATACTCCATGCTTTACTATAAGATAATGCCATATGTTTGCATGCACTTCGTACAGAGTGGGTATCTTGAATCAGAATTAGAAGCAATTTTGTTCTCGAATCAAAAAACAAGGATTCTTTTTCAATGCTGATTTTAACAAAGGGATGAAGTATATGTTTATTATGTTTTATTAAAAGTTGATCTAATCGGTCAATATAATCAGTATCATATAGAATACCTTCATCTTCTACATCTATCCATTGTCTTTTAACTCCAATATTTTCAATGGCTCCTCGTAATCCCATATTCCCATTATATTTTAGAATTTTAGGAATCAATTCAGACGATATCAAAAGGGGATGCCCAGATTTTCCACGATATGCTGGTGAAAGTAATTTTTCATCATATTCTATCATCATTTGAAGCGTCTCTGGTGTAAACATAGGAATATTAACTGGAGTGAATAATACCTGGTCGCATTTATTCTGTAAAAAATCTAGTCCTATCTTTGCAGAATCGAACTTTCGCGAGTTTTCATATTGATCATTTCGCAAAAATACAACTCCATAATCAGCTAAATGATGTTCTATTTCTTCAGCTTTATATCCAGTAATCACCACAATTGGTGAAATTCCAGCTTTTTGAAAAGTTAAAACAATTCTTTTTACTACAGTAATAGAACCAATTTTCAATAATGGATTTAATCCATTTCTTTCTGATGTTTTTCCTGCGGCAACAATTATACCGCCTGTTGTTCTCTTCTCTTTACTCTTCATATCTATACCTCTTGCTCTACTTAAGTAGTATTATCTTATTCTTCCACAAAACTCAAATAGGCTTGTACATATCATTCAAACTTTAACAAATTGATTAGTATCTTATATTTTGGTTATTAGATTCCAATTTGATCTCGCAGACTAATTGGTTATATTTTACTTTTCATACAATATTATTCTACACGTTTTTATAAAATAATTAAACCCTAAAAATACATATTATGGATTATTATTATATCTGTTTAGAATATATCCTTATTTATCAACAATTTTAATAATGAGCCATATTCAAAAAATAACGAGTCCATCTGCTACGCCTATTTTCCATCATCCTGCGTCAGCAGATTGCCCTAATAAGCCCGCTATGAGACAATCTACTTCCTTGCTTGATAAAAAATAATCATGGCATTTTGGACTTGTTATTTTCTTTCATATGCCTAAAAAGCATTCAATCCTATTGAGATTAAATGCTTATATTCTATTTAACTTTATCTTATCTCTAGCCACTAAGATTCAGACGGGAATCAAATCCCGCCTAAATAAAATTCCACTTAATGCCAGAATCTTATATAAGTTAAATTCCATTACTTTCAAGAAAATCACGTAATAAATTCATACACACAGTTTTTCTATATTTTGCAGATACTCTACCCCTTATTGGAACAATTTCCTTTTCGTATGCTGCTAGATACTTATCCTTGAGAGCCTTAGCTTCTTCAACAGTCTTTCCTATAAGCATTGCATCAATATCTGGACGGCTTATAACAACATCACTTACTGCACCAAATGCTGTTCTACAGTTAAAGACCTTATCATCAACTATATTAATTATGCCAACGAAAGAAACTCTTGAAATTGCCAAAGCATTTCTTTCACCAACCTTCTTGTAATAGTAATTATTTAAATTATTTTTATTCATTAGAATCTCAACAAGGAGTTCATCTTTCTCAATCGCAGTATTCTTTCTTCCAAGGTAAAAGTCAGAAATAGGAATTACTCGTTCCCCTCTGTTATTTGCAAGACGCAGTTTAGAGTCAGTGGCAAAAAGGATCAGTGCACTATCAGCCTTTGGAGAACCATTGCATATATTTCCACCAACAGTACCAATGTTTCGAATTGCTGGTGCTGCAATCTGTGAAACTGCTTCTTTCAATACTGCTGGAATAAGTTTATTTTCAATAATATCAGTATAAGTACATGCTGCACCAATACGAATATATTCTTTATCTTCTACAATATTTTTAATTTCTGCTACTTTATCAAGGAATAAATATGTGGCATTTTCATCTGGTTTAATCATCAAATCAGTACCTCCAGCATAAGGCGTAACACTTTCCTTTGCTAGGATGTCCAATGCTTCTTTTAAAGATGTTGGTCTATAACAATCTACCATAATCCTTTCCCCTCCTTTGCTGCAATGCCAATAGCCTTAACTATGGCATTATACCCAGTACATCTACAAAGATTTCCAGAAATACCTTCGCGAATCTCTGCTTCTGTAGGATTTGGATTCTTGTTAAGTATACATTCAGTTGCAAGGATCATGCCTGGAATACAAAAACCACACTGTACAGCACTGACTGATGCATATGCCTTATCAATAACTGCAAAACGTTCAGTTTCTCTATAGCCTTCAATAGTGACAACAGTACTACCTTCAATGCTACCCATAGCCACCATACAAGAATTAACTAACCTGCCATCAAGAATTATAGAACAAGCTCCACATTCACCTTCTTTACAACCGCACTTTACGCCAGTAATACGAAATTCATTTCTAAGTACATCTAGTAAGCGCTCATTTGATTTAGAATTTGATGCGACCTCTTTGCCATTAAGAATAAATTTTATCATTATTTATGCACCTCCTGTAAAACCATCATTGTATCTTCTGTTGTGAATGGAACCTTCTTTAGATTTCCACCAATGGCATTTTCCATAGCTTCAACATAAGCTGGAGCTGCACCTACTAGAGGTAGCTCACCTGCACCCTTTGCTCCATATGGACCATGTGTATATGGATTATTCATTATTTTAGTAACTAAATTTGGTACATCTACTGCTGTAGGAATAATGTAATCACTAAAACTATTATTTCTAATCACACCTTTATCGTTGTAATCCATCTGTTCCATAGATGCATATCCAATCCCTTGAAGGAACCCGCCCTGCATCTGTCCTTGTATAATATTCATGTCAATAGGAACACCAACATCAAAGCTGCCCCATGCTCCTAGTATCTTTGTAGTGGCAGTAAGTGTATCTACTTCCACTTCAATAGCATTTACTCCCCAAGAATAAGTTGGATATGCATCTCCCTTAAATTCATCAAGACTAAATGGAATTACAAAATCAGGTTCAACGAAATGTTCTTCTATAACTTGAACTTCTCCTGCTTTCCATTCTTTCTTAAGTCTCTCTGCTGCACGCCTTAATAATTCTCCAACTGTCATAAGCGAACGACTTGCGACAGTTGGACCTGAATCAGGAACAAGATCTGTGTCTGGATTATTGATAAATACTTGTTCATAGGAAATGCCAAGAGTATCCGCAACAATTTTAGAGAAAGTAGTTTTAAGACCTTGACCTATATCTGAATTACTTGCAAGAATATCTACAGTATCATCTGAATTTTTCCTTATTTTTGCAACTGCTTTAATGAAATCACGTTCTCCACTGCCAGTAAAACCACATCCATGGAAAAATAAAGACATTCCAATACCTTTACGATATCTGCCATTCTGAATCTTATACTGATCTCGTTTTGCACGGTAATTGCAAAGTTTATCAATCTGCTCAATCATTTCAGGTAGAGGTACATGGAAATGATATTTGCCACTAGTAGACGTAGAATCACCTTGTTTAACAATATATTCTTCCTTAAGCTTAAGGGAATCAACACCCATTTCTTTTGCAATATGATCCATAATCATTTCTACTGCAAAGAAAGTCTGTGGTGCACCAAATCCACGGTATGCGCCACAAGGTACAGTATTGGTCTTAACAGCACGTCCCTCAACGCGGAGATTATCTACACGGTATACGCCGTTTGCACAAATTAAGCCACGCTGTAAAACAACTGGAGAAAGTGTAGTGTATGCACCACTATTAAATAAAACATCAATGTCCATGCCAGTAATCTTACCGTTCTTAATAGCTACCTTATAGGTAGATATAGATGGATGACGTTTTGAAGTAAACTCCATGTCTTCTCTTCTATCAAATATAACCTTAACAGGTCTATTAGCCTTTTTAGCAGCAACTGCAACCTGGCAGGCAAGTATTGAAGGAAATGCTTCTTTTCCTCCAAATCCTCCACCAGTAACATCTTGAATTATTTGTATATCCTTTGCTTCATAACCCAATGCTTTTGAAACTGCTCCATAAACATAATATGGACATTGCATAGAACCTCGTACAGTCATTCTTCCATCATGGGGATAAGCAATCATCCCCTGAGTTTCAAGGTAAGCTTGTTCTTGATATCCAGTCTGAAATGTTTCTATGAAAACACGATCAGCTTCTTTTAACGTCTTATCTATATCCCCTTTTGCATAGTTGTAATGGAAAAAAACTGTATCAGACTTACGCATATCCAAAATAGGAACTTCTTCTTCGTATGCTACAATAATCTCATTTAAAATTCTTTCAACTTCTTTAAACTTAGGTCCAACAACCATTAAAATCGGTTCCCCAACATACTCTACAGTATCTTCAGCATAAACGGTCGTATCATCCTCAACAATATGGACACGGTTTACACCTGTTACATCTTTCTTATCAACAACAAAATAACCTTCCGGTAATTTAGGAATCGAAATATTGGCGATTCGTGCTTTTGCCTTTGCTGAATGCAGTAGTTTACCATAAAGCATGCCATCCATCACACGATCATCCACGAAAAGAGCACTACCCTTTATTTTAGATTCATGATCCTTTTTCTTTACAGATTCACTTATTTTTTCCATACATAGCGCCTCCCATATATCTACTAATTATTTTTTGCAAAATTTCAAAGTCTTTAACTTTATGTTATCTTACAAAAATATTTGCAATGTATTTCCTTACTTAAAATCCAATTTTAATATATTAAAATCTCAATTCTTTTCATCCATATAATGTACCAACCTATTGTAATCTTCCTTTGTATCTGCATCTATCGTACACCCAAAATCCTCAACAGGAACTGTTACTATTTGGTCTTCAAGCTGATTCCATAATTCTCTAAGCCCCCCATCTCCATGAAAATTAATAATAAAATCTATGCATTTCCAAGAAATCAAAGGTGGATGTTTTCGTTGTCCATTAATAGTAGGAAAAGCCACCATAGCACCTGTTCTGTTTATTGAATCTTTCACCATAAGGAAAGTTTTTGTTTCAATTGCTGGCATATCTCCCGGAAGAAGATAAAAGGCATCACAGTTATCCAATGCTAGTACTCCAAGCTTAACAGATGCAAGCATGTCCGTTTCAGCATATTTTTCATTGTATATAAATGTTAATTGTGAACAATCATATTTATTACGTAGTAAAGTCTCAACTTCTTCAGCATTAAATCCCAAAACTACAACGATTTGATTCACTCCAGCATTAAGCATACTATCAATACTGTATTCAATTATAGTTTTTTCTTTCAATTTCAGGAGTGGTTTAAATGCCTTCATACGGCTAGATAAACCAGCAGCCACTATAATGCCATTAGTTTTCATCTAAGAATCTTCCTTTCCTAGTAATATAGATAAATAATTTAAGAATTCGACTTATTAGATGAACATATTTACAAAGTTGCTAAAACTTTAAGTTCATATCTTCACTAGAAATTATAAATATATTTGTGTAGAAAACATTTGAAAGTGAGCTGTTAAAGGTTCTTAGCAGTAGGTTGTTCCATTTTAGCTTGTCAAGCTGAAAGTTGGAGCATGCTAAAGTGGCTGCAACCTGCTACTTAGAACCTTCAGCGATATTTTCATAGTTTTTCGGAATCAAAATATTTATAATTTCGGTAAGTTTCCACATAAATCTAGTTTTAAATTTGAGTATCTATAAAAGAATAAATACTTCCTTTTATATATTATTTATTCTTTTGTTTTTTATAAAATGTATCTTTTAGTGGCAACTGAGCACGGAATTTTCCGTCTAATCTATAGTAAGCAAGGGAACAAGCTGGAGCTGTTGGAATCAAGCATAGTTCTCCACAACCTTTGGCACCATAAGTCTCTGGAATTTTATTTTTGCTCTGCACAAGAATAACTTCAAGCTCAGGGGCCTCAGTCGCTCTCATAAGTCCTAGCGTGCCTAGTTTTGTTTTAGGATAACTTCCTTCAATTTTAAATTCTTCTGTCAAAGCATAACCTAATCCCATAACCATACCACCTTCAATCTGCCCTTCAACAGACTGAATATTAACAGGTGTTCCAACATCATATGCTGCAACTACTTTTTCAACTTTTCCTTCTTCATTTAAAATAACAACTTGAGCTCCATAGCTATAGCTTACATGACTAATTGGATTTTCTTTTATAGATCCCATTGGGTCTGTCTTTGCAGAATACTCTCCATAAAATTCTCTGCCTTCTAAATCATCAAGCCCTAAGCCTTTATCTAATTCTGCTTTCAATTTTTCAGATGCTCGTCTTACAGCTTCTCCAGTTACTACAGTTTGTCTAGAAGCTGTACTAGTTCCTGAGTTAGGTGTACGAATAGTATCTGGTCTTTCGTGTATAATAAGAACCGGATCTAACCCAGTTGTCTCACATAATACAGTAGTGCACATTGTTGCAATCCCTTGCCCCATGCATGCTGCAGAAGTTCGAATATGAACTTTTCCATCTTCAATTGATAAAATACAACGCCCAATGTCTTTATTACCTACACCAGTTCCGCTATTTTTGAATCCAATGGCAATACCCGCATATGGATTTGATTCATACACATCCTTAACGGCTTCCAAGCACTCTGCCATAGCAACACTTTCATCTGCTATCTGACCATTTGGCAAAACCTGACCAGGACGAATTGCATTACGATAACGAATTTCCCATGGTGAAATTCCGACCATTTCAGCAAGTAGATTAATGTTATTTTCAGTAGCAAAACAACTTTGTATTACACCAAAGCCTCTAAATGCGCCAGATACAACATTGTTTGTGTAAACTGACATTCCTAAGATATCAATATTCTGATAATTATATGGTCCAGGTGCGTGAGTACATGCTCTTTGTAATACAGGCCCACCAAGAGATGCATATGCACCTGTATCGGCAATAATAACACCTTTCATAGCTGTCAAATAACCATTTTCATCGCAAGCTGTTGTAAACTCCATTTCCATTGGATGACGTTTAGTATGATAATCCAGACTTTCCTGTCTCGAGAATTTTACTTTACATGGTTTTTTCGTATACCATGCCATTAATGCTGCATGATGTTGAACACTCATGTCTTCTTTGCCGCCAAATCCACCTCCAACAAGTTGTGAATGACAATGGATTTTTTCCATAGGAATCTGCAGCATATTTGATATTTCACGTTGCTCATCATATACAGACTGTGAACCAGAATACAACAATATGCCATCTTCTCCTTCAGGCATGGCTATTGCGCATTCTGGCTCCATAAATCCATGTTCCTGAAATGGTGTCTTATATTTTCTTGTTACAACATATTTAGAATTTTTAATTGCTTCATTAGCATTACCCCGTTTTAGAATATCACGGCTCATAATATTTCCATCAGAATGGATTAGAGGTGCATCTGCCTTTAAAGCATCTGTCGGACAAGTAATGGGTTCCAATTCAGTATAGTCAATTTCAACTAATTGACATACTTCATCAAGTTTGTCTTTATGGTAAGTTGCTACTAATGCCAATGCATCTCCTACATACCTAGTTGTATCTCCTTCAGCAATCATTACATCCCAGTCCTGCTTTATGTGTCCAATTTTATTGTTTGGAACATCTTTTGCAAGTAAGACTTTTGCGCAGTCTGGATGTGCTTCTGCTTTCTTTATATCAATTTTATTTATAATAGCTCTTGGATATTTTGTACGTACTGCTTTTACATATAACATTCCAGATATTTCGATATCATCTACAAAAATACCTGTCCCATTTATTTTTTCAGCTGCATCAACACGTTTAAATTTCTGTGCCATTTTCAATTCAGTAGGAGCAGTTGGAATTTTAAGATTGTCCCTAAAATATTCTGCCGCCATTAAAATAGCTTCTTCAATTTTCTTATAGCCTGTACATCTACAAAGGTTTCCATTAATTGCTTTTTTCACATCTATTCTTGTTGGTTTAAGATTAATATCTAATAATGATTTTGCGGAGATTACCATTCCAGGAATGCAAAAACCACATTGAACTGCGCCTGCTTCTGCAAAACAATGTTCATAAACTTCCTTTTCTCTAGAGCTTAATCCTTCAACAGTTAAAATCTTTTTTCCTTCGAATTTTGATATCTTTTGGAGGCAAGCCTTTACTTTTTTCCCATCTACTAAAACGGTACATGCTCCACACGTCCCTTCGCTGCAACCATCTTTTACAGAAGTGATTCTCAAATCATCTCTTAAAAAAGACATTAAAGATTTATCAATTTCAGATACTTCATCTTTACCATTTATATTTAATCTAAACATAAATAACCTCCCACTTAATATCTTTTAACAGTATTTACTATAAATAGTATAAATCTGTAAATAAATTCTAGCAAATTATTTCTCAAAAGAACTTGCTAAGTATAGTTTCTAACATTTTAATATATAGATAAATAACTTGTGAATTCAACTTATTAGATGAACATATTTACAAAGTTGTTAAAACTTTAAGTTCATATATTCATTAGAAATCAAGTACATTTTTGTGGAGCAGGCATTTGAAAATAAGCTTCTATAAGTACTTAATAGAAGCTTGTTTGCATTAGCTTTTCACAATGAAATTGGGATCAAGCTAATGTTAGTGTAAGCTTCCATTTAAATTTTCATAGTCCTGAGAAACAAAAATGTATTTGATTTTGGTAAGTTATCAAATAACTTTAAGTTGTATGCTAGATATCTGTAAGATTCATTCTGAAACCGAATTTTGCTTTATACTGCTCTCAATATTCCTATTACCATGATTCAAAAATGCATTTAGAATTACGGCAGTTACTGATGCCGAAACTATACCACTACTAAAAATTGACTTGAAAAATGTTGGTGTTTGGTCAAGTAACGTAGGTACAGCAGTAATTCCAAGTCCTATACCAATAGAGCAAGCAACAATCATCATATTTGCATTATTATTAAAATCTACACCTTGAAGCATTTGAAAACCTGCGACTGCAACCATTGCAAACATTATTGTTGTAGCTCCGCCTATAACAGGCTGAGGAATAATAGTAGCTAATGCCGCAAATTTAGGAATCAATCCTAGTGAAATAAGAATAATACCAGATGCTATAACAACAAAACGGCTTTTTACTTTACTTAAAGCTAAAAGTCCTAGGTTCTGATTAAATGTTGTATATGGGAATGAATTAAAGATACCTCCTAGAAATGTTGAAATTGCTTCTGCTCTAAGTCCACGTACAATATCCTTTTCAGTAATAACCTTTTCACAGACCTTGCCAATTCCAAGAAATGTACCTGTTGATTCAATCATTACTGTTAACATAACGAATGTCATCATGATTATTGAACCAATATCAAATTGAGGTAATCCAAAATTAAAAGGATGAACAATACTTATCCATTTTGCATTTGTTACTACTGAAAAATCTACTTTTCCCATAAATGCAGCAACTATTGTTCCTAAAATAATACCATTTAAAACAGAAATTGCTTGAAAAAATCCCTTTAGAAATTTATTAGATATTAAAACAATGATCATTACAAATGATCCTAATATAAGGTTGTCTACACTTCCAAAATCTTTAGCTCCTGAACCGCCACCAATACTAGTAACCCCTACATTTACTAAAGAAAGACCTATCATTGTAACTACTGTTCCTGTTACAACAGTAGGGAAAAACTTTAATATCTTTCCATACAATGGCGCTACTAATATAACAATAATTGCAGCTACTATTATAGAACCATACGCTGTTTGCATTCCTAAACTTTTGCCAATAATAATTAGTGGACCAACTGCAGCAAATGTACAACCTAAAATTGCTGGCAACTTAATACCAACATACGGACCTATACCAATCGCCTGTATTAAAGTTGCAATACCACAAGTAAATAAATCTGCAGCCACCAAAAATGCTAATTGCTCGGGTGTTAGACCTACAGCACCGCCAATTATTAATGGTACTGCAACTGCACCTGCATACATTGCTAGTACATGTTGTAATCCTAAAATAGCAAGCTGACTTACTGGTAGCATTTCATTTACTTTGTCATCTTTTTTAATATTATTTTGTGACATAATCAACCTCCTCAATAAAATTTAGTAATAATTAATGTTATGGAATTAACTCTCCCTAAGGCACATTCAAAAAATAACATTTCCATTTGCTAGCCTATTCTCCATCATCCTTCGTCGCCCAATTGACCTAATAGCCCGCTATGAGGGCAATTTGCCTCCTTACCTGATGAAAAATAATCATAGCAACTTTGGACTTGTTATTTATTTTCATGTCCCTAAATTACTTCAATTAGCACTTCCATAGTTCCACCACATGCCATACCTTCAGATTCAGCCACATCACCGGTCATGTCAACTTGCTCTATATAAAAACCTTTTTCTCGCATAATTTCTCTTGCCTTTTGCAATACACCCGATTCACTACATCCTCCGCCTATACTTCCGATAGTTCTGCCATCAGGATAAGTCAACATTTTAGCTCCTGCTTTTCTAGGAACTGATCCTTTAGAAGACAGTATAGTTATAAGTGCTTTAGGTTCTGATGATTTTTTAGATATATTTTCTAATATTTCTGCATCAAACTCTGGAATGGCAAAATTTTTACCAAACTTGCTCATAGCCCCCTTATTTTTAAAGCTTATAAGCTGTGCTACTATAGAAATAGCTATTTCATCTGGAGTGATAGCATATATCTCTATACCTATTGGAGCATTAACCAATTCCAGCTTTTCTTTAGAAAAGCCCTCCTCTAATAGCTCGCTTCTCATAGCATTTACTCTGCGCCTTGAGCCTATCATTCCAACATAACTAAGGTCATGATTTAAGACTTGACGCAAAACAACTCCATCATATCTATGCCCTCTTGTTATAATAACTACATAATCGGACTTCTTTAAGTTAATTAAATCAAAGGATTTCTCGAAATTTTCACAAATAACTTTTTCTGCTTCAGGAAATCGCACTGTATTAGCAAAGGAAGGTCTATCATCTATAACCGTAATAGAGAAACCTGCTCTTGATGCAAATTCTGATAAAGGTTTTGCTATGTGACCGCCGCCAAAAACAATTAAACGTGGTTTAGGGATGAATGGTTCAATTAAAATAGTCTCATTTTCTTCTATATTAAAAGATTCAAGTTTCCCACTTTCTAAACAACTACATATTTTTTCGTAAATATAGTCGCTAAGTGAAAGAGACTTTTTTTCTATATCTTCCTTTGTTAAAATAACTTTTCTGACAATGGAACCTTGTCTCTCACTATGCAAATCAAGATAAGTTAACATTACGCACTGATTACAGTTGTTAACTTCAATTAATATTTGCTTGTATATGTCTTCAAACATTTTTTCACCTTCCACCGTAAATATTCTCTTAATAATATTCTCACCATTCTCTTATCACTTTTTATAAATCTATCGTAATATTATTCCATTGTTGCAATGACTTCTATTTCAATAATTGCATCCATTGGTAATTTAGCAATTTGGACACAACTTCTTGCTGGTGGATTTTCTTTAAAATATGTTCCATAAACTTCATTTACTGCTGCAAAATCATTTAAATCTTTTACAAATACAGTTGTTTTAAGCACTTTATCCATACTTGTTCCTGCTTCTTCTAATATGGCTTTACAATTTTCTAAACTTTGTTTAGTCGCTGTTTTTATTTCAGTTTCTAAAACTTTTGTTTCCGGATTTAATGGTAGTTGACCTGAAGTATATACTAATCCTTGAACTACCACTCCTTGAGAGTATGGTCCTATTGCTGCTGGTGCCTTTTGAGTATTAATCATTTTTTTCATTTTTAATTCTCCTAATCTTGTTATATTTTATTTTTATTACATTTACTTTTAACAAAGATATTCATTTCCAAAATATTTTTTGATTAAATTCTATCCCATAGCTTTTGACTTACTTTTCTAGCTTCATTTAATATTTCATCTTCGTTAACATTAAGAAGCTTACCATTACTAACTAAAACATTTCCATTTACTATAGTTGTGTCTACAGATTTTCCCATCATTCCAAATAAAATATGTGAATTATAATTACTTTCATTCATTGGCGTTAATGGATTGTAATCTACTATTATCACATCTCCATTAGCTCCTCTTTCAACAATTCCAAATTTACCCAAAAAGTGCCTTTCTGCAATCCTTCTATTATTTTCAAATAGCATTAAAGGTACTTCACTCCAAGCTACTGATGGATCTTTTAAATTATGCTTATGAATTATATTGGCAACCTTCATAGACTCAAACATATCTTGAGTATAACCATCTGTTCCAAGTCCCACAGTTACACCTTTCTTTATAAGTTCAAGTGCTGGTGATACACCTACTGCATTGCCCATATTTGATTCTGGATTATGCACTACAGACGTATTGGTATTTAAAAGTAATTCTTGCTCATTTTCATTTGCATGCACACAATGTACTGCAATTGTTTTTTCTCCTAATATATTAAAATCATTTAGTCTCTCTACTATTCTCTTGCCATGCTTTTCTAGACATTGCTCTTCATCTGCTAATCCTTCAGCTACATGAATATGATATCCGCAATTTAACTTTTCAGCTTCCTTTACACATTTTTTTAAGGATTCATCAGATAACGTAAAGCTTGCGTGCATTCCAAACATTGCAGACTTCATATTATCATGCTTTTCATTGCAATAATTTATATAATCTACATTTTCTTTAATTCCCTTTTCTAAAACTTCTTCTCCATCTCTATCAGATACTTCGTAACAAAGCGAAGTTCTTATCCCAAGTTCTTCTGCTACATTTCCAATTGTAAAAAGGCTGTCTTTAACAGCATTTGGACTTGCATGATGATCAAAAAATGTTGTTACTCCAAACTTTAAACTATCCATCAATGTTGTGTAAGCACTATACTTTATATCTTCTAAAGATAAGTTTTTATCTAATCTCCACCATAAATTATTTAATATATCTAAGAAGTTTTTAGATGTTGGACCATCTAAGTTCATACCTCTTGCAAATGCGCTATATATATGTCCGTGAGTATTTATAAGACCTGGCATAATAACTTTTCCTTTTGCATCTATATATTCTGCCTCATTATATTTATCTAAGATGTCATCAGTATTTCCATAGTCAATTATCTTACCATCATTTATAACTAATGCACCATTTTCAAAAAATGGATTTTCCTTGTTTTGAGTTATTAGTCTTCCATTACCTACAATTTTCATAAAAACTCCTCCATACCTTTTTATACTAGCTTTCACCTTTTTAAATTTTGAACAGCTACTTGGTTATTTATCTGATGTCTAGCCGCTGTAACACTCCCACTTCAATAAGTGGGAGATAACAGCGGCACGACCCTAGATAAGTTCAACTAAGATTCAGATTGGGATCACCCCCCACCTGAATCAAGTTTCACTTGATAAAACATTCATTGTGATCTAATTGTTAATATCTACCATCCCAAACTATTTCTCTATATTTCTCTGGATCTGTATCTCCTTCTGTACTAAATAAAAGCACTTTAGAATTTTCATCTAACTCTAAAGCTTCTTTTAAATCTTTATATTCATCATTAGTCATAATTTCATATAAAGCACCAGTCGTTACTGCTCCTGATTCACCTGAAATTACGCCTGTATCTCCCTTTAATGGATTTCCAAGAATCCTCATTCCTTTAGCAGCTACCCAATCAGGGCATGAAATAAATGCCTTTGAATAATTCTTTAATATGGTAAAACCAATTGTGTTAACTTCTCCACAAGCAAGTCCAGCCATAATAGTCTGCATATCTCCACCAACTGATCTTGCTTCCCCATCATTTGCTATTGCTGATTTATAGTAACAATCGGCAAGATTTGATTCTACCACTACAGTTTTTGGGCAGTCGTCTCCATATTGCGAAGCAAAGAAACCTTGAACAGCTCCTGCGAGTGAACCAACACCAGCTTGTACAAAAATGTGAGTAGGCTTTAAAACATCAAGTGCTTTTAATTGTTCACTTGCTTCTAAAGCCATTGTTCCATACCCTTGCATTATCCATGCAGGTATTTTCTCATAGCCTTTCCATGCAGTATCTTGAATAATTACACCATTATGTTCTTCTGCATATTTATTTGCAAGTCTTACGGCATCATCATAGTTTAGTTCTGTAATACTAGCTTCTGCACCCTCTGCCTTTATGTTATTTAATCTTTTAATTGAGGAACCCTTTGGCATGAAAACTACTGATTTTTGTTTCAATCTATTAGCTGTCCATGCAACTCCTCTTCCATGATTACCATCTGTTGCTGTTACAAAAGTTATATCTCCAAGCTTATCTTTAACTTCCTTACAAGTCATTTTTTCATATGGTAAATCGTCTATATCCTCACCTAACTTTTCTGCTAAATATTTCCCCATGGCAAATGAGCCGCCTAACACTTTAAATGCATTTAATCCAAATCTATAAGATTCATCCTTTAAATATATTCCTCCCAATCCAATCTTTTCAGCTAACTCTTTTAAATCTATTAATGGTGTTTCATCATATTCTAAAAAACTTTCATGAAATTTCTTTGCCTTTGATACTTCTTCTTTATTAAGAAATTTTACACTTTCTTCCTTATCAATTTTAGGCAAGGTATTTTCTTTCCATAATATTTTTTCCATTATAATTCCTCCTATTAAATTAATTCTTGTCTTACTAAAAATTTAATTACTTTATGCTAAGGCAAATGGGCTTGTTATTTTTTTGAATTTGCCCAAATATCACTTCCTCTGCTAGATCAAAATATTGATCTAGATCAAATTTCCCCTCATCAATTAAGTATTGCAGTGAAGCACCTAGCATCAAAGACACTGCTAAGTACGGTAACATTTCCAAATGCTTCGTATCCTTATCTTCGGTTTGATCACCTTTATATAAAACTTCACGAATATTGTCACGCCAAATTTCAAATGTATTTTTAAATTTTAGTTTTATCTCTTCATTTACTGTTCCTTGCACCCAATAATCAATCTGGGTATAATCAAATTCCTTTTTGTTGAGAATATCATTCTTTTTTTGATCAAAAAAACCTCTGATATTTTCAACTACACTTTTATTTTCCAAATTAATATAATTCTTTCGATCATTAGAAAATTCTTCTTGTATCTCATCTAAAAGAGAAATCAATATATCATTTTTAGATGAGAAATGATAATGTAAATTTGCTTGACTCATATGCGCTTCATTGGCAATCATATGCATACGAGTACCACTAATTTTCTCTTTTGAAACCACTTTCATTGTAGCCTTTAGTATTTTTTCTTTAACGTCATCAGACATAATTAATCCCATCTTTCTTGCAACATTTTATTATGTAGAAATTTATGTTTATCCAATTGATTTTTCTCTTATCCAATAACTACCATCTGTAAACTTTCCCAATAGTGAATATTTCAAACTTACAGATACTTGTTCTATCTTTAATAGAAAATGTCATATTGGCTGAACTAGGTGATATAGGTTATTTTATTAAACCTAAACACCTAGTTACCTTATTGGGCATAGACATTTTAGGCACATGAAAATAAATAACAAGTCCGAAGTTGCCATGAATATTTCCCATTAGGCGAGGAAGTCAATTGCCCTCATAGCGGGCCTATTAGGTCAATTGACCGATGAGCAGAGAACCCAAATCTATGATTTGGTGTGAATCGCTTACTCAGTGAGCGTAGCGAGTCGAGCTTCCCATGATGGAAAATAGGCTGGCAAATTGACTTGTTATTTATTTGATTGTGGCTTAACTTATCTCGCAAGTTTTGTGATTACTAACGTTTTAACTCATAATATACTTCCTACTAATCATTAACTGGTCTATAAGTTACTATTCCATGGTTTTATTCAAATGGAAGTAAAATATATCTAAGAATGAATAATACTGCAAGTATATATACTATTGGATGGATTTCTTTTTGTCTGCCTGTAGCTATTTTTGTTATTGGATAAAAAATCATAGCAGCTGCAATTCCATTAGCTATACTATAAGAAAAAGCCATTAATGATATAGCAAAAAAAGCTGGAACTGCTTCTGTAAAATCGCTGAAATCTATATTAACAATTGCTGACATCATTAAAACACCTACTATTACAAGGGCTGGAGCTGTTGCTTGTCCTGGAACTATACCAACAAGGCCTGAGAAGAATAATGATAAAATAAATAATATTCCTACTACTGTTGAAGTAAGTCCAGTTCTTCCTCCTTCTGAAACACCAGCTGTAGACTCAATATATGTTGAAATTGTACTTGTACCTAAAACTGAACCTGCAGTTGTTGCTACTGCATCACAAATCAATGCTTTTTTCATTCTTAAAACCTTACCGTTTTCGTCAACCATTCCTGCTTTTGTAGCTGTACCTACAAGAGTTCCGATAGTATCAAAAAGATCAACTAAACAAATAGTTATAACAACCATTATAACGCTAAGAAATGCGCCTCCTATTGATGTGCCGCCTTTTGAAAAAAGTCCTGCAAAATCAAATGCTGCAAATGTAGGAGCAAGTGATGGTGGTGCACTGAAAACATGTAAATTTTCGAGTGATGTGATTTTGAATGGAATTCCTATTATTGTAGTTGCAATTATTCCAATTAAAATTGAGCCCTTAATCCCCCTAGCCATTAGAACAGCAGTTATTATGATTCCTATTATAGTAAGCAGTGTTCCTGGACTTGCAAAGTTTCCGAATCCAACTAGTGTTGCTGGATTTGACACTACTACACCACCAGATTTTAATCCA
The DNA here is from genome assembly GCF_036699995.1 of Clostridium beijerinckii. Taxonomy (NCBI): domain Bacteria; kingdom Bacillati; phylum Bacillota; class Clostridia; order Eubacteriales; family Clostridiaceae; genus Clostridium; species Clostridium beijerinckii. The sequence goes on along the minus strand of NZ_CP144906.1, from coordinate 2,209,453 downwards.
ATAAGAGCTATATAGAGTCCAATACCTCCAGAAATTGCATATTTTAGATTTTGAGGTATTGCATCAACTATCTTTTCTCGTATGGATGTTACTGTAATAAGTATAAATAATACACCTGACATGAATACGCATGATAAAGCCTGATGCCATGTAAAACCTAAGGTTAAACATACAGTATACGTAAAAAATGCATTAAGACCCATACCAGGAGCCTGAGCAAAAGGAAGATTTGCATACAGCCCCATTATTAATGTGCCAATGGCAGCTGCGAGACAAGTAGCTACGAAAACTGATGATACTATTGGATCAGAGCCTACACTAAACTGTGCTGCTGCATCTCCTACTGCATTTGCAGAATTCATACCAGCTATTTTTAATATATTAGGATTAACAAATATAATGTATGCCATTGTAACAAAAGTAGTAATTCCAGCAAGTATTTCTGTCTTTACATTTGAGTTATTTTCTTCCAAGTGAAAATAACTCTCCAAAAATGATGGTTTTTGTTTGGTTACATCTTTTTTCATGAAATGTCCTCCTTAAAATTATAGCTAGTGTTAGGCACAATCAAATAAATAATAACTTCATGTGCCTTATTGTTGTTTCAATTTTCTAAATCCTTGCCATACACTCCCCCTCTTGTAATGGTACATAACCTCTTCGCTTGCTATCTATTTAATTTTTAATACTAAAGGATATAATCATACTTATCTATACACGTTTGAATTAGACTAGCCATTTCTTTTGAAACTTCTGATTGCTGCGAAGCAGTATAACTTACAATATCGCTTTCTTCAGTTCTTACTAGACAAATGCCTTTTTCTAAATTTTCAATAAAGAATCCTTTGTTATCACTATTTTCAAAATCTTCTTTACTCCAAAAAACTGTTATTTTATCCTTATATGGATTTCCTTTATGAGGACAAAAAATACCACAATTACCGCACTCATTACACATACCATCTAAATGTATAATCTGATGATTAGAAACAAAATCACTGTTTACATTAATCATTACGTTTGCTCTATTAGGACAAACATCAACGCATAATTCACAAATGTTCTTACACCCTAAACATCTATCAGCCTCTTCCTCGCAAGACTTTGAGTCTCCTAATATTCCCTTCCTTCCATATAATATCTTTTCATCAGTACAATAACCTTTTTGCTTAAAATCAGAACTTAAACCTTCTTTTGCTAGAATATCTTTTGTAACTATTTTTGCATCTGCTATTGCATTAACAATTGTAGATGGACCTTTTTTTAAATCACCAATGATATATACATTTGCAATATTTGTTTCTAATTTTTCGTTAACAACAGGAAACTCATTAAAATCCAAATTTATTTCATTTTGTCTTAATAAATTACTATCAATTTTTTCACCTGTTGCTATAATGACTGTATCTGCATCTAATGTTGTTATTTCTTCAGTACCTACAGAACTTCTTCTTAAGGATGCATCTCTATCACCTAGAATCATTTTTTCACAAGTAAGTTTTCCATCATTAATAGAAATTGGCGTAAGGAGTTCTTTAAGTAAAATACCTTCAGAAATAGCAAGTTCTATTTCTTCATTATCCGCTGGCATGTATTTTTTAGTTCTTCTATATATAATAGAAACCTCTTCAACACCACTCACTCTTTTAGCTGAGCGTGCTGCATCCATGGCAACATCTCCTCCTCCAATAACACAAACTTTTTTACCTAAAGCAATATTTCCTTTTTGTTTCTTATATTTTTCTAAAAATGAAATAGCATTAATTGCTTTATTATCGGAATCGCTTAGTGAAACTTTTCCAGGTTTCCATGCTCCTATGGCTAACACTACATAATCATATTCCTTTTTTAATTCCTTCAAATTAATATTTTCATCTACACAAAATTGAAATTTTACCCCATGTTTTTTAACCATTTCCAAGTCTTTTTTTATCATTTCAGAAGAAATTCTAAACTCAGGTATGACATGCTCTACAATACCTAACGCTTTTTCTTTTTTATCCCTTACAGTAACATCTACACCATTTCTTCTTAAGAAAAGAGCTAGTGAAAGACCTGCTGGACCCGCTCCAATAACAACAACTTTTTTGCCAGTTCTAATATCTGTTGGTTCAATGGATTCAATAAATTTATCCTGTGCATTTAAAACTGCAATTTGTTTTAAATCTCTGATTGAAACAGATTCATCATAATCAAGTCTAGTACATTTAGTCTGGCATTTATGATTACAAATAGTTGATGTAATAGCCGGTAACGCGTTATCTATGGCAATTATTGAAAAAGCCTCATCATATTTTTTTTGTCCTACTAAAGCTGTATATTGTGGGATTTGCTGATTAATTGGACATCCTACAGAGCAAGGTGCAACTGCACAATCATAAAATTGAAGGTTAGAATTAAGTTTTCTGCTATTAACAAGTCGTAGTTCTTTTCGATAATGCTTATCATTAATAGTTTCCTTGACTATGTCCTCCAGAATTTCTACATTAATTCCAGAAATTTTACCATTAAGCTGCTTCTCAACTTTTTTAGCCATTTGAGTTATTCTTTCGTAACCACCTGGCTTTAAGATAGATGTAGCAAATGTTATTGGACTAATTCCTGTAGATAATATTTTATCAATATTAAAGAAATCAGCCCCACCTGAATAAGAAATTTGTAAATCACCATTAAATTCTTTAGCTAATTTACTTGCTAAAGATATAGATAGTGGGAATAATGCACGTCCTGACATATACATTTCTTCCCCTGGTAATTCATTATTAATTATTTTAGCTGGCAGTGTGTTAGTTAGTTTAACTCCTATTTCTAAATTTAAGTTATTTGCGACCGCCTTCAAACGTTTTAGCATTGCAACTCCATCTGAGTACTGCAAATCATTTGTAAAATGATGTCCATTAAGAACTATATAGTCATACCCCATAGCTGTTAAAGTTTCTTTAACAAACTTTTCTCCTAGTAATGTAGGATTCATTTTAATATAAGTATTTAATTTCTTTTCTTCAAGAAAATAGCTAGCAATGCTTTCAATTTCATTAGCAGGACAACCATGAAGTGTTGAGATCGTAATAGATGAACAAATAGTAGGTGAAATTTTTTCCAAATCTTCCTTCGTAAATTCAGAAAACATATCTATATGAGAAAGAAGTGTTTCTTGACATTCTGTCCAAATTTTTGTAGACGAAGCGTCTTGCATCCCTTTAATATAAGTATCAATTTTAGAAGATTTTATGCCTTTCAAGTCATATCCCACGCTCATATTGAACATAAAATCTCTTTCCTTTGCAAATTTGAGCTCTTTCATTAAGACATGAAGTAAAAACCAGGCTTTTACATATTCATCAAAGGCTTCTGACACTTTTAATTCTGTAGACCACTCTACGTTGTACCCCTCATCTTGTGCATTGATGCAAGGTTTAGACACTGTAATATCTTCTCCATCAATAACTTGTACTGTTTTTAATTCAATAAAACGACTTCCAGTTAAATATGCACAAACAATATTTTGTGTTAATTGCGAATTGGGACCTGCTGCCGGTCCAATTGGTGATGAAAGTTTCTCATTAAATAAAGTAATTGATTTTCCAGTTTCATTATAATAAAATTTATCTTTATGCACGCCAAAAATAGATTCTTTTTCTTTTAACTCTCTAGTAATCCAAGTTAACATTTTTTCAAAAGGAATGCGTTGCATTTTATCACTCATAAATAATCCCCCTATTTTCTATTTTTTCTGTTTAAATTATAGATACCCCAGCTAAGACCTGAACTTATGCGTATGTCTCACCGAAATGAATAACATACCTTTGTTCCAGTTTCTAGGTAATTTTGATGGGTGATTCTAAGGCTATAAAGTTGTACCCAAAGTGCTGGCCTCAAAGAACAAGCGCTCACAGAGAAAGTTCGAAGAACGAAATATAAAATTTCGATTCTCACTTTTTGAACTAGCACATTTGGAACAACTTATAGCCAAAGAATCACATCCATCAAAATTACCAATGAAACATTCCACAAAAGTATATTACTCATTTCTGGTTGGAAGATATTTCATAGTCTAAGTGCAGTTTATGATTGTGATATCTATAACTGAAATAAATATAAGTCAATACTTATTGACTAGTTAATCAAATTTTAGTATAAAAATATTCAATATTGTTTGGGCTCTTCTATCTTTTTACCTGCTACATATCTTTCCTTAATATTTCTGTCATCACCTGTGTAAATAAATTTTTCTAGCCTTTCCTCTATTGACAATGGTTTGAATATAGATAAACTGCTATCGTCAATAATTAAGGCATCAAATTCATATCCTTCTTCAAAACTTCCCACTTTACCAAAAAATTTTCCTCCGCCCTTTGTTGCCAAATATAATAATTCTGCTGTGGTCAAAGGCTTGTCTTCTTTATTACTTTCTAGCCATTTTAACTTTGACACCTGAGCACAACTAGCAATTACATTCGCCATCGATACACTATGTCCACCTGATATATCTGTTCCAAGTCCTATGTTTAACCCTTTTTTCATCAATTTTCGAATAGGTGCAATACCACTTGATAAATTGTTATTTGAATTAGGACAGTGGGCAATGAAAGCTTCTTTTTTCACCATTAGTTCAATTTCATCTTCTTCTAACCAAATACAATGGGCCATTATAGTAGGAAGATCACCAAGCAATCCCGCTTCATTATAGACACTTGCATAGTTTTTTAATTTGGGATGTAGTTTTTTCACAAAACTGATTTCGCTCAAATTTTCACTCAAATGAGATTGCACTGGAACATTATATTTTTTTGATAATTCCCCAAGACTTTTTAAGAGCTCAAAGCTGCATGTTGGAACAAATCTTGGTGTAATAATAGGTTTCACTAATTCATATTTTTGCCCATATTCATCTAATAGTTCTTTAGTATTATGAATGGATTCCTCCGTACTTTCTAATAAATATTCTGGTGCATTTCTATTCATATTAACCTTTCCTACATATGCACCTAATCCTGCTTCTGCAAACAAATCCATTAATAACTTTGTTGAATTCTTATGAATGGTAGCAAAAACGCAAGATCTAGTAGTGCCATATTTCCATAAACTTTTTACAAAAGCAGAATACACTTTTTTTGCATAGTCTATATCTGAATATTTTTTTTCTTCTGGGAAGGTGTATGAATCTAACCATGGCATAAGTTCCTTATCTAGTCCTAATCCTAGATTTGGAAACTGTGGTGCATGTGAATGGATGTCAATAAATCCTGGTATTATAAGTGCATGTCCATAATCTAAAATCTTTAGTTTACTGAATTTTTCAGGCAGCTCTTTATAAACACCTTTAACAAATTTACCATCAATAACAATATATCCACTTTCAAATATTTCATATTTACCTAATTCTTTGGTAAAAATAATATTGCCTTTAACAATATACTTATCTTGCATCACAAGACCTCCTAATAAGGCACATTCAAAAATGTAATTTCCTTTTATGTACCCAAAATATACATTACTAATGATCAAAGGGACACTTTTATAAACTAAATATAAATCCCTAAGGAAACGTTTACTATATTGTTGATTTGACAAACTAGTCATTTCTTGTTTTTATTATCACTAACTGACTAGTTGATCAATTTCAATTATATTCCATATATTGGTATTTTTTAATCAATTTATATATGCCAGTAATATATTTCATCTAAGCTTATTTATTTTACATATGAGTTCTATTATTATATATATCTGATTTACACAGAATTATTACTTATTAAATTAATAATCTATAGAATGAAAGACTAATTGTTCGATTTTTTATTAATCCTTTTAAATATTTTACAGTAATATATTTAATCCTCATTGTTATTTAAATAGCTGTAAAGTGAATATTTTGAAATATCATAGAACTTTGAAATTTTATCTCCCGATCTTTTAATTAAAAGCGCACCTTTACTCTCTAAATACTTAATGGCTTTCATTTTATCTTCTTTAGTCATAACTGCAACAGGTTTGCCAATTAATTGATATGATTCCTCAATTAAATCTTTAAGAAGTTGATTAACATCAGTTGGAATTGTAACATCACCTTCATCACTGTGTTCTACTTCCTTTATTGAAACAAAATCTTCTATAATCTTATTAGATACCATTAGCTGAGTGATATCATAATTAATACAAAGAAGTGCTTTCGCTTTACCATTTTCATCTGGAATACATATAGTAGTAGATTTCAAAATACGTCCATCATTTGTACGTGTACTATAACTATAATGGTCTTTATGCTGAAGATTTGAGTGAATTGTTTCCATTGCAATTCGCGATGCAACATCCCCAACTTTACGTCCTGTGACATGACCATTTTCAATCGCTATAATGCTATGTTCATATCCTGCTTTTAGATCATGAATCGCGACTTCACAGTTTGGACCAAACTCTTCCGCAATCCCTTTAATAAGCCTTTTAAAAAAATCCAAATCATCATATACATTCATGCTAAAATCTCCCTTATCGTCTTATATTTACATTACAATGCAAATATGCCTCTGTTAATAATTCAAAGCATGCAACCAACGCTTATGGCTGATGTGCTTAATATGTTAAATAAATAATTTTATATCATTCAATTACTTTTCTCTTAATAAATTTTCCATCACCTTTTTTCCCTAAAAACTTATTATTTTTATAAGCTACTTTACCACTCTGTATTACAATATCAATATCTCCCTTTAATGTCATGCCTTCAAAGCATGTGTAATCTACAGCTCCATGAAGCATACTTCTTGTAAGAGTATACTCAGAATTTGGGTTAATTATAGTAATATCAGCATCCCCACCTGGAATCAAAGAACCCTTTTTAGGATAAAGTCCATAAATCTTTGCAGGGTTTGTACATAAAAGTTCTACAAAACGATTAATTGAAATTTTCTTTTTCATAACGCCTTCAGAGAAAATCACCCTTACTCGTTCAGCAACGCCAGGAGCTCCATTAGGGCATTTTGTGAAATCGTTAATGCCCTTTTGTTTGTCACCTTTTAGATTAAATGAACAATGATCAGTAGCAATTACATTAATTGCACCATCTTGTACGCCTTTCCATAGAGCAGCAATATCATTATTTTGACGCAAAGGTGGAGACATTACATATTTTAGTCCGTTATTGTCTGGCTCAAGATATTTTTTCTCTGTCATTGTTAGGTACTGAGTGCAAGTTTCAGAAAAAATATTCTTTTGCCCCTGCGCTCTTGCTTTTCTTATCTCATCTAATCCCTTTTCAGTAGAAATATGAACAATATAAATCGGGGCATCTCCTGCCAATGCTGCAAGATGTAGCACTCTGCTAATTGCCTCTGCTTCACAATGGTCTGGTCGTGATTTTGCATGGTATATTGTTTCTAAACAGCCATTTGAAACATAATTTTCTCTAAGGTAATTTATAACATCATTGTTTTCAGCGTGTACAGCAATAATTACTCCCAATTCTTTTGCTTTTTTTAGTACCTTTAAAATTGAGACGTCATCCAGTTTAAAATCATATGTCATATAAATCTTAAAGCTAGAAATTCCTTCTTTAGCCAAAGACTCCATTCCAGATAAAACCTCATCATTTACATGCTGTATTACTCCATGGAATCCATAATCAATTACTGCTTTTCCATTAGCTAATTTATGATATTCGTCAATTTGATGACGAATAGCACAATTTTTAGGACCAAAGGCTACATGGTCAACAATACTTGTAGTTCCACCGCAAACAGCTGCAACAGTTCCAGTATAAAAGTCGTCTATTGAACGGCTACTTCCAGATTGCAAATCCATATGAGTATGCACATCCACTGCTCCAGGAATTATATACATTCCCAAAGCATCAATGATTTCTGCATTATCATTGGACAAATTTACCCCAATACAAGATATTTTATTATTTTCTATCATAATATCTGAACAATAACTTTCCGATTCAGTCACAATAGTTCCATTTTTAATAATAATCATTCATAAGCACTTCTTTCATTTTATGTTTTTGTGATTATTCCTTATATGTAGTTGCATTGCTATAGCTAGAATAATTAAAACTAAGCCTGTAGATTTTTTGTTTTATGGCATTTACAGGCTTGTTATAGATATCCAATTTAAGGGTTTAACTTATAATTAGAATGCATTTCCATATCAGAAATCAAATACATTTTTGTGAAGCAGGCATTTGAAAATCTCGCTGCCAAAAGCACTTAATAGGAGCTTGTTCCACATCAGCTTGTCACGTTGAAAACGGGAGCAAGCTAATGTGGGTGCAAGCTTCCATTTAGTGCTTTCAGCGAAATTTTCATAGCCCTGTGGAATAAAAATGTATTTGATTTCGGTAAGCTGTTGCCTAAGTTTAACTTTACATTTTAAAGTGAGTTCCTGTTTTACCTAAAATTCCATCATGTACTTTGCTTAGAAGCGTAATAATTGCAGTCCTTCCTTTACCTGAAGAAACAAATTCTAAAGCTGCTTGTACTTTTGGTAGCATAGACCCTGGTGCAAATTGACCTTCATCAATATATTTTTTAGCTTCTTCTACAGTTAGTGAATCCAACCATTTAACATCTGGCTTTCCAAAGTTTATAGCAACCTTTTCTACTGCGGTTAGTATAATTAAACAGTCTGCATCTATCTCTTTAGCCAATAGCGCAGCTACAGAATCTTTATCGATTACTGCTGGTACACCTTTTAAATGATTGTTTTCTGTTTGAATAACTGGAATTCCACCACCACCACATGCAATAACTATTTCTCCAGCTGATACTAGCTCTAAAATCGTTTCCTTTTCAATTATATCAATAGGTTTTGGAGAACAAACAACTTGCCTATATCCCCTACCTGAATCTTCTTTCATCACTATTCCAGTCTTCTCTAATTTTTCAGCATCCTCTTTTGAATAAAAACCTCCAATTGGCTTTGTAGGGGTTAAAAATGCTTTATCATTTGGATCCACAAGAGTTTGAGTAATGAGAGTTGTGACAGGATTATTTAAATTACGTGATAAAAGTTCTTCCCTAATGGCATTTTGCAAATCATATCCAATATACCCTTGACTCATTGCAACACACATTGTTAATGGTATTTGAGATTTTTTAACAAGCTCCATTGCTGAGTTTATCATTCCCACTTGCGGTCCATTTCCATGAGTAATAACTACCTGATTTCCACTTTCGATCAAATCTACAATACTTTCAGCAGTTAATTTAACTGATTTCATTTGCTCCTCCAACGTATCTCCCAGTGCATTTCCTCCTAACGCTATTACAATCTTACTCACCATATATCACTCCAATTCTCTTTTTAAATATTTAGGCACATGAGAATAAATAACAAGTCTAAAATTGCCATGAAATGTTCTTATATTCAGCATAGCTGCTCTTTTTAAATAAAATGTTCTTATATGCAGCATAGCTGCTCTTTTTAAATAAAATGTTCTTATATGCAGCATAGCTGCTCTTTTTAAATAAAATGTTCTTATATGCAGCATAGCTGCTCTTTTTAAATAAAATGTTCTTATATGCAGCATAGCTGCTCTTTTTAAATGTGTATATTTTTTATTAGTTACTAACCCCTGAATCTTATATCCTCGCTTTGAGCCATTTTTTCTAGAACTTCTGCAGGATTCTTTACCTTTGCTAGAAGAATCATTGCTGCTATAATATATGGCTTATAGCTTGCTTCTTTATAAAGTGGAACTCTGTAACGGTCAAATACAGAATCTTCAACTTCACCTTTCTCACATGACAAATTACTAATATCAGCTGGTAAGCAATGTAAATAAAGTGCCTTTCCATCTTTAGTTGTTTTCATTAATTCCTCTGTACATTCCCAATCTTTATGTTCTGCATTTTGAGCAAGAAGTTTTTTCTCTAATTCTTTAATACCTTCAGAATCGCCTTCTGAATAAAGATCAGTACGTTCTTTCATTGCTGCAAAAGGAGCCCAGCTCTTTGGATATACTATATCTGCATCTTTAAATGCTTCTGCCATATTATTAGTTTTTGTGAATGTTCCACCTGATTCCTTAGCGTTATTACGAGCTATATTTTCAACTTCTTCCATTACTTCATAGCCTTCTGGATGTGCTAAGCAAACGTCCATACCAAAACGTGTCATTAACCCTATAACCCCTTGTGGTACAGATAATGGTTTACCGTAAGATGGTGAATAAGCCCAAGACATAGCTATTTTTTTACCCTTTAAATTTTCAATGCCACCAAACTCATGTATGATATGCAGCATATCTGCCATAACTTGAGTTGGATGATCAATATCACATTGTAGATTTACTAATGTTGGTTTTTGTTCAAGAACTCCATCTTCGTATCCTTCCCTTACTGCATCAGCAACTGTATGCATATATTTATTTCCTTTTCCAATATACATATCATCACGAATTCCGATGACATCAGCCATAAATGAAATCATGTTAGCTGTTTCCCTTACAGTTTCACCATGAGCGACTTGACTTTTACCCTCATCTAAGTCTTGTACTTCAAGACCTAAAAGATTACATGCACTAGCATAGGAAAAACGAGTACGTGTTGAATTATCACGGAATAATGAAATTCCAAGTCCACTATCAAACAATCTTGTTGATTTGTTATTTCTACGTAATTCTCTTAATGCATCTGCCACTTCATAAACTGCCTTTAACTCATCTGTAGTTTTTTCCCATGTAAGAAAAAAGTCATTTTTATACATTTGATCAATTTCTAAGCTTTTTAATGCATTAACATATTTATCGACAATATTCATAATTTTAATATCCCCCTTAATTTTCGCTGACAATATTTATTTATTTGAAATATATATAGTTGGAACAGCAGCATAAACTGCAGCACATTTTACTAAATCTTCTTTCCATGTCTTTTCATTAGGAGCATGTGCTTGAGCTTCTGCACCAGGTCCAAATCCTATTACAGGAATTCCATTACGTCCCATAATTGAAACACCGTTTGTAGAGAATGTCCATTTATCAGTAAGTGGACGAGCTTTTCTCATTGCTTCATTTTCAGCAGCACCGATTCTTGTTGTGCCGTAAAGACCTTTATATGCTTCTTCTAATGCTTTTGTTACAATATGATCTTCTGGAATTACCCAAGTTGGGAAGTAGCATTCAATTGGGTATGCTAAACCAGTGTAGCTTGGTCTATCATAGTTATACATACTTACTGTTGCATTGTATTTTTTAACAGCTGGAAGTTGACGAATTTCTTCTAAACAGCTTTCCCAAGTCTCACCTGCTGTCATACGGCGGTCTAATGAAATTGAGCATGAGTCAGCAACTGCGCAACGGCTTGGTGAAGTATAGAATACTTGAGAAGTTGTAACAGTACCTCTTCCTAAGAAGTTAGCCTCTTTAAACTCTGGGTTGTATTTTTCATCTAACATTTTTACTAAGCCTTTGATTTCTTTATTATCAGCTGCATCATTTTCGTTAAGGTCACGAATGTTCATTAATATTTCAGCCATTTTATAAATTGCGTTGTCTCCTCTTTCTGGAGCTGAACCGTGGCATGAAATTCCTTGAACATCAACACGTATTTCCATACGGCCTCTTTGTCCTCTATAGATACCACCATCTGTTGGCTCTGTAGAAACCACAAATTCAGGTCTGATTTTACTTTCTTTGATTATATATTCCCAGCAAAGTCCATCACAATCTTCTTCTTGAACTGAACCAACAACTAATGCTGTGTATTTTTCATTTAAAAGGCCTAAGTCTTTCATTATTTTTGCACCATAAACAGATGAAACGATTCCGCCTAATTGATCAGAAGTACCACGTCCACCTATTTCAGTTTCTGTTTCATATCCTTCGTATGGATCAAAGTCCCAGTTATCTCTGTTTCCTATACCAACTGTATCAATATGAGCATCAAAGCCTATTAAAGTTTCTCCTGTACCCATATATCCTAAAATATTACCCATTGGATCTATTTCTACTTTATCAAATCCAACGCTTTTCATTTCTTGTTCTATTCTTTTTATAACGCCTTCTTCTTCTGCACTTTCACCAGGTATTGCAACTAAATCACGAAGAAATTTGGTCATATCCTCCTTATAGTTTTCAGACTTTGATTTAATTTGATCAAAATTCATATTCTCTTCCCCTATCTTAATTAATATTTTATTTGAAATCATATTTATCTGATGTCTATCCGCTGTAACACTTGCACTCACAAACCCAACCTGAGTCAAGTTTCACTTGATAATGGAAATAAATGCTTGTTTACTTTGTTTGTAATGATATTTAGTAGCCTATAAAATCCACTTCTGAAATATTATTATTAAATTAATCTCTTATATATTCTACAAATCATTTTATTTCCTAAAAAAAATTTTTTATGTCAAATTTATTTTTATGGTAATATCATACATCTTTTCAATTAAATTGTAAATATTTTCAAATTATCTTTTTTAATAATATTTCTATTATTTTTTTACTATCAGAAAACAAAATTAAGCATATGTAATACACTATTGTATTTTTATAGAATTAATGCTAATATTATAAAAATCATAATAAAACCGAACTAAACATTATCAAACATGACTATATAAAACATATTTAAATATTGTATTATATATTTATTCTATTTTGCATGGTTTTTTAACAATAATAATCTACTACAATTAAAATTTTTAAACTGGCTACCACTAAATTATGCTATATCTTTTAACAATTTTTTAGTCTTTCTAACTTTTGAGGAGGAATTAATATGGATTTTTCACCTTTATGGATTTCTATAAAAACTGCTACATTATCAACAACAATAACATTCTTTTTAGGAATTATAGTTTCTTATTGGATGTCAAATTTTAAAGGAAAATCTAAAGGAATAATAGATGGGTTATTTACTTTACCTTTAATTCTTCCTCCAACTGTTGTAGGTTTCTTTTTATTGCTTATCTGTGGTAAAAATGGTCCTATAGGAAAGCTACTAGACCTCTTCAATACTTCTTTAATTTTCAGCTGGAGTGCTACGGTTATTGCTGCTATAGTGGTTTCATTTCCTATGATGTATAGAACTACACGTTCTGCTTTTGAGCAAATAGATATTAATATTCTTTCTGCTGCCAGAACTCTTGGACTTAGTGAATTTAAAATATTTTATAAAATCGCTATTCCATTAGCCATGCCAGGTATTATAGGTGGACTAGTTCTATCTTTTGCAAGAGCTATGGGTGAATTTGGTGCAACACTTATGCTAGCAGGTAATATCCCAGGGAAAACTCAAACTATGCCACTTGCAATATTCTTTGCGGCCGAAGGTGGAGATATGCAAAAAGCAATTCTTTGGGTTATTATAATTGTTACTTTATCATTATTTCTAATTCTAATATTAAACTATTGGTCAGAAGTTCAATTAAAACTTATGGGAAGGAGTGCTAAATAATGTCCTTATACGTAAATATAGAAAAACATCTCTCCTCATTTAATTTAAATGTGAATTTTGAGCAAAAAAGCGGTGTTCTAGGTTTCTTAGGTGCATCAGGATCTGGTAAGAGTATGAGTTTAAAATGTATATCCGGATTAGTTACTCCTTCTAGAGGAAAAATAATTGTAAATGATAAGATTTTTTTTGATTCAGAGAATAAAATTAATTTAACTCCACAGAAAAGAAAAATCGGTTATCTATTTCAAAATTATGCTTTGTTTCCTAATATGAATATAATTGATAATATTGAAATAGGTATTTCTAAGATGGAAAAAGATCAAAAGAAATCCTTAGTCAGAGAATATATAGAAAGATTACATCTTGGTGGACTCGAAAAACGCTATCCTTGGCAGTTATCTGGTGGGCAGCAGCAAAGAGTAGCTTTAGCTAGAGCACTTATAACGTCTCCTGATATTTTACTTTTAGATGAGCCTTTCTCTGCTTTAGATCAACATTTAAGAAATGATTTAGAAAAAGAGTTAATGTCTATAGTAAAAGATTATAGTGGTAATGTTATCTTTGTTACTCATGATATAGCTGAAGCTTATAGAGTTTGCGACAATATAATTGTTTATGAAAATGGAGTTTCTTTAGAAAATCGAGAAAAGAGAGACTTATTTAAACATCCTAAAAGTCTTACAGAAGCTACATTAACAGGATGTAAAAACATATCTAAAGCTAAAAAGACTGGGAAAAATACCATTTATGCTGAAAATTGGGGGCATGAATATGTTATTAATAAGGAGATTCCAGACAATATCCAATATATCTGCATAAGAGCTCATGATATCGAAATATGTGGAAACAATAATAAAAACATTAATACTTTTCCTTATACTATTGATACTATTATAGAAAATCCCTTTGAATTCACTATATATATGAAAAACAATACTAAAAAAGATGCAAAATTGATTGAATTTAAGGTAGAAAAAAAGAATATGAATTTCTCTCTAAACACTAGTGTATATCTCAACTTTCCAAATGACCATCTATTTTATTTTTAGACTTAAGTCATTTACTACTATACATAATTAAAAAGACCCATTTTAAATTTATGTGAATATACAAAAGGTGATGGATAAGCTTAAGTTAACTTTTCCATCACCTTTGCATAAAACTGCAAATCAAGACTACAGAAATCTTCTTATCTAAATAGAAAAAGGTGAATTTTAATATAATTTCTAAATTCATCTTTTTCCTAATAAATACTATTTAATAACCTTAAATTCATATCCCTGCTGCTTTAAATATTCTATAATTCCTGGTAATGCTTTTGCTGTTTCTTCTTTACCATAAGTATCATGCATCAAAATTATTGCCTTTTCCCTTCCTGCTGTAGTTTTTATAACTTCCTGTTTTAATTGCTCTGCATTCTTAGGTGTACCTTCCGCATCTTGAGATAATGAATTCCAATCTATTTGATGATAATTTTTTTCATGTAAAGCCTTGTCCATAGTATCCATACCAACTGAATCTTTATTCTTCCAAGTCATATGCCCACCCGGAAATCTAATAGCTCTAGTTGAAAAATCTTCTCCTAAAACCTTTTTTAGTGACTCATTTGTTTTTTCAATGTCAGACATACAATTCCATAAGTTTATCTTTCCATTTGGATATAAATAATTATAATTATGTGAATAAGTATGATTACCTATAGAATTTCCTTCAGATAATTCTCGTTTAACTATATTTTTAGTGTTCTCATCTTTATCTAGTGATTTTCCCACAATAAAGAATGTTGCATGCACATTCTCCGACTTCAAAACATCTAATATTTGAGGTGTAACTGTTTCCGATGGACCATCATCAAATGTTAAATATACTACTTTCTTACCGTCTGCTCCATCTGGCTTTTGCCCCTTCATTTGCTGATTCAAATACTTTTCAATAAATGAAGAATCTTCTACTTCTGAATTACTCTCAACATTCAGAGAATCTCGGTTATCCTTTTTATCATTTGAATTTGAATCTGAATCTCCACTTTGCTTAGTGTCATCAAGTGCTTGTACTTCTTGTCTATTTTGGAAAAACTTCGCTGCAATGAGAGAGCTACCTCCGACTATTAAAAAAACTATAGTCATAAATAAAATAATTATTCTAGCTTTTTTTATGTTATTATCTTTACTTTTATTATACCTATAATTTTTTCTCATATATTTTTTCCTCCTATAGCTAGATTAATTTACATTTGTATAAGAATATCCTATTTATTTTACTTATTGCACAGAAGTTCGACTTAAATATAAATTATGTATTTTTTCGTAATAATTTATATATTTCCTCTTACTTTATTGTATAATTTCCCCAGAATCATTTCACTACAATATACAACATTATTTATACTAATTTAGCTATTTGTAATCCCTAATATATGTTACTAATAGTATTTACTAACTCAGCATGTACAATACAATTATAAATTAGTATTCTAATTCCATATTACTTTAAAATAACCATAAATAATTTATTCAAATCTAAAATTGCTATTAAAAAGGTTATAATTTTTCTTTTATTTTTTTAGTCTGCCATCATACTGACACAATGATATACTAAAATAAGTACATAAAGTTAATAAAATCTTTTTTTCATAAATATTTACCCTATAATATAAAGAACAAAGAGCAACATTCATATTACCCCTATGTATGCTGCTCTTTGTTTTTATAGTTTTAAATAATAATGCTAAAGCATTATTACAGTTTATCTTATTTATAATAAATATCATGTTTTTATATTTAAAACCGAAGTGATAAGTGTTTTAAGCTTTATATACAATCTAAAGCCAATATACGCTGACGACTTTCTAGCTACTTCTTTATATTGATTGTCAAGCCATTCGTAATCATAAATTTGAAAAAACATATCATCAATTTCTTTATCATTCATTATCTCACCTGCTTATATATGCTCTCAATAAAATTGATAATTATTAATAATTTTCATATTTGTTGCTATTTATATAATAATCTCCCTTTGCATGTCCTTCTTTTTCTCCTATATAAATGTCAAGCGCTCTTATACCTCTATTAGCTAGCTTTATAAATAATATGAATGCATATATTGATAAAGCAAATATTACTATTGATAATATTAAATATACTATAATTAGTATGGCACTTAATATTGTAGTGCTTGTTGGATGCATAAAAAATTCCTCCCCAATCTATCATTAATTAAAATTGCATTTAAGATTATACCATTAATTACCTATAACCACAATCATCTATAAATATTATTATTAAGTTACTTCTATACTTTTTCTATATGAATTTAAATTTAAAATAAAATTTTATAACGTCAAAAAGAACCCTATTTCTAGAGTTCTTAGTTAAGTTTACTCTCTATATCATTTCTCATTATTACACCTTGGCACAATAATATAAAACTTATTTAAAGCTTTACATTTGGGACATTTCACTTTAATATCATATTTCCCCTCTTTAGCACTTACTAGTTTAGCACTAGCTATTGATGAAGTCTCTCCTTCAAAATTCAATACTCTGTCTGTTTCTGGAGTCGTGTATTCCCATGCAAAACTTATATCACACTTAGAGCATTTCTGTATTGAACTTAATAACATTAATCTTCCTCCTCTTATATAACTAATTGTATATAAAGCTTTCTCCTCTTATACAGCTAATTGTATATAAAGGCTACTCTATCCATATGCACCTTTCCTTTTTGACCATAAATATTGCCTCCTCTCATATAAGTTAATTATACAAAAGTTGGAATATTCCTTCTGTAAATTTTAATAAATAAATATTAATCTACAAACACAAAAATTCATCCTTAAATAAAACTTGCCACCAATTTGATAAGTGGTGGCAAACGGGTGGAAACTCCCGTAATATTTTTAATTAATTCCTTGTACAAATAACTATTCTCAAGCTCTTGGATGAGTATGCATGTATATATAGTTTATTTTATCATTATTGATTATCTCATAGTACGTATCCATATATGTTAATACCTGATTACCGAGTAACTTCTGAACAGCCCTAACATTTGCTCCATTTTGAAGAAGATGAACAGCAAATGAATGTCTGAAAGTGTTTAAATTAACGTCTTTATCTATACCAGCTTTTCTAGAGTATTCTTTAACAATTCTCCAAATACCTTGTCTTGTAAGCTTATTACCATTTAAATTCACAAAAAGGTTAGAAACACCGCACTGCGCTATCTTATACCTTATGCTTAGATATTCTGTTAATGCTTTACAAGCACTTCTTCCTATAGGAATAAGCCTTTCATAATGCTTGTTATCTGTACATTTTACAAAATTTAAATCAAGATTGACATCATCTACATTTAATGCAATAAGTTCTGAAACTTTCATTCCAGTAGCGTACATCAACTCTAACAATGCATTATCACGAATTCCTTTTGAGCAGTCTTTTTCTACTATTCTAATTATCTTATCTACTTCTTCAATGGTCAAAATTTGTGGCAATTTTCTATTATTTTTTGAACTCTTATATTCAATTTTAGGAACTTCCTTAATTAAAGTTTCACTTTTCAAATATGAATAGAAATTCCTTAGGCTTATAACTATTCTATTTATAGATCTTTCTGATTTTCCTTGATTAGTGAGATTTTGTATATATGACATAACTGTTGATTTATCACTTTCATATAAATCTATCTTTTTTCTATTTAAGAATTTTAGATAGAGACTAACATCTGTTACATATGCATATATAGTATTCTCACTTTTACCACTCTCAAACAAATAATTTTTATAATTATTTATACTATTTATCATTATTAACTCCTATACCATTGATTATGATTAGCATTCGACCAAATCGTCATTTTTCCTTCCTTATTTAAAATCATCTTTTGTTTTATAAATAGAATTTATTAGCCACAAATCTTATCAGAGACGGTGATATATAAGTTTCAACTAATATACCTATTACAAATAATATTAGGATTACAATTAATTTATTTAATACACCATCTAGAAAAGGATCTTTTATCTTTCCATGTTTGAAAAATCTTCCCTTAAACCTTTCTGCAGACATAGATAAACTAATAACACTTAATGCTATAAAACATGGAATATATATTAAATTCTGAGGAACAATAGATACTAAGGCTAGTCCAATCCCTTTTCCTTGAAACGTAGTTATCATGAAAGAAAAAGTATACCCTAATGTAAAACCTTTTAATAAGTCCAAAATTAATATTACAGGAGCTCCAAAAAAAGTTAAACCTAATATAAATATAGGTATAATAATTAGTATATTTTTCTTTATAACCTCGAATAATAAATTTCCATAATTAATAGGATGGCTACCTATAGAATTAGTAAAACTAAAAAAATAATTTGTTAAATCCGTTTTATCTGATTCCCCCATATATTTAACAGTGTAAAGCCCAAAAGATATTCCTAAACAAAACATTATCAGTACAATGAAAAAATAGGCTTTCTTATCCCTAAAAGTATCATTTAGCTTAGTAAGTAAAAAATTCATCTCTTATTCCTCCTTTAGTTACTCTACTTTATACTATGTTTTATATTTGAAGTTTATTCCAGCACCTAATTATAAATATGTAAATCCGAAAAAAAATCTTATACATATAGAAAATAACTTCTATATACATAAGATTTAAAATATTTTTATAACGTATTAAATACTAATTATTATCATATCTCCATCCATTATCATCGTTATATATCATAAGTTTTGTCATTCCGCCATCTATATTAATATTTTCTCCATTAATAAAGCTATTTTCTTCATTACACAAAAACATAGCTGCTCTCGCTATATCTTTTGGATTCCCTATTCTGCCTGATGGATGCTGCAATAAATCACTCTCACTATACTTTGGTACATATTCTTCATCATAATAAGCACCTGTATCAATCCAACCTGGGCTAATCGAATTCACCCTGACTTTATTAGAAAGACTAACAGAAAGTCCATGAGTCAATGCCAAAATTCCGCCTTTAGCAGCTGTATAACTTTCTGTATCAGATTGTGACATATAGGCTCTAGTAGATGAAATATTTACAATTGCACCATTTTTATTAAAATTATTCATAAGTAACTGGGTTAATATGTATGGCGCGGTTACTCCAACTTTGAGTACATAATTAAAATCTTCATATGAACATTTAGAAATAATTCCTTTTTTATTAAGGCAAGCATTATTAATGAGGTAATCTATATGTGTATATCTTTTTATTATAAACTCTGCAAACTTATATAAAGTATCCTCTTCTGCAATATCGCCTAAAAAGAATTCAACTTCTCCACCTTTTCTTTTTATATATTCTACGTTTTCATTCCCTGCTTCTTTATTTTTATCAATGAAGATAACTTTAGCACCGACATTTGAAAATTCTCTTGTTAAGCATCTTCCTATCCCCAAAGCTCCTCCAGTAATTACGCATACTTTATTCTTATAATCCATAATATATCTTAGTGCAAGAATTAAATCACACTAAAAATTCACCTCCATAAATAAGTCAAAATAATAAACTATTATTATATTTGCTAATATTATAACACACTAGTGAATTTTTAAGGATTAATCTTATTTCCTGCTAAATAATCATATTCGTGAACCATAAATGAATTGTTTAAGAAAATGCATTGCATACCTATTATATATTCTTCAGAATATCTTACACAGGTTGTAAAACTCTTAGCTTTTCATAAGCTTTTTGAGTATAAGGGGTAGGAACTCCCAAATCTTTTCCCATCCTACATAAATCGCCACAAAATAATTCAAGCTCAAATTTTTTCCCAGATACAACATCTCTATGCATTGAACTTATACTTTTTTTAGATAAGCTTTTTAGTGTATTGATTGCATTCTCATAAATATTAGGATGAAGATTTATTCCCTTACTTCTAGCAACTTCTTCACATTCCTTTGCTACATTACAAAATGTTTCAAATTTCATTTTATCTTCTAATATTCCTTTTACTTTCACATCGTAGTATGAATCAGTTATATTAAAAGCACAATTAAATACGTAGTTATTCCATGCAAAAATTTCTGCATCTCTTCTTACCTCACATAAAATATTTGATTTAGTCAAAACATTATAGATCCGTTCTAAATCTCTTTTATACATAGGGCGTTTTTTATTAGATGATATAAATATTCTAGTATTTTGGCTAGTATGCTTAATAACTCCATCACCTTCAATTTTTGAGCTAATTGACATAATAGCATCTGTTACTTTTCCTTTTCTTAAGTAAGAATATAGCTTATTTCCGCCGTCTACCCCATTAATTATAGGAATAATTAAAGTATGATCACCTACCATAGGTAAAATTGCTTTTGCTGCCGCCTTTAAAGAATATCCTTTTACGCAAACAAAGATAATGTCAACAACACCAATATCATCTGAATCATCTGTTGCAAGTGTAGGAAAAACAGTAAAACTTCCATTTATTTCACTTTTCAATGAAATTCCATCAGTCTTTATTTTATTTAATGTTTTTCCATACGCTACAACATTAACATTTTCTTTACTTCTACAAAGCATAGCAGCAATATACCCACCTATCGCTCCCATTCCAATTATTCCAATCTTCATAATATATTCTTCCTTTCTTTTATATTTTTAATATAAATTCAAATATTTTTCTAGCTTATTACTATTTTAGCTTGTCTTAATGTATAATAAAAATATATATTAGTTATGAATACTATAATTAGGAGTTATACTATGATTTTTGATCTAAATCTTTATAAAGTCTTTCTCACAGTGGCCAAATGTAAGAATATATCCCGTGCAGCTGAAATTCTTTTTGTTTCTCAACCTGCTGTAAGTAAATCAATAAAAACATTAGAAACTTCTTTTAATGTAACCTTATTTTCGAGAAGTTCAAAAGGTGTGACCCTAACACCAGAAGGAAAAATATTATTTGATCACATAGAAAACGCTTTTGATGAACTTAACCTTGGAGAGAATATTTTGGAAAAGCTAAAAAATAAAGAAACTGGTACAATTAACTTGGGTGTAAGCACAACCATTGGGAAAAATTATTTTTTACCTAGATTTCGAGAATTTATAAAAGAATATCCTTATTTTAAGACCAAGATAATAAATAAACCTACTTTGGATACAATAAAGTTAGTTCAAGAAGAGAAATTAGATTTAGGCATAATCGGTACTACTTCCACCCAAGATGATCTTAATTTTATAAGGCTTTGCAAAATTCAAGATATCTTAGTAGCAAGTGGTACTTATTTAGAAAAACTAAACTTGAATTCTGCTGATGATACATTAGCTGAAGGATCTTTTATGCTTCTTGAAAATCCTAACGCTACACGAGAACATATAGAAAGCTATTTTAATAAACATAATATCAATATCATTCCAGATATTGAAGCCAGCAATATGGATTTTTTAATTGAATGCGCAAAAATGGGACTTGGTATTACTTCTGTTATAAAAGAGTTTTTAAATGATGAGCTTGAAAATAAAATCCTTTTAGAAATTCCTCTAAAAGATGAGATCCCTCCCAGATATATAGGTGTGATCTATAAAAATTCAAATAATCTTTCAATAGCCGCTAAAACACTTATTGATTTCCTAAAAAATTGATTTAAGTAATTATATAAAATTTTAAATTATGTAATTGAACTTTTATTATAATAGCTTTAAAATAAGTATAAATTATTAAATAAAAAAATTTATAGGAGGCAAGCATATGTCATTCAAAGAAATTGAAATTAAAAACCTAAATATAAATCCATTCACTCTCATCGGACACGAGTGGTTATTAATCACAGCTGGTACTGAAAATAAATTTAATACCATGACTGCAAGTTGGGGAGGACTAGGCGTATTCTGGGGTAAAAACTCAGCTACTGTATACATTAGACCTGGACGTTACACAAAACAATTTGTAGATTCAAATGATACATTTACATTATCATTTTTTAGCGAAGAATACAGAAAAGCTTTAAATATTTGTGGAAGTCTTTCTGGACGAGATAATAACAAAGTTGAAAAAGCAAATTTAACTCCAATTTTTGATGAGAATAATACTTACTTTAAAGAAGCTAAAATGGTGGTAGTATGCAAAAAAATGTATCATACAGAAATTAAACCTGAAAACTTTGATAATCCTTCTTTTGATGAGAAAATTTATCCTGAAAAAGATTATCACACAATTTATATTGGAGAAATCGTAAAAGTATTGGTTAATGAATAAACCTGCTACAAAACAAAGATCATATCTAAAATTCTTAATTTAAGATATGATCTTCAAGATTCACAACACGATATATTTTATATTAAAGATTCTAACTTATTAAATATTTCTTTATTGACCTTCTTTAAGTTAATTATCTTAAAGTCATTGTTAACAAAAACATGTAATGTACTTCCTTTAGCAATTTCTTTTTGATCATTTTCTCTGATAACGGAATAATTAAACTCTACCTTAACAGGTGTTAGTTGCTTAACCCATGTTTTTATGATTAATTCATCTTCATATTTTGCTCCTATAATATATTTACAATTACTTTCAGATAAAGGTATTAGTATGCCATTTTCCTCCATTTCACTGTAACTTATATTACTTCCTTTTATGAAATCAGTTCTCCCTGCCTCAAACCAAATAAAGTAATTAGAATGGTGAACAATTCCCATTTTATCTGTTTCTGCATATCTTACTACAATCCTTGTTTCACTTATATACAATTAAAGCACCCCTTCTTATGATAAATATACTATTTATTTCATAATTTCTGTATAAAAAAAAGACAGCCATTATGACTATCTTTAATACTTACCTCGCAACGTCCTACTCTGCCACACAGTCTCCCATGCAGTACCATCGGCGCTATAGACCTTAACTTT
Organism: Clostridium beijerinckii; assembly: GCF_036699995.1. NCBI lineage: Bacteria > Bacillati > Bacillota > Clostridia > Eubacteriales > Clostridiaceae > Clostridium > Clostridium beijerinckii. The sequence goes on along the minus strand of NZ_CP144906.1, from coordinate 2,186,158 downwards.
CCTGTTCGAAATGGGAAGGAGTGTTACCTCTATGCCATCATCACGAGATATTGGCTCCGCGAAGAGGACTCGAACCTCCAACCTATCGGTTAACAGCCGAGTGCTCCACCATTGAGCTATCGCGGAACGCTATTTGAAAGAATTTGTTCTTTCAAAATTGCACATAAGTGAGAGTCCAAATTTTATATTTGGATACTCGAACTTACTCAGCGAACGCCAGTGAGTCGAGCTTCCTCTATTAATGTATATTACAACTTGATTATATTGGTCAAGCCCTCGACCTATTAGTATCAGTCAGCTAAATATGTTACCATACTTACACCTCTGACCTATCAACCTTGTAGTCTTCAAGGGGTCTTACTAGCTTATGCTATGGGAAATCTCATCTTGAGGTGGGCTTCACACTTAGATGCTTTCAGCGTTTATCCCTTCCCGACTTAGCTACCCAGCTATGCTTCTGGCGAAACAACTGGTACACCATAGGTCAGTCCATCCCGGTCCTCTCGTACTAAGGACAGCTCCTCTCAAATTTCCTACGCCCGCGACGGATAGGGACCGAACTGTCTCACGACGTTCTGAACCCAGCTCGCGTGCCGCTTTAATGGGCGAACAGCCCAACCCTTGGGACCTACTTCAGCCCCAGGATGCGACGAGCCGACATCGAGGTGCCAAACCTCCCCGTCGATGTGAACTCTTGGGGGAGATCAGCCTGTTATCCCCGAGGTAGCTTTTATCCGTTGAGCGATGGCCCTCCCACGAGGTACCACCGGATCACTAAGCCCGACTTTCGTCCCTGCTCCACTTGTAGGTGTCGCAGTCAGGCTCCCTTCTGCCTTTACACTCTTCGAACGATTTCCGACCGTTCTGAGGGAACCTTTGGGCGCCTCCGTTACATTTTAGGAGGCGACCGCCCCAGTCAAACTGCCCACCTAACAATGTCCTGTCACCAGTTTCATGGCATCCAGTTAGAACTTCAATACTATCAGGGTGGTATCCCAACAACGACTCCACCAAGGCTGACGCCCTAGTTTCCCAGTCTCCCACCTATCCTGTACAGACAATACCGAAATTCAATGCTAAGCTACAGTAAAGCTCTACGGGGTCTTTCCGTCCAATCGCGGGTAGCGAGCATCTTCACTCGCACTACAACTTCGCCGG